>JAKQEK010000198.1 GCA_029558535.1 Bacteroidota bacterium | reverse complement strand
CAACTGGTGGAGTTAGCCATTGGCGACTATCGTAAAATGAAAGTTTCAAAGATTGAATTTGGTTTACCAAAACCTTCTTACACCATTAACACACTTACACACCTTCAGGAAAAATTTCCGCAGCATGAGTTTGTATTAATTATGGGTAGTGACAATCTGCATACTTTTCATAAGTGGAAAAACTATGAGCAGATACTGGAATATTATTCTATCTACATATATCCACGCCCCGGGTTTGACGGTGGAGATTTTAAAAATCATCCTAAAGTAAAATTTATTGAAGCACCATTGATGGAAATATCATCTACATTTATTCGTAATGCTATTAAATCAAAAAAAGATGTGCGTTTTATGATGCCTGAAAAAGTAGCAGACTATATTGACGAAATGAACTTTTACAGAAAATAAGAAAATTATATTCTATAATTCTTTTACTGCTTCAACAATTAAGCCCGGTCTGTTTTCAAGAGGTTGAATATTGGGCATAGCCCCTTTATAACGTTCTACCTGTGTTATATTTTTAAATCCTGCTTTTTCGAGTAATATTTTCATATCATCAAAATCATACATATAACGATGATGGCTGAATGGATCTGTTAAATCAACATAAGGTTCAGTTAAAAATTCTCGTGCTGCAGCAGGATTCCCATTATCGTATTCTTGAGTGGCCTGTTTTAGTTTGTTTACATCACTATTTAGGCTCGGAACAACAAT
Source organism: Bacteroidota bacterium (assembly GCA_029558535.1). Taxonomy (GTDB): domain Bacteria; phylum Bacteroidota; class Bacteroidia; order Bacteroidales; family ML635J-15; genus Bact-19. The sequence continues at coordinate 721 of JAKQEK010000198.1, read as the reverse complement.
ATGAAACATGCCTCCCGGTTTAAGTACGCGATAAGATTCCATAGCCAGAAAGATTGCAGAATCATAAGAGAGATGTTCAAAAAAATGACTTGTGAAAACATTGGATACAACGTCATTTTTAAAAGGAATCCCATAAAACAAATTATGATGCATTATGCGTGACGATTTTACTTTTTTATAAAACTCACCGAATGGAGTTTTTTTACTTCTGCTTGAAAAAGGATAAATCAGGCGCAATACAAAGGCGGGCATATTCAACAAAAGAATAGTAACACCGCCACTGATTCCTATCCAGCCCTGAGGAGAAGTTGTGCTGCTACCTAAATTAATTCCATGATATTTAGTATCATCAAAAGAGCATTTCCGATTCTTTTTTAAGAGTAATAAAAATGAGTTTATCGTATCCGTCATTAGAAACTTAAAAAAGATGGAGATAATTTTTTTTGCTCCTCTTCGCTCTATAACTTTAATATTTTCCATTGCGCTAAAAGTAAAGAATCCTTATGAATATACTTACCTTCTCCCTTTTCGTTTTGGTGAGCCTTTAAACCTGTTTGAATTCCTTTGCTTGTCACTCCTCCTAAACGGATTAATTTCATGCTGTCTGTTTTCATCGTAAATGATAAAATCAATCTGTTTGCGAATAATATCGGTATTTTTTACAGCAACAAGCAGTTCATCACCCAAGGTGTATTTTTTTCGGGTGCGCTGGCCAATAATG
>JAKQEK010000187.1 GCA_029558535.1 Bacteroidota bacterium | reverse complement strand
TCTATGTTCATCAAGAAGAATATCTGTATATTGATATATATATCCATTTTCAAGATAACTTTCTCGTTTTTTTGCCTCTGCATATACAAAATCAATATTTTCTTTTGATATGACGGTATATTGAGAATCACTCATTATTATTTGATAAATTTTATCTTCATGCCATTCTTTGCGTATTGTTTCGTGATATTGTTTATCAAAATTCCAACTATCTGAATCGTGAGAATACTCTGTAATTCTTGAAACTTGAAACCCTATTGAATCTACATTCCAAGTTTGTTTTAAAGGTCTTTTAAAACTATCTTCAATAGTTGTTGGTTCACTTGCATTCATCACTTCAAAGAAGTATTCTTGACATTCTTGCGTTTGATTTTCAAACTGTAATTCAGTATCGAAAATTGCATTGTTTGGTAATATTATTTCCATATCTTTATATGTATTTATCTACTAAATATCTATATCCTGTTACCCAATATTTTATTGTGATAAAACATCGCTCATTTGCCCCTCCGCTTGTAAAATCAAACTCCTGCGTATTCACAACAGCTTTTCCATCTACATCTACAAGCACTAAATCACGTCCTCCTATTGCATCTTGGACTACTTCGATATTGCAAGTAAAAACGGCTGATTTAGCAATTGGCGTCATCGTTATTGTTGTTGTTTCTCCACTTAAATATACTATCCAATTTTGATTTAAGTTGAAATCCATCGCATTCGTACCTGTCAATTCAGATGGTGTTTTGAATGTGATTAATTCAGGCTTCATATTGTTGCCGACAACAGTAACTGAGGTGCCGCTCTGCAATTTAATAAAAAACGAATCACTATCCGTATCGTAAGATAATCCTATATTTTCAGCAAACTGCAATTCAGGAGTTCTCACAAACTTGTCAAATAAATGACCTAATAAGTTTGTACTATTTTCGCTGAATGCCGTTAATGTTCGCTTATACCACGATGTCGCAGCTTTTTGTTCTATTATATTGCTCCAAAATCTTTTCATTTTTCAGTTTTTTTAATGCCAATTAATCGGTATCTAGTTTTTTCAATTCTTTGTTCGCAATCGAATGTTATTTCTATGTATTTCTTCGTAGCTTCAAAATAGTTATAAGCTATTTCTCTATTTCGTTGTGCCAAATTCTTAACAAGTCCTATCGGTGCAGTTTCAGAATCAGGGCGTTGCTTTTGAACCATTCCCGTATATGTATCTTGCAGATTATTCTCCAACGAATAAGCCGCAAACACAAGATATGCAATTACATATTCTAAACCTTTATGTGAAGTAGTTTCGCCGCAATATTCAAACGTGCAGCCCTCCAACAAATCTTTATAATTTCCCGGGTTTTCTTCGATTTGCGAATATAGTTTTTGACCTATAAGATTACTTATTTCATAATCACACACTTCTTTTTCAACTTGCGTAAACCTCTTTTGTGAGTTCGCTGCAATAGGTTTGATAGATTGTTGTTTTGCCCAAGTAATCATAATTGTACCTCCTTTAAACTCCAATCAATATTAGTTTTTAAAGTTTCGTTTTTGCTGTATTTCATTATTTCAGCAAATGTTTCTTCTACTTTTTTACGTAAATCACGCGTATATGCATTGTATACGCTTACCGCTTGCGTAAGCATTTCGCCACTCGCTGCGGACAATGTGCCTTGTTGATAGTCTATAAGTACCGCAGGAAGCCCATACGCTGCTTTTCGTATTGAGTTCGGTATTGAAACCTCCCAATTTTCAAAAAGTTTATCGTTTATGTTTGTTGCAATTTTTTCAACTTTAAAATTATTGCCCCGAATATTCCCTGTTTCGTCAAATTCAGCCTCAAATAATAGTAGTTTTTCCCCATCAGCCCCTACGAATGATTTGCATTTGTCTACCATTTCTTCGGCTTCTTCATCTGAATTCATTTTCTCTACTACCATTACTATTTTATCAGTGAAACCGTTGCGTATCTCTCTGTTCTTGAATATCTGTATTTGATTTTCAGTATCCATATCTAAATAAACAGAATCGAAAGGACTCAAAGGATATAAGTACGTATCATTTAGAAATTGAAAATACACCTGCCCTTTGTATTCTTGACCATATTTTTTTATATTTTCTTTTGCCATTTCGGGGTTGAAAGTATTAAAAAATACCGTCTCTTTAGGCTTTAACCAATTATCATTATAAGCAACTCGCGAACAATATCCGGTATCGTCCATTCTTGAAAATCTGCAATTTTTAAAATTCAATATCTTAAAATCATTACACACACCGTCAATAGATACATTTGAATGTAAATACACCCCACCGAAAAAAGCCAATGATTCTGATATTTGTTGTCGCAATTTATCGACTGTTATTTTTTTGCCTCTTATATCTTTACCTATTTCAATATTACCAACAGGTTGAACAAATCCATCGCCTGCAATAAATTTACTTAATAAATTTGCCGCACTTTTGCCCGTTTGCGAACCGTATATGAGTTTCTCAATAATATCCGGATAATCGTTTTTTTCGCCGTATGTCATGATACCGCTCGAAACATCATCTTTGATATTCTTATTGAGTTTGACCTCAATGCGTGGCTCTATTTCCTTATTTACTAACTTCATTTAGTTTTCTTGCTTCTTTGATTAATTCAGTCCACAATTCTTTTGTACATTCCTTACCGCCTATTTCCTTAACGTCTTTGTACTTTTCTTTAATTGCTTTTACGCTCATTCCTTGAGCTAATAAATCAGCAATTTCTAAAATACAGTCTTCTTGTCCTGTATTCCAACCGGTAGGTAATTTAATAAAGTCTTCTTCGGTTAAACATTTATGCTGCAATAGGAATATCGCATCTCTATCAGTTAATAAATCAGCATTGAAATATTTTGCTGCACGTGATATGTACTTGATGCCTTTAAAGGCAGGTACACATGTTCTTTCTTTTGCTTGTTCGTTGATTGTCGCCATTTCGATTCCGTTTTTTTGTAATATTTTATAATACAAAGATAGTGAATTTTTACAAGTTCTAACAGAGCAGCCCCCTTTATATAGTCTTGAATAGCATTTTATGAGCGAAAAACATAGCTCGGGGTCTGCTATTACCTCCCCCGAACTATGTGATAGTATTTTTTTTACTTCGTCTACCATTATGGAACTGTGGGGAGTAAAGCGTCGAGCATTGTTTTAGTTGCTGTATATGGACTTGTTACGTCTGCAACGAATACCACATATTGACTGTGAGGCTCATAACCGCCCTCAATTGAAGTCATCTCAACAGAACGAACGCCATTGTTTTCCCAAGCTCTATGAGTATCGGAAGAAACAAATAAACCGCTCTTGAATCCGTATCCAACAAATATACCGTCGCCGTCTGAAGGCTTGTCTTTTCGCTCAACAACGATACATAAATCGTCCAAATTGTCTACGTTTCGCAAGCTTTCTGTATCAAACTCGAAATTTTTGAATGAGAAATAGTGATTAAATCGTTTTGGCATATCGTCCGAAACAACAACATCAGAACCACAATTCAAATTCTTTTTATAACCTTTGATTTTGAATGCTGTTGCACTACCTACCATTGATATATCTGTAATTTGATTTGTGTCAGCACTTGAATAAGTAGTGCTTATTTCACTTCGATTGAACACCCAAGCTTCGACTTCGATGCCGGGGGTTGGCATATTACAATCGCTTGTAATATCTTTGAATATTTTAGTTTCGCAGCTCATTATTGTGCTTTTTTAAGAATTACATTATATGTGTATCTGTTTTTTTGCGTAGAATCAATACCTACCGCTCTAATTCTAACATACGGTGCATTTACGTCTTTAATATCCATTTTACCCTTAACCACAGCAGCTGAACTTGAAATTTTTACTGTATCTATTTGATACCAAGTTGCATAGTCGTAAGATTTTTCTAAAATGTAATTCACTTTCGTATAACCGCTAATTTTTGCAGCCGTTACTTGAAAGGACGCTTTTTCACAATAAGGCGAAACGTAGAATGCAGTATTTACTGTCTGACCTTTTGTGATAGTGTCATTTATTCCTGCACCTTTTACAAGGTTTGCAGAATTATTTACTACTGTTTGTCCGTAACTTAATGAAGCCACTAACAAAATTGCTATTAATCCAAATATTTTTTTCATGTGTTTATTTTTTAAAGTTAAAAATAGGGGGCTTTTATACCCCCGTTTATTTTAGTATGCTGCAACTACCATGTAATCCTCAACTACTTTTGCGTCAAGCGTGAACCCATATGCAAACCAGGCGTTTCTTGGTTTTTGTTCGTATCCAATTTCAAGAGTATTGAAATCATCTTCGTTCAAAGTTGCAATAGGCAAATTTGACGGAGTTGATAAAATACAAATATTTGGAAGTAAATAAGCTTTATCGGTAGTGTTGTTAGTCATGTATGATTGAGATGTGATGTCCCATATCGTATTCATGTTTATAACTTTTTTACCGTTCCAATTTATTTGATTAACCCCTTCTTGAGTGTATTGAATAGTAAAGTTTTCGCCTTTTGATTGCAAATATTTTCTATAGTTTTCCCAAATTAGATTTGAACAATAGAATTGTGAAGTCGCATCTGACTTTAACCGCGCGTCAGCTTTATCCCACATGGCTTCAAATAAATCTACAGCGAACCCGTCTGAAAGATTTTTTTGTGCTGATATTGTATTTAAATTATTTTGTGAAATTTCTACATGTTTAATATCGCCACTAAAAACACCGGAAAAAATTTGCTTAAATATTCCGTCAAAATAATTGAAGAAATCAATATTTTTTGAATCAATTAATCCACCTATTGAACTCGTTGCAGCCGCTATGTCTTTATCGCCAAACCATGACGCACGATAAATAGTAGGATATATAGCTTCCTCAAATAGTATTGATAAGAATATTTCCTCATCTGAACCTGATATATCATACATTTCTTTGCATGAATTTATTTTGTCAAAATATGCTTTGAATTTAGCGTTCAATTCTGCCTGACACATTTCAAATAAATCCTCAATTTTTTGTGGGCTCCAGTATTTTTGAGTAAGTACCGATTTCGCCCCACTTGATACTCGAGTGCAACCTGTTGATTTTTTACCTGTTAACCCTAATTGTGAGGCTAATACTATTTGCTCGTCCATTTTTACGCCCGTATACACTGCGTGAAGTGCTTTTATTTCGGGTCTTTCAAACGTTTTTTCGATTACGAATTTCTGAAATTCTGTAGATTCCTTTGGGTTTAACGTCAACCCACTAATATCAATTACTGATGCCATTTTTTATTTCTTTTTATAAGTGAATGT
>JAKQEK010000113.1 GCA_029558535.1 Bacteroidota bacterium | reverse complement strand
AGAGTATAAAAAGTTCTTTTGCTAGTTTACTCATATCAACAAAATTCCCATTTACATACACTTTTTCCATTTTTGCTCTTTCTATCGCTTTTTTTATAATATCATTCGGAATTACAGCATTTATTTTTTTAGTATACTTATTATCATTTTTTGTATATTCATATATATTGTTTTTTATAATTCTGTAAGTGCCATTTCCATAATTTTCTAATAAATCTTTTAGAAGCATATCGCAATCTATATATTTATTTTTACATATATATGAATTATCTAAAAAAACTGCTTCTAATACAGATCGTATGTATGCTTCTTTCATTGCTTTTTGTGGTACTGTTATAATCAATGAATAAAAGTTCTTTATATCCATTTTAATATTCCTTTATTTGTGATGGCATAACTACTGCAATTGAACCATTTTTATAGGTAAAAGTAAATGCTCTTAGAAAATCGGTGTATCCAATATCAATAAGTTCACCACTTTTGGTTAATAGAATGTTCAAATAATCTGCATTAAAAGCAAATACATTTCTTTTATTTATATCAGGTTCAATATTCCATTCTATAGTAGCATAATTGATATTATTACTGATGTTAGTAATAGTTACATGATTTGAATCTTCTATTGTAAAACATAAATTTTTATCATTCTTCGGTTGCAATTTTTTGCTTGCTGAATATATATCTTTCCATATTTTTTTATCAAAAGGTGTTACATGGAAGTCTTGTTTTTCTGGAATTGCTGTTTTCCACCTAGGAAACTTACCTTCTATTAATTGGTTACTATATGTAAATTCCGAAGTACCAATTTTAAAATTGAAAACAATATTTTTAGCTGTTCTTACTTCTTGATTAGTTTCATAATTTTTAATATTCTTATATTTTATTCCCATTTCAACATAATCTGCAATATCCAGAATTTTTAATAATGTTTTTGTTACTTTTATTTGACATTCTGGAAATTCAGGAATACCATCTGTTATATACATAGTTCTTCCATCAGTGGCTACAATTTTTCCTTCTTTATCGAAAAATACTCCTTGCATATATTCTCTTTTTGGGTCTTTTGAAGTATACAATTCTGCAATTTTTATTTTATTCCTTACAGAATTATTCACTTCATAAAAGAACACATCCTTTTGATCTACTATGCATGATTCAAAAGGCTCTTTACCCTTTTCTTCATAAGCATTTTTAAATTCATCTTCAATATATAGTTTTTGAAGTACAGCACTTTCTTTGGGACTGTAAAAGCCTTCTTTATAGTTCCCACACTGTACTAATGTTTCATCCATATTTGTAGCTACAAGTTTATCACCTGTACTACAAACAAATCTGAAGATATTGGCTTTTTTAGTTACAATATTTTGAGCCAAATCCATAAAATACTTCGGAAAATCATTCTGTAACAACATATTTCTTTCCTCCTATTAAAAGTTATTCTTTACATACTGTAGCAAATCATCTTTCGATAATTTTGCCATTTTAGACAATTCTGGAAATACTGACCGTGGATCAAGAAAAAACTGGCTATCTTTTTCTTTAAGAGCATCTTCAATTACAGCTCTTGCAAAAGTCATCCAACATTTTTCTATCCTTGCTTCTCTTCCATCTATCATTTCTGAACCTCCTTATAATTTAATTATACCATTTTTCTATAATATTACAACAGGATAATTACAATTTTTATCTATATTTTACATTTTACTACTAAACATTTGTATAGTACATTCATTGTTCCAAAAAGGAACAAAATTAAAACTATATATAATATATGTAATTACATTCTGTAAAAGTATGTTATAATGCTGTTTTTTAGGTGTTTTTTGTCTAATTTGGTTAAAAAAGGAACAAAATTAAAACATTATTTTATACTTCCTCTCAATTTAACTTTTTTAATGGTTAAATTCGGTTCATACTTGGCTAGTATTTCTCTAGCTTTTTTTTCTGCTTCTTTTTCATTATCAGCGGATGGATATAAAATATATTTTGCTTTTTTGTTTATAAACGAAATTTCTGCTTCATACTGTTTCATCTTTTCCTCCTTTCATCTTTGTTTATAACTCCAATTACAATTTCAACGAATAATGTCAGTACAATTAGTGTTGCAATTACAGCAACAATTGTACCAAACCATCCGTCAAGCCATTCGTCTAAAGCTAAAGTCATTTCTTTATTAGATAGAATTATCAATCCAGGAATTATTAGTAAACAACAGCCTGTTATTATTCCTGCCAATGCTTGGTGTTTAATCCACCAAATATGTCTCTTTTCAGCTTTCCATTCTTTTCTTGTCATTTTCTTTCCCTCTT
>JAKQEK010000106.1 GCA_029558535.1 Bacteroidota bacterium | reverse complement strand
AATATAAGATGTCATTTGTTACGAATTGAGGAATCTCACAAATCCTTGCTACTACAGAGTATTAGAAACCTCACTTCCGTTTCTGATTATTAAAAATGTTATTATGTTTTTTTGAAAAATGAAGAATCTATGTCGCTTGATATTAGCAATTATCCTGAAGGGGTATATTTACTAAATAGTCAAATCTGAAAAAGTCATTAAACGATTTTTTTAAGCTGCTCTATGATAAACATCGAAAAATTTTTGCACTTTTTTCGGCGTTTTTATGTTTTTTGTTAATAAAAATCCTAAGTTTATTCGGACAAAAAATAAAGCTATCTTGATTAATAGCTTCCGGAAGTTATATCCTGCTGCTGATAACAATAAATTCATACTATCTCCTTGTGTCCCTTTGAGATAGTTCCTACATAATCTATGATTGTTCTTCAAATGACCTATGACTGCTTCTACTGATGACCTGCGTTTAAACCAATTCTTCCATTTGTATTTACTATACTTTATTTTATTTGCTTGATGCACTCGTAATATTTCCGTTCCATTGATTTCTGATTTTCCGCGATAACCCTCATCTACTAATGCTTTATCTGCTTTTATTCCACGCAAACGTTCTGATTGCTCTAACGTCGACTCTAATGTATTGCCATCATAAGGATTGCCTTTAAAATTCTTCGCTGCTACTACTACTCCAGATTTCTTTGTTATCAGGACTGACGCTTTGCTCCCAAATTCATATTTCTTATGCTCCTTACCCTTTGCTATACAACTTACTTCCGGCTCATGCAAACTGTAAATCTTATTCTTGCTCGTTCTTTGCTGCTCTAATACTTTTTGCATTATTGCTAATTGTGACTGCTGTTGATTCTTTACATCTGTCGGTAATTTCCTGTTCAAATCCCGTAATAATCTTCCTGCTATTGTTTTTATTTTTAATATTGCTTTTCTGGCTTCTTGCTTACGCTTCGGTATGCGTAAATATCTTGTGGAAAACCTTAGTTTTGGAACTGTTCGCTTGTAGCTTTGACGTAAATTGATTCTAAACTTCTCTGCTATTTTCCAACACTTGTCGATTATTTTTAAATGTAATTTGGTATCAACTGGATAAGTTATGTTCTTTTCCTGTACTGTTGTGTCTGGTATTACTTCTTTTTCCTCTCCATCTTTTCCATGGACTTTTATTGATACTTGCAAGATTTTTTCACACCCCTCTTCGCCTATCCGCTGACGAAATCTTGTTAACTCACTTGAATCACAAGGAAGATTCCAACTAAAAAACTCTTCACCGCTATAATACTGCCAGTAAGGGTTTTCACGCCATCTTTCAATAACACTTTCGTCAGATTCGTCATAAATCCGTTTTAATATTAAAAGAGAAACCATTAAACGTATTGGTTTTGCTGGTCTTCCGAAATCTTTCTTATAATATTTTTCAAACTCACTCTCAAATTCGTGCCACGGTATTAAATTACTTATTACACACAAAGGATGTTTTAGATTTATTAAATATTCTAATTTCTGATTATATAAATCAGAATTATCATTTTTTATCTGTTTTTTTAGCATACAAATACTTTAGAAAGTTTGCAAGAATTTTATACAAAAATACAAAAATCTTGTAAATTAAACAAGAAATATTTATACACATTTTATTGTTTTTATTAACACTTAACCACTTTTTCAGAGATTACTAATTAGATTGGTTGTATCCTGAACCGCTACCAATAACAGTTTTTTCTATTACAAATAAATTAACTCGATAATCTGCATTTTGAACTTCATCGAGGAATTTTATAGTTACATTTGCGCTTACTTCTTTATTTTCAGAATTGTATGTATTACTCAATGAAATGCTAATTGGAGTGATTTCATCAAGGCAAGTTAAAATGTCGTCTTCCCAGGTACTTCTTGATAATTTAATTAATTTCCTATCAGCAGCAGCAGTAGGAGCGCCGGATGCATAATACGTAGCATAAGTCTCACTTTCAGGAATAGTCATAGAATCACGGCCGAAGCCAGAATGATGAATTACTGGAACAATAGTATTTGGATATTTTTCTATAATACTTTGCAAAACA
>JAKQEK010000093.1 GCA_029558535.1 Bacteroidota bacterium | reverse complement strand
CCACCATAATGCATAACTATTATAGCTTTGGTTTTAGCAGTAATCTTTTTTCTAATATCCACAGGGTCAATAGTTGGCTCCTCTAAAGAAATAATATCTGCAAAAATTGGGGTTGCTTTTACATATCTAACAGCATTAGCTGTAGCTACAAAAGTTAAAGAAGGAACAATTACTTCATCCCCTTCCTTTATTCCCAGAATAACCATAGCCAAATGCAAAGCGACAGTGCAATTTGTTACACTACAGACATATTTTATGTTTAACATTGAAGCAAACTTATCTTCCAATTCCAGACACTTAGGTCCTGTAGATATCCAGCCGGATTTGATTACATCGTAAGCTGCTTGAGCTTCTGCTTCATCAAAATTTAAATCAAAGAGAGGAATTTTATAGCTCATATTTATTGTTGAGAGGGTTGAGAAGGTTTATTTAAGGTGGACTTGCGAAGTTGATGGATTTGATAAGAGATTTTTTCTATTGCTTCTCTTATTTTGTTATATTCCTCTTCTTTAATATACCCTAAATCAAGACAAAGCATAAGTTGACAAAGAACTTCCATCAAACTTGCATAAGCTGTCTGATAGAAATGACTTTGATCTTTATTGCCAGATCTGGATGCACCTTCGGCAATGTTTGAACTAACTGACACAATAGCTCTTTGCATTTGTGAACCCAAACCAAACTTCTCTTTGAAAGGTAGTTGTTTTGTAAGACAATATACTTGTTTAGCCAATTTCCTTTAATTCTATCAATAAGTAAACTTCATTTAGCATTAGTCATATCTATAATTTAAATCTTTCTAAAAATTATATTTAAAATTCAATGCTCATTGTTAATGCATTATACAATTTATGAATTCATCATATATTGTTGTCATATCATCAAAATTATATCTCTGATCGATAGGAAGGCATATTATTCTATTTCCAATATATATGCTGTCAGAATAATTTTTTAATAGTAGTGAACTTTCTATATCCCAAATAATTGAACAATATATACCTTTTGTTACAAGATTATCCCTAACAAAATTTCTTTCATCCTTGTTATCTAACAATACAGGTAACATGTATGGAACCGAAAATTCATCTAACTGAGAAGCCAAATTAAGATTATAAGAATTTAAATAATTATATAATAAATTTCTCAAAAACTCATAA
>JAKQEK010000083.1 GCA_029558535.1 Bacteroidota bacterium | reverse complement strand
TAGCGGGGCAGTAAGTATGCCAGCGTTCTGCCTCGCTTTTAAGTTCGTGCTGTTTGATAGATAGTAGCCCGTAATCCGCTACATTTCATACACGCAACCGTTACCCGCAATTAACGGTACTCCGAAAATTGTACGGTTTTGAAAATTGCTTTGTGGTTTACCCATCGTGAAAATCTTTTCTGTTCATAATTTGGTTCTTTATTAGTTTCAAAATCTCGGTATGGTTGAGCAAATGGGCAGCAACCTTTTTCTTTTAAAAACATAACTCTATCAAGTGCATCAGGTATTTCTTTTACCAGTACATAAACAAATACCCTGTAATTTTTAAATCCGTAATCATTAAGATTTGCAAGAGCTTTGTCAATGTATGGTATTTGGCTTTTTGTATCACAAGCCATTCTCAAATATCTACTCCATTTAACCTTACTCAATAACTCTGCAATGCCTTTATCTTTTGCAATAATTCGAGCATCTAAACCCTGATTGAAATCTATCTTAATCCCTAATTTTATTATTTTTTCAATCTGTTGTAATCCGTGTTCGTGAGCCAAAACATTATTATCCATTAAAACGGCTTCTTTTCTACCTTGCAAAAACTCTTCAATATCTGCATAAGGTTGTATATTACCCTCTTTATTTGGCACTACACACCAACTGCATTTATTCGGGCAACCTCTCGTTAAAAAACCATAAGCAGCAGTAAATTTTGGATAAATAGAATAATCGGGGCAAAGTTTATCAATCTCTGATGGTAGTGTATTTGTCATTTTAAAACCTGTTCCGCCTTTTATTATTTCGCCATAGTTGGCAAATCCTTTTGAGTAGTCAGGAGAAAATGTAAATACTTTACTCATATATGTTCGGTCATAGTTTCCAATATCTACCCAGCTTACATTATCTCCAATACTTTTATGATATGCCGAAATTTTCATTAAAGCAAGGTTTGGAAAATTATGTCCGTCAATATCTACTAATCCGATGTTCATTGAAAAAATAATAACTGCGGGTAACACGTGCTATAAAAAATAGCGGGTTTCGTGGTATTCGCAATGTTTGTACTCGTATTATCTGTTGTCATAGCTTGATAGTTTTTCGCTTTGTAATCCGCTACTTTTCATAGCACCATCGTTAGCGGTTATGCTAAACCGACTTCCGAGAACAATCATCTTTGCAATACATTTGAATATTTGAATTACGATATTCATCAAGTGTAATAGTCTTTACTTGTAAATCGAATTTCATAACTTCTTTTGCAAATTCATTTTTA
>JAKQEK010000080.1 GCA_029558535.1 Bacteroidota bacterium | reverse complement strand
CGAGGAGGTGGCCTAGATGGCGGGCTGCCCCTATCTGGATGGCACCTCCGCCGGAGGGGTATGCTGGCAAGCGTGTTCGGATGCCCTTGCCAGGGGCGAGTGGCGAATCTGTTGCAATGATCCGTGGACAGAAGAACTTCGCCAAAAATATAAGGCAGAGTATACAGCAAGGTTCGGATATGAGGAGGTCGCTCCCTGATGCCCACTTGATCCGTCGTTTCCATCCACCTTTTTTATGTTAACCAAAAAGTATTTAAACTCCTAAAACTAAACTATAACTATGAAAACAATAATGAACCTAAGCGAAATATTTTATAGCTTGCAGGGTGAGGGTCCCGCTGTAGGAAGGCCAGCAATATTCATTCGTTTTTCGAAATGTAACAGATCCTGCAAGGGATGCGATTCTCCACAGAAAGATAGGGTCGAAGAAGTTGAAACATCTTCTGTGATAAGTCGTATCCAAAACTACCTGAAAACTTATCCGAACAGTCGAATAATCTTTACAGGCGGCGAGCCGTTGCTACAACCCACTGCCATTTCTGAAATCATGAACGGTTTACCCGGTCAACTATTCGACATCGAAACCAACGGTACCATAAACAACCAGGAAGAACTATTTAAACGCTTCAATATTATGGTTATTAGTCCCAAGAAGGATTGTTTTACTTCCTCCAAGGACCGCAATGAGTTTATAACCAATTGGTTAAAAATTTCGGATAGTGGCCGCAAAAACATTTACTTTAAGTTTGTTGTTGGCAATCTCCCCTGGGCCTTCTTGGAAGCCGAAATCAAAGATATGTTTGAGAACACGGATCTAAATCCTTCTAGGACCTGGTTAATGCCTGCTGGCGATAACAACCAGAAATTATCAATATCCGGCAAGAATACCTGGAAGGTAGCATGTCGTCTTGGATGCAATTATTCCGACCGTCTCCACATCAGATGTAATGGAAAATAAGCAGTGTTACCAAAACCTTTAAATACATGTAACCCTTTTTGTAATATAAAAAACCATACTTGGAGATTTATATGAAAATAAATGCTAAAACACTTGCTAACTTTTTAAGTAAAGTTACCATAAATGGTAGTATGACCGACGCACTATTAAAATTCGGACCTGACGGATTATCGGTATCTGTAAAAGATATCAGTAATACAGGATTTGCTACTGGATTACTAAAACCAACTGCTGGATTTATTGACTATCAGCAAATGGACGCTCCGGTGAAGAGTATCCCAAAGTTACTTAGTTTCTTGAAGTCTCTTAATGGTACAATTGAATTAACAGTAATAGATAATAATTTGATAATCAAATCCGAAGAAAATAATGGTAAATTCAAATTGGCAGAAGTTCAATATTTAGAATGTAACCTCAATGCATTTCCAGCCTTTGAAAAACATGACGGAGGATTTGAAGTAGATAGTAAAATCTTGGATATGGCAAAAAAGAATGCTTCAACGTTAGGCTTTAAACATGTTTTTGCCGAAGTAACTAACGGAGATTTTTGCATAACTGCTGGTGAAGATGAGTTCGATCAATTACAGGCCCATGTCAAGGTAGACTATAAAGAAGTTATGCGTACAATGTATGCAGCAACCTTGTTAGAATTCATATCTGTAATAGATGGTAAAGCCGTTATTACGTTTAATGAAGATTATCCATTATTAATCACATCAACTAATCCAGATTCAATTTATAAATGGGTTGTTGCACCAATGGTAAAACCATCGGATGAAGAATAAATCAATTTATTTTTTTATTTTTGGAGGAATACTATTTGCCACTATTAGTTGAAAAATATAGGCCACAAGTTATAGAAGACGTTGCTGGATTCATTCCTACATTTGACATTGATGAAGATATGCCACATCTATTATTATATGGACCTCCCGGTACAGGAAAAACTACATTAGCTCGTATAATAATAAAAATGCTTGATGCAGATAGTATAACACTTAATGCTAGTTCTGAACGTGGTATCGAAACAGTTCGACAAAAAATAACAGAATTCGCAGGAACAAAAAGTAGTAATGAAGGAATAAAGATAGTATTCTTGGATGAAGCCGATCATCTTACCCAAGAAGCACAAACAGCTTTGCGTAATATTATGGAAACACATTGCCGGAATACTAGGTTCATAATGACATGTAATTATTTCTCAAAAATTATAGATCCAATCAAATCACGTTGTCTTTCAATAAAGTTTGATAATATACCAATCGATATAATCATAGCCCGCATGAAATTCATATGTGACAATGAAAAAATTCCGTATGAAGTAGAAGCACTTCAAAAAATTGTGGAACGAACGGGTTCAGACATGCGTTCTGCGATAAATAAATTGGAATCAATGAAAGATGGAGTATTTCTATCAAAAATTGTCAACGAAACAAAACTAGCACAAACTGTATTTGACAAAATTAAATCAAAGAACTTCAACGAAGCTAGGCAACTTTATCTTGACTCTGTACCGGATAATGAGCAGTTCCTAAAAGATATATATAAAATTATTTTTGATAGTTCCGAAACACAAGAATACAAATTAAATGCACTATTAAAAATACGTGATGCCTACATAGGATTACCTGCTGGATCATGGCCACAAATTGTTGTTGAAACTATGATACTTGAACTAATTCAACTTCGGGGATAGTTGTTCTATGATGAATAATTTCAAAGCCCTGAAAAGCGGAAACTTAGAAAACGTTAATCCTTCTATGCTGTTTCCATTACTCAGATGGTGCAGTGGATCCGTTGTAGATTTGAAGTGGTGCAACGAAGTCAATAAAAACTTTTTTAATATTCCGCCAGAAATACAAAAAGGTCTAATTCATATAGGACTTAAAGATAAAAATCCATATATGAAATATCCAAAAAGTACTAAGCTAAAAGAAAATAAAATATTTGAACTAAAAAAATTACTATCGATGAAATATTATTTTTGGTCCGAACAAGAATTCAATCGAAATATTCAAAACTTGGACTATATCAATTGGGCAGAGATTTTGAAAGCACTAGGTTGTGACAGTAAAGACTATAAAACTTTAGGAATTGAAGAAGTAAAAACAAAAATTACTAAGCATCCTAAAGAACAAAAAAAGAAGCCATTAAAAACATTATTTGACTTCTGAGGAATTACCATGACATTATTATCTAACTGCGCGAATTGTATTAATCATTGTTGTAGACGTCCTTTAATATCCGAACAAGAAATTCAAAACATAGAAAATAAATATAATATTACTCTAGAATTATCTAACAATGAAACACAGCATTTAACTAAAATTTATAAAAATAGGATTAAAGGACCGATTTGTCAACTACTCGGAGAACACGGATGTATACTCAATTATGAAGATAAGCCAGTTATATGCAAAATATATCCATGGATACCATATCAATTTGTTCCTCCCGCCTGGGAACTATTATTAGATGTTACCAGATGCGATAAAGCATCCCAAGACTGGACATTAACTTATTTGACCGTGAAAAAAGAATTTAACAAAATTATTGATTTGGATCCAGCCTGGCAATTATGAAAACCGCGTATGACCTTGATGGAACACTAATATTAAGTCCGTATAACCATTGGTTTACAAAAAAATTTTTTTGGACTCCAAACCAAAAAGTATATAAACATGACGTTGAAACAATCATTACTGCCAGAACAAAAAATTGGGCGGAACTCACTTGGATTACATGCAAAATAATTGGATTAAATAATGTAAGTACAATTATTTTTAATCCAAAACCTATATGGGATCATATATATATATCGTCTTGGAAGTATTCCGTATTGGATAATTTTGGGTTTGATGCATACATAGATAATAATTCAAATATATTATCCACTATCAGAAATTTAGGATTCAAAGGTGTATTAAAAAATGTCTGACGTTATTTTATTCAGTGGAGGTATGGACTCATTTTGTCTTCTTAAAAACCATACTTATGATAAAATTCTATTTTTCATAACAGGAACAAAAGATAATCTCATGGAACTTCGGCAACTATACAACATGGAAATTGATGGTATAATAGATTCAAATATTGTTCATATTATTAATTTACCAATATCAATTTTTGAATTACCAAACAAAATTATACCTCATCGAAATGCCGTGTTTTGTTTGATGGCATCAAATTATGGCAACAATATTTTCATTGGCACTACCAAAGGCGATACTACAAAAGACAAAGACTATGTTTTTAAATCACAAATCGAAGGTATTCTCAATTACTTCGGCCAGGATTCAGAAAAAGTGGTACCGGTCGGTTATCCCTACAGTATTCAAATGCCATTCAAAGATATGACCAAAACCGAAATCATATCAAATTATATCAATAATAGCAATAATATCAATGAACTTCTGAAATATAGCCGTAGTTGCTATACAAATACTGACAAAGAATGCGGAAAATGCCGGTCTTGTTTGCGTAAGGCCGTAGCCCTTCGGAATAATAATATAGATTATTCTAATGTATTTGAAATGGATCCACTCAGTATTACATTATCTGAACGTGATATCAAAAAAATGCAATCAAGACCATTAGAATGGCAAGAATATCAAAAAGCATTAGGTTGAATATCTATGAAGGAAACTATTTTTGATAATGTTATATTAAAGGATGTCTGGTTCACTCATACTGAAGACACAACCCGGTTCTATACATCTATCGAAGTTATGTCAAATACAATGAACCAAACCTATATTGGTTATGCGACATTTCCAAAAATGACGATAGATAATAAAATCTGGGAACTTTGGCTTACCTGCGTTTATTTACATCTATTGAATTTTCAGCCATTCACAAATTCTAAAATATTGCCTCCAAACGGATTGAATGATTATTCAATTTTATTTTGCAATGATCTGTATAGTCATAATTACCAAATTTGGAACAAAATCTTTGGACGAAATATAGATATATCTGAATATATATCAAATTATCCAGAATTTGACCCAAAAAAATATAACATTGAAAATTATAGTAAAGTAGCCGTAGCCATGAGTGGCGGAAAAGAATCTAGTTTGGCTTATCATATTTCTGTATCATATGGTCTTAATACATCTGGAATATTCATTGACTATATTGGTAAGTCCAAACGCAGAGAAGGACAAAGAATGTCGGAATACCTGAAACAAGTAGGAGATAATCCTGTTGTTATTACCAGCAACTTAATTGATTTTTTATGTTTATTGCCTTCACAATACGGCAAACATAGCATGTATTTATCTCCAACTATCATGCTACTTTTGATGCAATGTTATTGTTCAAAAAAAGATACATTATTAGTAGGTAATGAATATGACAATACTTGTCCAAAACTAGAAAATGGAACATCATACTTCGGTGATAATTACGAACAATCAACTGTATTTGAAAGAAAGTTGACACAATACCTTCACGATATTGGTATTGATATACAGGTTTTCAGTCCGCTATATAATTTAACTGAAACATGTATACAGTCTTTATTAGTAGATACGTCATATTTCAACTATCAGGAAAGTTGTCTTGTTCCAATCAAAGATAATTCAAATAACTATGTTTCATGCGGCAATTGTTCAAAATGTAAAAGAATTGCTGCAATAATTCAAAGTATAGGAATCAATACATACTACTTTGATCCTGCTATATTCAAAAATAGTTCTGAAAGTATATTCAATAGTTTGAATGGTACGGATGAAGCAGAAACACTTGTATATTTATTGAACCAACAAGGAATATATTTTGATACTTCTATTGAATCCACTTACCATAAAAATGTGTTCCAATATAATATTGATGACATGCATCCAAGGATTTGTCCATTATTATCTAACTATGTTATTAGTATGGTCCAAACAATACCTTTAAATAGGATGAAGTAAAACACTATAGTATGGTTAAAGGTAAAGTTGAGTTAGAACAATGGCGCGAAAGTCATATTGCATTGTCAAGAAAAGGCGCAATAAGGGCATTCTGCTATGACTGCATGGGAGAATATAACGACAAAGAAAAAGACTGCAAAAACATAAATTGTCCATTATATCCTTTTCAGCCATATAGTTCATATGTGTCACCAAAAAAAGAATAAATAATACAATTTTTCAGATATTTTTATGGTGTAATTATGATAAAACTTCCAAATGATTCTGCTACATATTTTCCAGCAGCTGGTCCTCAATTCGAATCAACATATTGGAAAACAAAATATAAAGATTTTGGATTCAAATGGTTCTTAAAAGGACAATCTTTTTTTCATTATCCCTATATGCTTACAAATGCATTCAATAATATATCATATAAAAATTATAGAGATGGTCAAGAATTTCCAAGAGACCCTAATCATATTCTGATTGGAGATTCTGGAGGATTTCAAATTGTATCTTATGCCAAAAAGGGAATTAATGTTAATGTAGAACCAATATCAATATTAAGATGGCTAGAAAATAATTGTGATATTGGGATGAACCTAGATTTTCCACTGCTGGATAACTTCAATCACTCTTTGAGTCATAGTGTAGAAAATTTTGGTGTCTTTGAATCATCACGAAATAACTATGATATAATGCTATGTAATGTATTGCATGGAAGAAATAAAAAAGAACTTGAAACATGGTATAAATCAGTTTGTAATTTTGATTTTGATGGATGGGCTATTGGTGTCAAGCCAGCAGATAATATTTACCTGCAGTTGTATGCATACTTATTATTGCATTCAAATGGCGCTAAAGGACTTGAAAACTACTGCCACTTTTTTGGAGTAGCAAGTATAAGAAATATGGTAATTCTTGCCATATTAACAAAAAAACTTGGATATCCGGTAGGATTTGATGCATCAAGTTACAACGTAGGGAGTACAGCTAGAGAATTTTTCATGCCGGAAAATATCGGAGGACACTATTATCTTGGTAGTAAAAATAGTGAAAGATTCTTAACAGGTATGTTATGCGATTGTCCAGTATGTCGAAATATTAATATCAATGATATTTATGAAGATAGTGGCGGATCAGGTGTTTTAATATGTCTACATAATCTATATGTCACAATTGAAACAAATAGAGTCATTAATTGCCTAGCCAAAGATCATAAAAATTTACTACGTTATACAAGCACAATGATCAGAAAAGATATTAATATTGTACAAAATATTAATAATATACTCAATGATTATATAGAATCAGGACATGACATGGACATGCTATATGCTCGCTATGAAGAACTTTTTATACTTGGCGGCGATAAAATTCCTGCTTCTAATCTCAATGGTATAAAATAGTACCAAAACCCTTAAATACTAAATTACTAATACACTACTATGAGAATGTGGAATATTCCTCCAGATCTTTTGTGTAGAAAGCATTTGCTGGGCGAACATGTAGAAACTCATATGTTTGTAGGCACCATTTTGAAAGGAAATAGTTTACAAGGATATATTAAAAAAGGACTAGTAGAAGTTCATAATATTAAATCTCGTCATGAAGAACTATCCAATGAAATGAAAACGCGTGAATATAAACACAATTCTCCATTACCAGAATTCGTTTCATATGATGCTGGTAAAGTGAATATGGAAAAAAATTTAATTGAATTATCTTCTAGATGTCCAGAATGTAGACAACGAATAGCACAAAATAACAAAAATATATAGAATTTTAATTTTTTGGTGATAAAATGATATTGACACAAAAAATAACTTTTGATGCCGCGCATAGGCTTTTGGGATATGATGGAAATTGTAGGCACCTTCATGGTCATACTTGGACTGTTGAAATTGAAATTGAATCAAACCGAGAAATGGACCAATGCGGAATGCTTTTAGACTATAGAACAATCAAAAA
>JAKQEK010000058.1 GCA_029558535.1 Bacteroidota bacterium | reverse complement strand
GGTTTAAAGAATTTGACTTCGGTTTTGCTGTCGATTTCGCCACTTCTGATATCGCTGCTTATCAAAATGGTTCATACGAACTCGTTCTTACTTATCGTATCCCTATGAAAACTAAAGGCTCTAGAAGTATGTTATAAAAATATTGTTTATTCTTAAGTATTTAAAATATAGTATTATGAGAAAAAGTAAATTAACGTTAATTTGCATTTTAATTTTCACGACATATAATTATAGTGTTTTTGCACAAAAATTATTAAGTGTAAGTGATTTAAATTCTTGCTGTAATTCTGAAATGCAGTATGAAAGTTTTTACAATTCCCAAAATCCCGTAAGAGATATTGAAGAAGATATGACAATTCTTTCCAACAGTGATCCAACTGTTCAAAGACTTATTCCTGCTGATGTAGTTTGGTATACAAAGAACAAACCGGGAAAATTCAGAACAGAAGATCCTGAAAGATTTATATCACAAGATGTACCGTATGATGAACTTAAATATGTAAGAATAGATAATAAAATATATTATCAGTTTTTTGTTTCAGTAGAAAACCTTCAAAAGAAATATAATCCTAAAGATCTTGATTTGTCAATATATCGAGGATATATTTTATGGGAAGCCCAAGAAGACATATCATTTATTGCTGATTCAATAAGTCAGATAAGAGAAATTGATGAAATTGAAATAATATCACAATACTATATTAAAGTGCATGCTTCTATCGATTATGTTGTAAACACTTTTGGAGCAGAATATCTTAATCCTGATGACGGAGAATATCCGGGTTTTTATGCCTATACCAGATTATCTACAGCACCATATTTACCATTAAAAACAGATTTTCCAAAAGATTTAGAAGAAGATTTGGGGTACCGCACTCCATATATGCGTGTTTTTAATCTTGAATCAGGAGAAAAAATGGCTATTTTGACAATGAGACCAAATTCATATCCTTTGATGCCAAACGATATGTCATCTTCACTCGAAGAATTACCATCGGAAATCAGAAAAAATTTACAATGGATTGATATTCCCACAAATGAGCCTGTAAGAAAAGAAATCCTCGACATTATTCATTATTCACATCCTCAAACAAAAGATGCAATAAGTGGAGCAATTGGTATTCAATATTATAATAATTCAATAGAAGCGGATAACGACGGTTCAAATCCTCTTGTTTGGACAATTCCACCTTCTGAAGGTAATTTTAATATTCAACTTGGAACAATGAGAGATGATACAGGTTTGTTTAAAACTCACAACTATGCAAGAATGGCAGACAAATTTGATATTTCGGGTATTTATGCTTCTACAGACGTTACTGGAGTTCAATATCAGACATATATCAACGACAATGTACCGCAATGTTGGGACACTTGGATAGGTGATTGCGACTGCATTACAGACTGGCAGGAAGTTGGTCCTGAAGTAAAAGATATGGACAACAATATTACAGCAGCAAATAATTTGCAGCCGGGTGGTACAAAAGATGAAAACTCTGCGTACTGGTATGATGATATTGAGAATGGAACAGTTTATTATATTGATCCTGCATGGAATTGGGACAAAGGGGATGGTTATACTAACTATGACGTTGTTTTTACTGCAGCTGGCATAACAGATTTTGAAGGTCGATTAGCTGGTGGTTGGTATGTAGTTGGAATTGCAGACAAAAATGAAAATGATGAAGATCCTGATTACTGGCAAGGTATTGAAACTAATAACTATTACTCAACATTGCGAATAACATTCATACCACAATGCGCCAATACAGATTTAGGGACAATTACTCCTACTCAATGTACATGGCAAAGTTCAAATTATTCGGCTGGAACAATTCCTTATTGGAAATTTGATGCATCAACAAGTTATTATTACAATTTTACACTATGCTCAAATTCTGAAGATTCTTATATCAGAATTTATGATAGTTTTAATAATTTAGTGACTTCTTCTGATGATAATGGTCCATTTTGTTCAGGGACACCGGCATCAATTAGCTGGACTCCAAGTACAAGCGGAATATATTACATTAGTGCTGCTCATTACTCCTGCACAGGATTTACTAATAACGGAACTATGTACTATAGCCGTTCAAACGATGCTTGGCAAAGGCAAACAACAATAACTCCAACTACATCCTGGCAAACATCTCCAAATACAATTGATAAAATAAGCTTTTGGACTTTTACTGGAACTGCCGGAACAGCATATGCATTTAATTTCTGTGATATCGCTGAAGATACTTATATACGCATTTTAGATAACACATGGACTCAGGTTGCTTATGCTGATGATAACGGACCATGTTGTGCAGGAACATCAGCTTCGATTGTATGGAATTGCACTTCATCGGGCACATATTATATTGCAGGAATGCATTATAGTTGTACAGGATTTTCAAATTCAGGTAATTTAAATTATCGCATTAGTACTCCGACAGCTATTGCTGATGCAACAGATACAGAAATTTGCAGTGGTGAGACCATTACCCTTCTTGGCGAAGGGACTGCCGTTTGTGGCTCAGTTGCTCAGTACGATTGGGACCATTTAGCAGGAGACGACAATCCACAAAATCCTGATGTATCTCCTACGACTAGCCATACATATCAGTTAAGAGTACTCGACAATAATGGTATTTGGTCTGAATGGACAGGGGTTTTTATTACTGTTCACGATTTACCAACACCTGATTTGGGATTAGACCAAACTGTCTGTATTTCAGCAACCCCAGTTACATTATCTCCGGGCGTTTACGTAAGTTATATATGGAGCACATCCTCAACAGATGCTTTTATTAACGTTAGCTCTTCTGATACTTATTCGGTCACTGTAACCGACAGTAATGGATGTACCGGTGACGATTCTATGGTTCTTGCTATAGACCCTCTTCCTGAAGCAACAGCTGGAGGTTCTCAAACAATTTGTATTAGTGAAACTGCAACAGTAAGTGGAGCTTCTGCATCTAATGGCACTATTGCTTGGACGGAAAATGGAGCAGGTTCAATCACTTCAGGAGGAACAAGCCTTACTCCTACATATACTCCTGTAACAGGAGATGAAGGTAATACAATTACTTTAACAATGACAGTAACCAGCAATAATAATTGTAATCCACAAACAGCTGTTGCATATTACTTTATTGATGTAGATCCAGCACCAACTGCTTCGGCAGGAGGTTCACAATCTATTTGTGTAAATAGCCCTGCTATTGTCAGTGGAGCTTCTGCAAATTATGGAGATATATTTTGGACTGAAGACGGAGCCGGATCTATAACAGACGGTGAAACCAGCCTTACTCCTACTTATACCCCGGCACCTGAAGATGCAGGGAACACTGTTACATTGACAATGACCGTGACAAGTACAAATACATGTAATCCTGAAACCGCCGAAGCATATTATTATGTCAATGTGGATGGACTGCCAGAAGCAACGGCAGGAGGCTCTGAAACGATCTGCTCTAATGAATCTTTCATTGTCAATGGTGCCAGTGCATCAAACGGGACAATACTCTGGACACATGACGGTGCCGGATTATTAACAGATCCAACAACCACAACACCTACCTATCACGCTTCTTCTGATGATGTTGGTAATACAGTTATTCTAACAATGACCGTTACAAGCGATAATTCATGTTCACCTGAAATTTCAGAAGCATATTTTACAATTATTGTTGATCCTATGCCTGTTGCTGTTGCAGGGGGCAGCTCAACTATTTGTCCTGAAGAGGTTGTAAACGTTTCTGGTGTTACTGCCGAAAACGGAACTGTTTTATGGACACATGATGGCAACGGAAGTCTGACAAACGAAACAACATTAACGCCTTCATACAATTCTGTAATTGCAGATGGTGGAAATACAGTTACCCTCACATTAACCGTAACCAGCATAAACGCTTGTTCACCACAAATTGCAACAGCATATTATACAATTACTGTAAATCCATTACCGGAAGCACCAGTTTTAGTATCTTCCGACCTTAATAATTTCTGTGAAGATGATCCAGGAACTATGAATTTATCAGTTACAGGAGGTATGGGAACAGAAGTACACTGGTTTGATGATTTTTGTGGTGGAAATGAAATTGGAACAGGATTGATTTTACCTATTAATACTCCTACAATCACAACAACTTTCTATGCAAGATGGGAAAACACTTGCGGAGTTTCTGATTGTACTTCTAAAACAATTACTGTTGTTGAGCCTCCTGTTATTCCGGATGAAGCTGTTGCTAGTATCAATGACTTTTGTGCTGATAATGCAGGAGATCTTGAACTTTCTGTTAATGGAGGCTCAGGAGAAACTCTTCAATGGTTTACAGGTTCTTGTGGTGGCTCTTCTATCGGGAGTGGAAATCCTTTGACAATTCCTTCACCCGATGTTACAACAACATATTATGCACGTTGGTCAAATGCCTGTGGTGAAACAGAATGCGTTGACATTACTGTAAAAGTAAATGCATTGCCTATTCCACCTTCACAAGCATTGGTTGATCGAAACGATTTTTGTGCCGATGACCCTGGAAATATCGAACTGTCAGTTAATGATGGATCAGGAGACGATGTTCATTGGTTTGATGACGCTTGTGGTAACAATGAAATTGGAATAGGAAATCCGTTAACAATAGAATCTCCTGATGTTTCGACAACTTATTACGCAAGATGGGAAAACCTATGTGGGGAAAGTTCTTGTGTTTCTGTTGCTGTTAATGTATTTGCACTGCCCGAACCTGTCACATTTGCTTCTTCCTCTCTTAACAATTTTTGTTATGATGACCCGGGAACTATTATGCTTTCAGCAGTTGGTGGTAGCGGAGACGAATTGCAGTGGTTTGATGATATATGTGGAGGAAACCAGATAGGAACAACTAATCCTCTCGAAATAGAATCTCCTGAAACTTCAACAGAGTTTTTTGTTAGATGGATAAATACTTGTGGCGAAACTGATTGTATGACACTATCAATTAATACTATCAGTGCTCCGGAAAATCCAACATCAGCAGAAGTTGACCAAGATAGTGTATGTATTGATGATCCGG
The DNA here is from genome assembly GCA_029558535.1 of Bacteroidota bacterium. Classification (GTDB taxonomy): domain Bacteria; phylum Bacteroidota; class Bacteroidia; order Bacteroidales; family ML635J-15; genus Bact-19. The sequence goes on along the minus strand of JAKQEK010000058.1, from coordinate 38,432 downwards.
GGAATATATCTCTTACACTTGTTGGTGGTGCAGGTCCCGAAGTCAGATGGTACTCGGCTTCTTGCGGTGGTGTTCTCGTTGGTATAGGCAACCCTCTTTCTATTGAATCTCCAACTGTCAGTACTACATATTTCGGAAGATATGAAAGTTCTTGTGGTATATCCGATTGCGAATCTGTTTCTGTTACAGTAGTGCAATTAACAACTGACCCTATTTCTGCCGAATCTGACATCAACGATTTTTGCGTTGACCATATAGGAAATATTTCATTATCAGTAACCGGAGGTAGTGGAGAAAATGTATATTGGTACACTGAATCATGTGGCGGTTTATTAATAGGTATGGGAAATCCTCTTGAAATTGAATCGCCGGAAACAACTACAACATATTATGCAAGGTGGGAAAATCTTTGTGGAGAAAGTAACTGTCGTGAAGTTACTGTTAATGTAGTTCAATATGCTGTTGTTCCTGATTTACTTATATCGAATATAAATTATATCTGTATTGGAGATCCTGGTAATGTTGAATTATCTGCCGAAGGAGGAAACGGCTCTGTTTTAAGATGGTACACCGAATCCTGCGAAGGGACAGAAGTTGGTACTGGAAATCCTCTGACAATTCCATCTCCTGATTTGACTACTCAGTTTTTTGCAAGATGGGAAAACATCTGTAACATTACAGACTGTGAATCATTTACTCTCAACATAATAGATGCTCCGGAAAATCCTGATCACGCAGAATCTGAACCTGCAGAAGTTTGTATTAATGATGATGGAAATATAACATTAACATTAATTGGTGGATTTGGTCCATACATTGAATGGTACACCGGAGCATGTGACGGAACACTAGTTGGCACAGGGAATCCTTTGGAAATTGAATCTCCGATTATACAAACCACTTATTATGGAAGATATGTAAGCGATTGCGGAAATTCTGAATGTGTTTCTGTTGTTGTTGATATTATTCAATTACCAGAGCCTCCTGCTTCTGCAGAAGTAGATAATAATAATTTCTGTTCAAATGATGAAGGTAATATTAATTTATCGGTTACCGGTGGAAATGGAAATGATGTTTACTGGTACACAGGTTCTTGCGGAGATGTTTTTGTTGGCAATGGAAATCCACTTACTATAGAATCTCCAAACGCAACAACTACCTATTATGGGCGTTGGGAAAACAACTGCAGTGAAAGTGTCTGTCAAAATGTTACAGTAACAGTAATACCGGTAAGTGATGCAACAATTAATCCTGCAGGACCATTTTGTGAAACTGATGATCCAGTTGTCATTACAGCTGCTACTCCGGGTGGAACATGGAGCGGTACAGGAATACATGAAACCACAGGCTTATTTGATCCTGAAGTAGCAGGTCCCGGAGAACATATTATTTCATATACATCATCCGGAATATGTCCTGAAACAGATGAAATTACGGTTACAGTGACAGAATTATTTGATGCAACTATTACTCCTGTTGACCCATTATGCTCTAATGATGCTGCGATTAGTCTTACTGCTGCTACTACAGGTGGAACCTGGTCAGGAACAGGTATTACTGATGCAGATGCAGGCACTTTCGATCCTACTGCTGCCGGTATAGGAAATCATACTATCACCTATGAATATACAGGATCTTGTGGCGACTCTGACGATATCATTATTGTTGTTAATCCAGTTGCAGATGCTACAATTACTCCTTCAGGTCCTTTCTGTGTTACAGATGACCCTGTTGTATTATCAGCTGTTCAAATAGGCGGGACTTGGTCAGGTACAGGTATTACAAATGCCAGTGCAGGCTTGTTTGACCCTGAAATCGCAGGTATTGGTGACCATATCATTACCTATACAATTACTGGTGATTGTGGCGATTCCGATCAGATTACTATCAGCGTTATAGATATTTTTGATGCAACTATTACTCCCGTTGACCCGTTATGCTCAAATGATGATGAAATTACTCTCATTGCTGCCACTCCAGGTGGAACATGGTCAGGAACAGGTATTACTGATGCAGACGAAGGAACTTTCGATCCGACTGTTGCAGGTACCGGCAATCATACTATTATTTATTCATATACTGGAACTTGTGGCAGTACAGACGATATTGTTATTGTCGTAAATCAGTCAGCTGATGCAACAATTACTCCGATTGGTCCTTTCTGCTCTACAGATGATCCAGTTGTATTAACTGCTGCTCAGATTGCTGGCACATGGTCCGGCACAGGTATTACTAACTCAGTTGCAGGTTTGTTTGACCCTGAAATTGCAGGTACAGGTGAACACATTATAACATACACTATTTCAGGCACTTGTGGCGACTCTGATCAAATTACTATCAGCGTAATTGAGAAATTCGATGCGACAATTACACCTGTTGACCCGTTGTGCTTTAGCGATGTAGTAATATATCTCAATGCAGCAACACTTTTTGGCACATGGTCAGGAAATGGCATTACAGATATTGGACTTGGAAGTTTTGACCCCGCTTTTGCAGGTAGTGGTACTCACCAAATCATTTATTATCAATCCGGATTATGCGGTGATGCTGACACAATCTATATTACTGTACAACCTAAGGCTGACGCTAGTATTTATCCTATTGACAGTTTATACGAAAATGATGATCCACTGACTATTGAAACTATTGAACCCGGAGGATTATGGTCAGGAACCGGCATAGACAGTGAAGGCATTTTTGACCCTGCTGTTTCAGGTATAGGTGAATTTGAAATAATTTATACAATAGAAGGACTTTGTGGTGATTCTGACAGTATAATGATTTATGTTCTTCCAAATCCTATTGCTGATTTGTTAATCACAAATGCTATCACACCTGATGCTGACGGATATAATGACACATGGAAAATTCGAGGTATCGAAGCTTTTGACTACGTCAAAATAAATATTTTTGACCGTTGGGGAAATGAAATATTCTTATTTGATGGTACCGGCTTGCAATATACCGACAATTTAAATCAGTGGAATGGTAAGTTTAAAGATAGAGATTTGCCTTCAGGTTCGTATTTATTTATTCTAGTTCTTAATAATGAAATCATTCACAAGGGAACTATTAGTTTAATACGTTGATATAGAATTAAATAGTTTGACTTCTAATATAGATTTCATCTAATTACTAAATTAGATGAAATCTTTCTTAAAAAATTTTACCTTTAATAATAAAATTTATTTTTATTTCTAATTAAATATTGTTAATATTGTATGATTATAACAATAACCATGTATAATAATAAAATCACATAATATGAAACGACAGCCTTTTTTAGTAGTATTATTCTTAATCTTTTTCGTTAGTTATGCTTTTGCTGATGGAAATACTTTCAGGAAAAACTACAGTTTTTCAATGATGGATTTTCCGGGAAGAATTATTCAGAATTCGTCCGGAGAATATGTTTTTTGCGGGTTCAATGTTGCTGGAATACCTGTAATTTCAGGGCATGTAACAAAACTTGATGCACATGGAAATGTTATTTGGTCAAAAAAAATTGGGGGTTTAACTATAGCTACAACGCTGTATGACATTATAGAAGTTAGTGCGTTAAATGGTGGAGGTTATTTGGTTGCAGGTGAAACAGAACCCGGGGCACTCTTAGTTCGTCTTGATGAAAACGGAAATATTTTGTGGTCATCAAGATATGAATTCCCAGACCATGTCAGTATGTCATCTTCAGAATGGATAAACAAAGTTATAGAAACTTCTGACGGCGAATTCCTTGCCTGTGGCGGAGTATCTCATTATTGGGATAATATTGCAGCCGCTCCAATGGATTCAGTTTTACCATTTGCTATAAAAATTGATGCATTAACAGGTAATAATATCTGGGATGAAGTTTTTCAAATTGCTGTTGCTAATGATGACGAACATCAATTTTACAATGTAGCAGAAACTGCTGACGGATATATTTTTGTTGGTTCTACTTCTCAAGGAAGCGGCACACTGGATGAAGACGGTGATTATCCTCGTGATGGGTTAATAATCAAAACAGACTTTGCCGGAAATTATGTTTATTGCAGAATTTTCGGTGATGCGGATAAATCCGAAGTCGTTGAGGATATCATCACATTGTCAACAGGGGAAGTTCTTTTAACAGGTTATAGGGGTGATTATGGTTTTATTTTAAGAATGAATGGTACGGGAGCTACTCCAACTCTTTCATTTGGAAGAAAATATAACAATCAATATCAATACGCAACAATTCCGTTTCCACCTTATGGATTATTTGCTGCAGAGCCTATAGCTTTCTCCGAAGTATTTGAGATGTCAGATGGAAATTATGCCTTAATGGGTATGTATTTTCATACTTATTCAATAATGGAAATACATACAACAGCAACCAGAATCAATAAAACAGACGGCAGCGTATTATTATCTAATACATTTACTTCAACTTTTCCTGAAATAGATTTAAGTTTTGGTTTAATGCCAAAAGGAGGTATAACCAATGACAATAGCTTCTTCATATTTATGCAATCAATGGATATGGGAGCATATAGTTATCACATGATAAAATCGGATGAAAATGGCAGCATGAATAATTCTGGATGTCCGGAAGGAACATATAATCCTGAAGCGACAACATATACACCTACTTTAAATTCAATTACACCTGATAAATATCTTTCGACAGCCAAACCTGCAGAATTTATAAATCCTTTAAATAATGATTTAACACCTACAGTTACAACAGTTTGTGAAGTAATACTATGTGATCCCATAACTACTCCAACTGTTGATGCAGATCCAACTACAATATGTCCTGGAACAGAAGTAACCATATCGGCATCCGGTTCAGGACCTGATGTAACTTATCATTACTACACAGTAGCTGTTGGCGGAACGGCTTTTGACACGGGGGATGAAATTACGGTAAATCCAACAACGACAACCACATATTATGTTGATGCAGAAGACAATACAATGCCAGGATGTTTTAGTGACAGAGCTCCTATAACAATTACAGTAAATGAACCCCCTGCTATTGATGACCCTGCAGATGTTGAATCCTGTGACACTTATGTTTTGCCTGCCCTAACAACCGGCGGAAATTACTTTTTAAGTCCTGGCGGAGTTAATCCAATTTCAGCAGGATCCACTATTTCTACAAACTCGACTATTTATGTATTTGGTCAAAGTGGAACTGTTCCTAATTGTACTGTTGAGAATAGTTTTACAGTAACTCTTTATACTACACCAAACATTAATGATTTAAGCAATCAAAGTCAATGTAAAACTTATCAACTCCCTGTTATCACAGGCGTTAATCTAACCGGAAATCAGGCTTATTATACAGAACCAAACGGGGGAGGTGTTATGTATCATTCAGGCGATTTAATAAGCTTTGGTGACTTCCCTTCATATCCGGTAACATTTTATATATATGATATTAATAACGGATGTTCAGATGAAGAAAGCTTTACATTATCACTATATCAAACCCCTGATATTGATGACCTTGCTAATCAATCTCATTGCGGCAGTTATGAATTACCTGCAATCACAGGATTTGACCTAACCGGAGCAGAAGCATATTATACAGGTGCAGGAGGCACCGGAACTTCATATTTGGCTGGACAGGTTTTAGATTATGAAGATTTCGCAACTTATCCGGTTACTTTATATATTTATGACACAGAAGGGCCCTGCGCTGATGAGGAAAGTTTTAGTTTAACAATTGGAATGTTCCCTGATATTGACGATATAGCTGACCAGACGCATTGTGATTCATATCAGCTACCTGTTATAACAGGAACATATTTAAGTGGAAATGAAGCCTACTATACATGGGCAAACGGTGGTGGAATATCATTTACAGGTGGTCAAGTTATTAATTATACTGACTTTGGTTCATACCCTGTTACCTTATATATTTATGATATAAATGGAGTTTGTGATAGCGAAGAAAACTTCACTTTAACATTGTACCAAAGCCCTCAAATTACAGACTTAGAAGATCAGAATGTTTGTGACCAATTCCAACTACCGGTAATTCAAGGAAATTACTTAACAGGAAATCAGGCATACTATACTGAAAGTGGTGGAAACGGAACTCAGTACAATTCAGGCGAAATATTGGAATTCGCTGATTTTGGAGCTTATCCGGTAACATTATATATTTATGATTCACAAGTAACTTGTGATAATGAACAAAGCTTTGAATTAAATATATATGAAAATACTGATTTAGTAATAACTGGCATTCATTGTGATCCAGGCTACTTGACATATACTGTAGATTTTACTTATAGTACAGGTACCATTTCGACAACAGCAGGAACAATTGATGGATTAAGTGTAATTGATATCCCAATTGCTTCTGATGTAACAATTACTGCCGACAATTCAGCTTGTGTAACAAATTTGTTCATCCCTGCTCCCGATTGTAATTGCGAAGGTGTAGATGTTGAAGAACCAACTAACCCTCAAAATCAAGAAATTTGTCCCGGAGAAGTTGTGCCGGCATTGACTGTTGATTCTCCATTACCTGTAGAAGATTATCAGATTAATTGGTATGCAGCTCAATATGGTGGTATTCCACTAGCTTTAGCTACTACAACATACACCCCTGATGTTATCGCATCCGGAGTATATACATATTATGCAGCAGCAATAGATTTAGAAACCGGTTGCTCCAGTGACAGAATAGCTGTTACATTAACAGTTTTACCTGCTCCAGTAATCAGTGGAAATCTTGTAATTTGCGAAATTGGTTTAACTACTACTTTAACAGGCTCCGGAACTGCACATTCTACAACGCCGTGGACTTCAGGTGATACAGATATTGCTACTGTAGATAATACAGGTGTTGTTACAGCAGTAGCAGAAGGTTCGGCAACTATTACCTACATGGATTCTAACGGTTGTACTACCGAAGCAATAGTTACCGTATTTTTAGTTCCTACAGTTACTATTGACGAGGTAGATCCATTATGTTCAAACGATTTGCCTGTAACTCTTACAGCATCTGTTACAGGTGGAGTATGGTCAGGTCCCGGAATTATAAATTCAAATCTCGGAGTGTTTGCTCCTCAAGCCGCAGGTCCCGGTATGCATCAGGTCTTTTATAATTTCTCAAGCGTTTGTGGAAATGCATCTGACGATGTATTTGTGGTTGTATTTTTAGCTCCAGATGCTACTATTGATCCTGTAGGTCCTTTCTGTTTAGGTGCTTCAGGTCAGATAACTCTAACTGCTGCTGAAGAAGGTGGCGTATGGTCTGGTCCCGGAATAATTGATGTTGATGAAGGAATTTTTGATCCTGACGTTGCAGGTATTGGAAATCATGAAATTATTTACACTATTGACCGTACTTGTTTTGATGATGATACAATTACAATCAGTGTATATGGAGACTTTGATGCTACGATAGACGAAGTTTCTCCGATGTGCACCAATGATGGTATAATCACTTTAACAGCAGCCAGTACCGGTGGAACTTGGAGTGGTCCAGGAATTACAGATGAAAATACCGGAACATTTGACCCAATTACTGCCGGTGCGGGGAACCACACAATTACTTACGAATTACTCGGAGTTTGTGGAGATTCTGATCAAATTGAGATTATTGTAAATCAGTCACCTGATGCGACAATTACTCCTGCAGGGCCTTTCTGTGAAGACACACCCGCTGTTCTTCTTCAAGCTGCCGAAGAAGGCGGATTGTGGAGTGGAACTGCTGTTGTTGATACTTCAGGATGGTTCAGTCCATATCTTGCGGGCATAGGTAGTCATACAATACAATATACCATTATAGGTGTTTGCAGTGATAGTTCCGTAATCACAGTTGATGTTCTGGAAAAATTTCCTGCAACAATAACTACAGAAGATAACTATTATTGCTATGATGATGACACTATTTTACTCGAATCTACCCCTCCCGGAGGATTCTGGATTGGAGAAGGTGTTAATCCTATTACAGGAGAGTTTAGCCTTTATGACGCAGGTGTTGGAACACATGAAATAATATATTTCTATATCGGGCCTTGCTCTGATGCTGATACTATTTACATTACTGTAGCCGAATGGGCTGATGCTACTATAACTCCTCTTGATACACTCAAGCATAACGACGACCCTGTTGAAATTGAAGTTGTTGACCTTGGAGGTTTATGGATTGGCGTTGGTATTGACACATTATATCAATTTAATCCTGAACTTTCAGGGATAGGCGAATTCCAAATAATATATACTATTCCCGGCGAATGTGGAGATTCGGATACAACAATAATAATTGTTGTACCGGCAGATTTAAAAATACCCACTGTTATCACTCCTGACGCTGATGGCTACAACGATAACTGGAAGATTCAAGGCGTAGAAGCATTTAATAAAGTCAGTATAAAAATATTTACCCGTTGGGGTGATGAAGTATTTGAATTCGAAGGGACAGGATTCGAATATGCCGAAGTAATCAACAGATGGGATGGAACTCGAAAAGGAAGAAATCTACCATCAGGCTCCTACGTTTTTATACTTATTTTGGACGATGAAATAACATATAAAGGTACTATTAGTTTAATCCGTTAATAATTTACAGATATGAAAAAGTTAATTTTTATAATATTCGCAATAGGAATTTATGGAGTTATTAGTGCTCAACAACTTCCTGTGTATAGTCAATATATGTTTAACAGAATGCTTGTAAATCCGGGCGTAACTGGTAGCGAACCTGATATTCCTATTCAATTATTAGTCAGACAGCAGTGGGTAGGATTTGAAAACGCACCTTCAACACAAATGCTGAACGCTCATTATTGTTTCACTCAATACAACATGGGTGTAGGTGGTATTTTATTTGTTGACAGGTTTGGACACGAGCAGAAAATCGGAATTAATTTGAATTATTCTTATTTCTTACCCATTTTTGACGAAGCCAAATTATCATTTGGATTATCATTTCAGTTATTCCAATATCAGCTTGATTATACAGAATTGGTTGCTTTGGATCCTGAAGATCCTAACATTTACGGGACACGTGAATCCAGAATAGTACCTGAATCAGACTTCGGTGTCTATTTATATCATGAAGATTATTTTGCAGGTATTTCAGCTAATCAAATGATTGGTCTTCCAATTAAAATAGGAGGAGAAGAAATACATATGGGGAGACTTGTAAGACATTTCAATATTATGGGAGGATACAAATTTGAGTTGGATCCTGAGTTTGACCTTGAACCATCTGCGTTAATCAAGACAAGTTTTAAAGCTCCCTCACAACTCGATTTAAATGTAAAATGTATTTATCTTGACAATTATTGGGTAGGACTGTCTTACAGAACTTGCGGTGATATTGTCTCTATGTTGGGAGTAAGATATAAAGAATTCGATTTTGGAATTGCTGCTGACTTTGCTACTTCAGATATAGCGTCTTATCAAAATGGTTCATACGAACTTATGGTTACTTACAGATTACCTCTTGGAGCAAAAAGCCTTGGAGAAAGAAAATACTAATTAACGGATTATTTCAAACAATTCTCTGTCATCCTGGGCAGGGAATTGTTTTTTATATAATTGCAACTCTTCTAAATCAAGTTCAGTACTTATAATTTCTTCACTGTTATCTGTAGCTGTAACAATTGTATCACCTTTATAATCAATAATACATGAGCCTCCATTATATTTGATATGCTTCCCGTCCTCTCCTATTCTATTGCATGAAACTAAGTATGCCTGATTTTCGATTGCTCTGGCTCTTAGAAGAATGTCAAAAACACTACGGCGAACTTCTGGCCAATTAGATACATAAATCATCATATCATAATCATCGCAATTTCTACTCCAAACCGGAAATCTTAAATCATAACATACCATTAATATAATACGCCAACCTAAATATTCAACTATTACTCTATCATTTCCTTTACTAAACACATCTCCTTCTCCACCATATTTAAACAAATGCCTTTTTTTATATACTCTAATAGATCCATCAGGCTTTATAAACAAACAGGCATTATAATATTTTCCCTCCTCCATCAAAACAATGGAACCACATATTGCAGCTTCACTTATTCTTGATATTTCTTTAATTTCTGTTACTGTTTTACCGGTTAAATCTTCTCCAAATTCAGAAACATTATCAATAAAACCTGTGTTAAACATTTCAGGTAAAACATACAAATCAGATCCTGGATTTGAAAAGATAAAATTTCTAATATTCCTAATATTTTCTTCTGAGTTTTCCCAAACAACATTTATTTGTATGGAAGATACTTTTAATTTATTCATACCCTGTTTCAAATTTGTTTTTATGTAATCCTGTAAATCCCAAATAATGTTTCTTTAACCTTTCCATTATTTCTTCATCTGTTCCGAACATATCAAGTAATCCTAATATACCCATATTTCGAGTACTGCAGTCCAAATAGCCCATAACAACCGGCACATTTGCAGCTTTTGCAATTCTTATAAATCCTTTTTTCCAGTTTTTTGTTTTCTTGCGCGTCCCTTCTGGAGTAATTACCAAATAAAAACGGCCCTTTGCTTTTGCAAATGATTCAATTGCCATATCTGTCAATCCTGTTCTTTTTCCTCTGTCAACAGGAATTCCGCCCATCTTTTTTAGAAAGTATCCAAAAGGCCAGACAAATGCCTCTTTCTTAATCAACACAACAGGCTTATAACCATGCATTGCAAAATACATCTTTCCCAAAACAAAATCCCACATACTAGTATGAGGAGCCATTAACACAACGGCTTTTTCAACATCAGGAAAATCATTGTATTTCCATCTTCCTGCCTTAATAAATAATTTTGCTAAAAACTTACTCATTAAAATCTTCAATCTTAATTTTTGTATTTTGACTTAAAGCTTTAAACAAATCCTCATGTAAAGATATACTTATTTCTAAAATAATTTTACAATTTTCCTTAAAATCCTGCATCTTTATCTCAGCTTTAAAATCCTTAATCAATTTCATAACAAAATTCATTTCAGGATAATCAAAACTAATAATAAAACCTTGCATAATTGTCTTATCAACAATTTTGGCGTTTTCAATTGCATCCTTGGCGGCTGACTTATATGCATTTATCAAACCCGGTATTCCTAATTTAGTGCCACCGAAATATCTAACTACGATTATTAAAACATTTGTTAGTCCGAACGAACGAATTTGTCCCAATAGGGGCATTCCCGAACTATTTGTCGGTTCTCCATCATCATTTGCTCTAAAACTTTCCTGATTATAACCGATTATGTATGCGTAAACATGATGGCGAGCATCATGGTACTTTTTTTTAACATCATTTATAATTTGTTTTATCTCCCCTTCCTTTTTTACAGGGTAAGCAAAAGCTAGAAATTTGCTTCCTTTATCAGAAAAAAATCCCTCTGAACAATCTTCTATCGTTTTATACTTATCATTCATTATACCGAATCAGCATAAGTAAGTAGAATTATAGCTATTATTGATATAACAACTCCTGAAATATTCAGTTTCGACAGCTTTTCTTTAAAGAAAAGGGTTCCTACTAAGACGCTTATTGTAACTATACCAATATTAACAATCCCATAAGTTACCGAGTTAGTAAAAACTTCAGAATTAAGTGCTCTTAACATAAAGTAAATAGAACCAAAATTGGTCAAACCTAATAAAGTTCCTGTTAACCAAATCTTCGAATTAGCAAAGTTCTTAATCATAATCGGCTTAAAACTAATCAGTAATAATCCCGACAGCAAAGCCACACTAAATAAACTTGCAGTATAAACAGAGCTCATATCGGCATTTATATATTTTTCTTTTGAAAAGATTAAAAGTGAGTTTTCTATTCCCATTCCAATAAATAGTGCCAACGGTAAAATTATTGATAGTTTATTAAATTTTGAATTAGTTGAGCTCTTCTTATAAACACTTAGGATTACTGCTGCTAATGCAAATATTATAGAAATTATTTTAACAATTCCCACACTTTCTTTATAGGCGATAATTGCAAAAACCATTGGAATGGCAACGGCCATTTTACAAGCAACTGTAGTAATTGATATACCGGCTTTTGCAGAAGATAAGCCCACCATAAAAAACAGTACAATTAGCAATACACCCAAAATCAGACCTGTTAAAAGCCATTCTGATTTTAAAATATCATGAAACGGGAATTTTCCGGCTAATAAAAATCCAAATATAGCAGCTATAAGATAATTAATGACAATGATGTTCAATAAAGGCATTTTACCTTTATCAACAAATTTAAATATCACATAAATTCCGGCGGATGATAAAATACTAAAAAGTAACCAGATCATAGGATAAAAATATGGGGCTTTGATGCCCCACAAATATAATTACATTTTAAGTCTTTTTTCTATCTCTTCTAGATCAGACTTAAAACGTTTGTCTGTTTCGAGAAGATTATTTACTGTTTTGCAAGCATGAAGCACAGTCGCATGATCTTTGCCTCCAATAGAAGCACCAATTGATGCGAGTGAAGCTTTTGTCATACTTTTTGCAAAATACATAGCAATTTGTCTTGCTTGCACAATTTCTCTTTTTCTGGTTTTTGAACTAAGCAAATCAACCGGCATAGAGAAATAATTACAAACGACCTTCTGAATATAATCAATAGAAATTTCACGCCGTGTACTCTTAACAAGCTTGTCAATCATATCTTTTGCAAGCTCCATCGTAATTTCCTTTTTATTCAAAGTAGATTGAGCTAACAAAGAAATAAGTGCACCTTCAAGTTCGCGAATATTATTAGTAATATGAGAGGCAATATACTCAAGTATTTCCTCTTTAATTACTATTCCATCTTTATATGTTTTCTTTTTAAGAACTTTTATTCTAGTTTCAAAATCAGGTTCCTGTAAATCAGCTGACAATCCCCATTTAAATCTTGATAATAATCTCTGTTCCATGCCGTTCAACTCGACCGGTGGTTTATCCGAAGTTAAGATCAATTGTTTGCTATGCTGATGTAAATGATTGAATATATGGAAAAATACTTCCTGAGTACCTTCTTTCTTTGAAAAATACTGAACATCGTCAACGATTAACACATCTATCATTTGATAAAAATGTATAAAATCATTACGATTATTGTTACGAGTAGCTTCCATATATTGTGTAAGGAACTTATTTGCATCAACATAAAGAACTACTTTTTCGGGCATAACTTTTTTAACTTCTATACCAATAGCTTGAGCAAGGTGAGTTTTTCCAAGACCTGAACCGCCATAAACAAATAAAGGATTAAAAGCCGTTCCTCCGGGATTCTGAGCAACTGCATAACCTGCAGATCTTGCCAAACGATTACATTCTCCTTCAACAAAATTATCAAATGTATATTCAGGGTTTAAATGTGGATCAACATGAACTTTCTTTATTCCCGGAATTATAAATGGATTAACAATAGAATTAGCCTCAAGATCCAAAGGCATCTGAACAGGGTGATTAACAAGTACTGTCTTGTCTCTAGCAGGAATTTTTAGTGTATATGGTCTTTCAGAATTAGAATTATTTTCCATTACAACATGGTATTCCAATTTTGCATCCTGACCGATAACCTTATGTAGAGTTTTTTTCAATAAATCCAAAAACTGCTCTTCAATGAATTCGTAGAAAAAAGTACTGGGAACCTGAATTGTCAGCACATTTTCTGTAATATCCAAGGGAATAATAGGTTCAAACCATGTACGATAACTATTCTTAGGAACATTATCCTTTATGATTTGTAAACATTTATCCCATATTTCTTCACACTTTTTCGCCATTTAAATTTCTTTATTTTTCAATTTTTCTACTAAAACCAAAATTTTAGTAACAAATCTTCAATATTTTACCACAGAAAAACAAATTCTCCTTAATTTAAATAATATAAATTTTTCTCTTCAGGCTTTCTTAAAATAAATCTAACAATTTAAAACAACCACAAACTTCTGTCTTTCAGATATTTATCTGTACTTACTGTTAAATTCACACATCCTTTAATCTGCCTCATTTATCAATGCCTAAAAATAGTAATAATTCTTCTCACACAAAACATTTTTTTACTTTTTTTATTTTTTTTTTCATTCGTTGTCTAAATACTATCATTATCAGTAAATAACACGCTTTACTTATATATTTTATTTAATTTTCAAAGATTATAATTTTAATTATCATAGACTTACAAATTTATTCTGTTAAAGAACATATTTTAGGTATGTCGTTACTAAATTAAACAAAATTTGTTTATAATTCATAGATATATTAATATAAGGTAAGCAATAATAAGCTTATTTTTACAGAAATAGCTTTTTATGGTTAAAACGATATGTGTATTTTGTAGTTCAAGCGAGGATTTAGACAATAAATATTATAATCTTGCAAAAGAACTTGGAAAACTTATAGGACAAACCGGTTATAATTTAATTCATGGTGCAGGAAGTATTGGATTAATGGGAGTATTAATGAAATCAGCTGCCGAAAACGGTTCTGTAGTAACAGGTGTAATCCCCGAACACCTAAATCGTAAGAACATTGTTAATGAGGATTTTCAGAAGCTGGTTATTACAAAAGACATGAAAGATCGCAAAGAATTTATGAGAAACAATTCTGATGCTTTCATTGCCCTGCCGGGCGGATTTGGAACAGTCGAGGAATTATTGGAAGTAATTACACTAAAACAACTTAAATACCACAGTAAACCAATTGTAATCATTAATGCTCACAACTACTATTATCATTTACTTGAGCAATTCAATGAATTTTATAATCAGAAGTTCGCTAATAACTCTTACAAAGCCTTATACAATGTTACAGATGATATTTCAGAAGCATTAAACTATATTGACTCATATAAACACGAAAATATTTACGACAAATACTTAAGAGAATAAAAACATAAAAACATGAAGAATCCATTTTCAGAATCAATATATCTTCAAAGAACCGAGCCCAGAGAAACAGACGTCAGAGGCGATTATTTTCGTGATCAAACGGCAATTATTCATTCGACAGCTTTTAGAAGATTAAAAAATAAAACACAAGTTTTCTTTGCTCCCGAAAATGATCATATTTGTACCAGAATTGAACATGTTCTTCATGTTGCTACTATAGCTGCAACAATATGTAAAGGATTGAATAAGTACGGTTGGGAACTTGATATTGATATGGCTTATGCCATTGGTTTAGGTCACGATCTTGGTCATACCCCTTTCGGACATGCAGGTGAAATGGCCTTGAATAAAATTCTTGGAGGTAATAATGCGTTTGTACATGAAGTAAATTCGTACCGACAAGTAGAATATCTTGCAAAAAAAGGACAAGGATTAAACTTGTGTTTTGGAGTGAAAGACGGAATTATTTGTCATAATGGAGAAAAAGACGAGCAATATCTTAAACCTTCGCAAATTTTAAACAATTTGGATAAAATCAAAAACAGAAAAGTTATTTCAAACAGCTATGAAGGCTGTATTATGAGATTTTCGGATAAAATCGCTTATCTTGGTCGTGATATTGAAGATGCTTTTGTTGCAGGTTTTATTACTGACAGTGACATCCCAGATGATGTTAAAGTTCTTTTAGGAAAACGAAATGGCCGGATAATTAATACTTTAATCATTGATATTATTGAAAATTCAAAAGAATCTGACAGAATAGGTTTTTCGGACCGAAAGTACGAATCTGTTACAAAACTGAAGAAATTTAATTACAAGATGATTTACCAACATCCTGATTTACAGAATTATGACAAATTTTGCGATAATATTATTTCATCTTTATTTGATCACCTGATAAATCTCATTACAGTAAATAAATATGATTTTCAAAAATATTATGAGAGTAACATCGAATTTGATAAGAATTTTGGCGATTATTTATTTGGGATGAAAGAATTTTACTTTAAACATCAAGAAACTGATATTCAGATAATTACAGACTACATTGCAGGAATGACAGACAGTTTTGCTTTGGAATCAATAAAACAGATTACAATACCCAAGCCAATTCATTTTAAGTAATGACAAATAATTCTGCCCCATATATAGAAATCCATTTCAACAACAATCAGGATTATGATAATTTAAGAAAAATACTGGAAAGTAATTTTTTACAATTTACAATAAAGACAAGAAAGAAGTTACTGATAATTGCAACTGAACTGGTTCAAAATAATATTATTCATAACAACTCAAACCCTTGCGTTTTAAAAATCTACGAAAATTATGAAAATATTATTTTGGAGATAACTCAAGAAGTCAATAAAATTAAACTTGAAAAAATTTTAAATAAGATTAGCTGTATAAATAATTATAGCGATGAGACACTAAAAGATATTTACACAAAAAACATAGTTAACTCTTCTGAAAAAAGAGTTGGAAATGGACTAATTTTATGTAGAATAAAATCCGGAAATAAAATAGAAATTAAATCCGAAGAGTCATCTGATAAAAAGGTTTTTAACCTACAAATTTTAATAAAACTGAAGCATTATGAATAATAAAATTTTTTCTACAGAAAAAACTCCGGAAGTAAATGCTGATTTCATAAAAGGTAAAGTCGAATTAATTGGAGTATTAATTCCTGAGAACCCGCTAATATTTTTCGGGCAAATGGAATCAATTATCGAAGAATGCAAAGCGAATTCTGACAATTTACAACTTGACTTCAAACTAGACTATTTCAATACTGGAGCAGCAAGATACATTTACGATATATTTAAAAAACTAAAAAATCATCCAAATTGCATAGTAAACTGGTACTATGAAGCTGATGATGAAGACATTTACGAAAGTGGCACTGAATTTCAGCAATTATCCGGATTAAAATTTAATTTTATTGAAAAATAATACAAAGGAAACATACGCAATTCTAAATCTGAATCGATGATTAACAATAAAATCTTAAAAAAAGTATGCAATTTTATGTATAGCAGAAGGTAAGGCAAATAGTACGACTTTATCATTATGTTTGATTTGTGTATCTCCCATTGCAATATAACTTTTATTACCTCTTACTATGCCGCCAATAATCACGCCTTCAGGAAAATCAATATCTTTGAGTTTGTTTTTTGTAACAATTGCATCTTTAGAGGCAATAAATTCGAGTACTTCTGCTTCAGTACCTGTTAAACATTTAATTGACGTAACCTCTGCTTTCATTGTAAATGTATATATTGTGCTAGCAGTACTTAATTTTTTATTTACAATCGTATCAATTCCCATTTTCTTGGCAATTTCGATATAATCAAGGTTTTCTATTTCGGCTATTGTTTTTAAAACACCATACTTCTTTGCAAGTAAACAAGTTAAAATATTGGTTTCAGAATCACCGGTAACAGCGACAAAAGCATCGCACTGTTCAATGCCGCTTTCTAAAAGCACATCAATATTTCTACCATCACCGGTTATAACCATTGAGCCCGGAAGTAAATCAACCAACTTAAAACTTTTATCCGGATCTATTTCAAGCATTTTAACATTCAAATGATTCTCGATAAATTTGGCAGATTTTATTCCTATTCTGCTCCCACCAACAAAAGTGATATTGTTTATATCAAGTTTTTCTTTTCCTGCAATTTTTAGCAATTCGGGAATTCCTTCCGGATTTGTAATTATATAAACAAGATCATTTACAAGCAAAATATCGTCGCCTTTTGGTATTATGGTTGTATCATTACGCGTAATGGCAACTGCTCTGTAATTTTGATTCTGTGCAAGTCTTGATGCTTCCTTTAAACTTATGTTAACTATTGGCGAATCGTTTTCTAATTTAATTACAAACAATGTCAGTTTTCCTCCAGAGAACTCAAATACTTCAGTTGTTCCGGTCTGTTTTAGAACTCCAACAATTTCTTTTGCTGCAATGTATTCCGGATATATCAATCTATCTACACCAAGATTAATAAATGTTAGTTTATTAATAGGACTTAAATATTCCATGTTATCAACTCTTGCTATTGTCTTTTTTGCACCAAGTTTTTTTGCAAACACACAAGAAAGAATATTTGTATCCTGAGAATTAGTAACGGCAATATATAAATCACAATTTTGAACTTTTGCATCTTTCAATATCGCAAATGAAGTACATGAGCCACATACAGTCATTAAATCATAAGAATTATCAACTTCAACAATCAATTGATCGTCTTGATCAATGATCACAATATCATGGTTCTCTTTTATCAGCATTTTTGCCAGATATTTACCTACGTCACCAGCTCCGGAAATAACTATTTTCATATTAACAAATGTTTCATAGTTGCTAAAAAACAAATAACACTAACAAACTACATAGCTTTATTACCTAATATCGTACTCACCTTATCGGCATACTTTATACAAAATCCATCTTTATTTTTCTGTTTTATCGCCATAATTCGTAATTCAAAAATAAACCTTAAATAATCAATATATGATATTGTTTTTATTTTCGAGATTTTTAAATCAAGTTTGTTGTCTTTTATATATTTTTCTATTATTTGTTGATTAATTAATGTTCCTTGGTCATAAGGGTGAAAATAAAAGACTATCCCATTATTCCCCTCATCAAAAACTGCATCAGCAAGTTCCTGATCGTAATATCCTAACAGAAAAATGCCCGGAATATCAACCGGAAATGCCGGTATAGAAGTATTTTGCATTATCATACAATACAATAACGAAATTGTGGGAGCAACATATTTCTTATAACTTAGGCAATTGGTTATGCTTAAATAATCAGTATTATATTCGCCGCTGGGATATTTTTTTAATTTATATTGATCAAACAGAACTTTGCTAATCACTCTTACTTTTTCTATTCCTGTCAATTGTTCGTTAAGCTCAATCCAAACCGATCGCAAAATTTCATCAAAATAAGCTTCAATCTGATTTATATCAACATCACGATTAAAATAGGTCTCAAAAATAAATACCCCCTCGGCCAAAGATGGATTTGATTTGGATAAATATTTTTTTAACTTTTCTTCAAACTTAATATAAAATATTTCATCAAGAAGTTCTTCTGACCTATCAAGACCAAGATTATTAACTGAAAAAGAATGATAATTCTCTAAATAAATTTTAAAAAAATCACTATCATTCAATATTTTTTCCCTCACTAATTCGTAAACCTTATAGTCAGGGTCTTCTAACAATCTAAGCAGTGATATTATTTCTTTACTATTCATTATCCGATTCTTCTATTCTAGTTACTTTATTTACTCCCTTTATTCTGATTACTCTGGATAATAAGTCTTCTAAATCCTGAGCATCATGAACATAAAGCTTTATTACACCTTTAAAAACTCCATCTTTAGTTTCGAAGCTCAGACTTTCCATATTTACGTCAGCTTCCTGAGAAATGACTTTAGTTATATGATATAGTATTCCTACTTTATCAACTCCCTCAACCATAATTTTTACCAAATATGAAAGCAACTTATAGCTTGACCATTTAACCGTAATAATTTTATCCCCTTGTTTAGCGGCAATACTATTTAAATTATGACATGTTTTTTTATGGATGATAACAGAATTATTCGGATTTAAAAAACCTGCGACCTCATCACCCGGAATTGGGTTACAGCAAGTAGCTAAGGTAAATTTTTTATTATCAATATCTCCAATTACATAAGTATTCTTTGTATCTAATCCTTTATTAACTTTTGGTTTAATAAATGATAATTTCCAATATTTAGCGAATATATTTCTTTTATTAACCAGTTGTTTTTCAAGGTCATCAATCTGAATAACTCCTGTACCAATTTTACGATAAAACTCATCTTTATTCGGTGCATCGTATATATCTCTTAATTCTTTAAAAAGCTTGTGATTAATATTAAGTTTTAATTCACGCGCCTTTTTAATAAACATCTGTTGCCCCTTTTCAATATTGTGAAGTCGTTCTTCTTTTAATGAACTTTTAATCTTTGTTTTTGCTTTTGAAGAAATAGCAAAATTTAACCACTCCCGCATAGGAGATTGTTTATCAGACGTGAGAATTTCGACTTGGTCTCCGCTATTCAGTACATAAGACAATGCCTGTAATTTGTGATTAACTTTTGCTGCAATTGCTTTATTTCCCACTTCTGTGTGAATTTCGTATGCTAAATCAATTACAGAAGAACCTTTAGGTAATTTTTTAATTTCTCCTTTGGGCGTAAAAACGTAAATTTCAGCAGTAAAGATATTAAGCTTAAAATCATCTAAAAATGCTAAAGAATCCATCTCTGAATTAGCCAAATTGTTTTTTAGATTTTCAATTAATAAATCCAAATTTCCCGATGAACCTTTTTCGTTTATTTTATATTTCCAGTGAGAAGCTAAACCTTTTTCAGCTATGTCATCCATTTTTGTACTACGAATTTGTACCTCAACCCATCTTCCTCTCGGACCCATTACAGTAACGTGCAAAGCCTCGTAACCATTAGCTTTTGGGTTTTTTACCCAATCTCTGATTCTTTGTTCGTGATGTGGATATATATCAGTAATCAATGACATGATGTGATAACATTGAGCTCTTGCTTTACTATCAGAAGAATCATCAGGATGGTCAAACACAATTCTAATTGCAAACAAATCATATATTTCCTCAAAAGGGACATTCTTTGTCTGCATTTTATTCCAAATAGAATATATAGATTTTAGTCTGCCTTTTATTGTGCAATTGATAGCTTCCTTTTTCATTATTTCAGATAAAGGATTGATTATTTCCTGAATGTATTTATTTCGTTCTTCTTCAGTTTCTTTAAATTTACGGCTAATTTCTCTATATATTAACGGATGCTCATATTTTAGAGCTAAATCTTCTAGTTCTGTCTTAATCGAATACAAACCCAATCGATGAGCTAATGGAGCATAAAGATAAACAGTTTCGCTGGCAATTTTGACTTGTTTATATTCTGGCATTGAATCAAGAGTTCTCATATTGTGCAACCTGTCGGCTAACTTAACGAAAATCACTCTTATGTCCTGAGACATTGTCATCAACATTTTTCGAAAATTCTCTACTTGGAGAGAAGCATCTTTATCAAGAACATTTGAAATTTTAGTAAGACCGTCAACTAGACCTGCTATGGTTGGCCCAAACATCCTCTCGATGTCGTTTAGACTATAATCGGTATCTTCAACCACATCGTGTAACAAAGCACTTACAATAGATTTTGGCCCCAGACCTATTTCCTGAGCTACAATTTTGGCTACTGCCAATGGATGAGTAAAATATGGTTCGCCCGATTTTCTCCTCATATTAGCATGAGCTTCATTAGCCAAATCGTAAGCTCGCCTGACAATTTCTTTATCTTCATCAGTTTTTACACGCTTACTAACTTTGATTAATTCATCAAACTGCTCTTCAATCCATATCTTTTCTTCCTTTGTAAGGCTCATAAATAAATAATAATCTTATCTGCATTATTAATTTGCAAATATAGTAATTAAATGAAAATATAATGGTAGAATTACTGAACAAATAAATAGAATGTCCCTACTTTAATGTGTTCTTTATTCTTGTAATCAAAATACCTGATATAGTATATATACATTTGAGACGGTGCAATACTGTTAAAATTCAAACTACCATTCCATCCCGTAAAAGTTTCGTTAGTTTTAAAAATTTCAAATCCTTCCCTGTCATAAACAATAAATTCGTATGGTTCTTTTTCGGCAAAAGAGATTATCGGTTTAAATTCACAATTTTTTGGCTCGTATGATGACAAATTAAAAGCATCCGGCATCCAGATAACCGGATCATGAAAAACGCAAGAAACATTAGACCTGCTAATACCAATACTTGTACTATAATCGTGACTGGGATTTTCATATGCTTCCACGTAGTAACAAAACTTATTTGTCATATAAATACTACGATCATGGCAGTATTTCACATACCAAGCAATATCATAATTATAATTCAAATCATCATGAGTATTAACAGCTATTTCTGATCCAACGCCATCAAAAACTCTATAAACATGATAATCAAAAACACCACCTTCCCAGTCTTTATACTGTGTCCACTCAACATTATGCTGCAAATTCTCCAATGTCTCTACATTTAGAAGTATGTTTGTAGCATAATTTGAATAAGAATTTACAATTCCACATGGATTAACTGACACTATTCTGTAATAATAGTTTCTTTCTCCGACATTTACATCTGTATCTGTAAATAATACCTCAGATTCTCCGGTATTAACAAAACTATGAATTGTCGAATATGTCCCGTCAAATGACAAAGAACGTTGAATTCTATATTCTGATATTTCGGCTGAATTGTCCATAATAAACTTAACAACAATATCATCACCCGTAACAGAAGCAGATACAGCATACAAATAACGCGGTAAAATATAAGACTCGGTAACAACACCTACAGAATTCGATGTTGCGGTATAAGCGCTATTACTAATAGCCTCTATATAATAATAATATGTTTTATTAAATCCAACATCATCATCATGATAATTTAACTTTGAAGAACTTACTGATGTCAATAACTCATAGCTTCCGTCCTGCTCTCTTCTGTAAATATTATATTTATTTATACCATTTGTCCATCCATTATATGCTGTCCATGTCAGATTAACAATATTATTACATTTATCATATTGCTTACTCAAAAAAATTGTAGTATGTGGATCAGTAATTTTGCTTTTAAAGAACATATCATCAAAAGCTGCAATGCGAAATTGCTTTGGACCCGCACCAGGAAGAGAAAAATTATATGAATACTCAGTTGTTAATCTTCCCCAAACGGTATCAATAGTTTCTGTTACTGTATTGACAACTTGATACATTATGTAGCCTGCGACATCCAAAGAATCGCTTGGATTCCATTTTAGCACTGCCTCTGCAGGCAATGCTTCCGGAACAATGGAAGCTGATATCAATTTAGGTTCGTCCGGAATATCAGTTTGAGAATATGTAACTATTCCGAATAAAACAAAACAAAAAATATTAAAATATTTAAACATTTTCTAATAAACTTTATACAATAGACGCATTAATAACAAAAATAGTGGCTTTTAATCCAAATTTTTAACAAAATACATCTGATTATCAATATATGTTTGTTCAAAACCCATTTGCAAAAGAAATCTACTGTGTCCTTTGTGATAAGATTTTGCTCTTAATTTACTCACTCCAAGTTTTTTAAAATTCCCGGGATTCTGCTTATAAATATAATTCCCAATCTCTCGGTCTCTATATATAGGTTTTGTATAATCCACCTCAATTGTCATAACATCATCTTTTATATCGGCAATAAAGATTCCAGCAAGATTCATATCTCTCATCAACAAAAAACATCTGTGAGATTTTTCAGGTTTATAAAATGGAAAAAAATTATAAATATCCTTTTTATAATTTTTTATAAATTCTGTAATATAGTTATTGTCATATTCAACTTCCAAAAGATTTATTGAAACTTTGCTTTGTTTCGCTTTATAAATCGAATAGAAATAATAACCCATCGCAATTATCATCAAAATAGTAAATGGGTATATTGGCTTAATAATACTATAAACCAACAAACAAGTGATTGCTAAAAAATAAAATACTCTTCTTTGTGTTTTCCCCTTAGCCAATAAAGCAAATATTCCAAGGAGAATTCCGGCAAATCCTAATATCTCTTTATAATCCATATTAAATAAAAAAGCACTGCAAAAATATCACTATATTTATCAATTACCAAGTTTTAAAGCTCAATAATCGTATAATAATACTTATGCAGTGCTTTAATCTATATAATACTGTTAAAGTTTTACTATTTTAACAGTAAGTATTTTTTCATCATTATACAATCTAATAAAGAAATTACCTTTGGCAAAATCCTTTATATCAATATAAGAATCTGAATCATCAATATTACCTTCAAATATTACCTGACCGACAATATCCAAAATTTCATATTTGGAATTCTGACAATTCTTAAGATTGATTAGTCCTGCAGTAGGATTTGGGTAAATATTGATTGCACCATATCCAAAATCTTCAACACTATTAGCCGTTACCTGCAATCTAAAATTTTGGGTATCTTCGAACATTCCATCGGTAACCACAAGAATAATCTGAAATCCCAAGAAACTTGTAGTTTCAGGAGTTCCACTAACAACTGCAGTACCATCGCCATTGTCAACAAAACTTGCCCAAGATGGTAATGTCGGTGCTGTAATAACCAGGTCATCTTCATCAGGATCAGAAGCTGTAACAATATACTCAAATGGAATAAACTGAACGTGTGTAGTAGGATTTTCAGATGTAAATTCAGGAGCTTGATTTGAAGTCAAAACAGTAATTACAAATTCTTGATCTGCACCAAACTCTCCATTACTTACATGTAAGGTTATTGAGAAATCTTCTGTTTCGCCCTCAATTTCGGGAGCAGTACCAGTAAGAGTTCCGGTTCCATCGCCATTATCGGTTAAAACAAGCCAATCAGGTTTTACAGGAGCTGAAAGCGTCAAAGTTAATTCATTAGGATCTTCAGAAACGATATTGTATGTATAAGTTTCAAATTCTACAACTTCTAAATCAGGTGAAGAAGTAAAATATGGCTCATCAGTTGGAGCAATTCCTATCCATTTATATATACCACCGCTATTTGCATCCCAGTTAAAGCCACCTGCCCAGCCACAATCTTCGTTAAACATCACAACATTAGTATATTGAACAGAATCATCAATTGGTGTCCATGATGTGCCAAAATCAAGACTATAGGCTGAAAAGTTTGATTCTAAAGTTTGGGATATTTTTGTACCTACGTACATACCCGGTTTTCCTGGAACAGCAGAAACATCAGAAAGGTACTGATCTGCAACAGGAATAACAGACCAATTTTGTCCGCCATCAGCAGTTTTAATCATTTTCCAGCTTTCGATTACTCCAGTAGTAGAATTAGTTACTTGACAAATTGCAACTCCATTGTTTTCATCAGAAAAAGACAAATTACTAATATTTGCTTGACCTGAATTATAAACTGACCAAGTAGCACCTTTGTCTGTTGATTTAAACACTCGACCTGTATTTGTTCCAAACCATGCAATATCACCAACAGCACAATCTACACCTGTCCAACCCATTTCACCTGATGTAGGATTTGGGATATTGGCACCATTAACCAAAACCCAGTTTTCGCCACCATCAACAGTCCTATATATTTCAAATTCGCTATTAATTGGATCACCCTGGCAATATCCTTCATTTTCATTGAACATATGTACACAATTACAGAAACTTGCAGCATCACTAAAAGCAGCAGTTGTCTGATGAGTCCAGTTTACGCCACCGTCAGTAGTTTTATAAATACCACCACCGCCATTAACATCATAAACTGCAACCCAAGCAGTTGTTCCATCTACTGCACTTATATCACCGGGGGCATAATTTGTCGCAACATCTATTGTATCCGGCACCCAAGTATTTCCACCATCTGTAGTACGAGCAAAATCACGAGTTATACTTCCTCCCGTTCCATCATATGTTAAAATCCATGCTGTGTTTTCATCAACTATTTCGGTTTGGAAAACTCCACGATACGGGCTGGTAAAATGTGTATTTTGCTCAATCCATCCACTTTCAGCCACTCCCCCACTTTGACCAACTATTATGTACATCGTTTTAATTTCAGTATCCTCATTTTCTCCGTCACTGGCAGTTAAAGCCACAGAATACACTCCTGCTTCATTATATGTAATTGCTTCAGGATTTTGCTCTGTACTGGCATTTGGTAGTCCACCTTCAAAAGTCCATGCCCATGAAGTAGGTGAACCTGTAGTTAAATCAGTGAAATCAACTGTTCCACCTTCAGGTATAACCACTACACTAGCCATAAAGTCAGCTACCAAAGGAGCTAACAAATCAGTAGCAGCAGTAACAGCAGCAAAAGCATTTATTCTTCCGGCACCAATAGAATCAATAAATGCAGAATTTTGTGCATTTACATTATCACAAGTAGATTTTAATAAAGCTGTCAATTCTTCGGGAGTCAAATCAGGATTAGCAGAAAGAATCAAACCACACAAACCGGAGGTAACCGGACAAGCCATTGAAGTTCCCTGCATAAGGTCATAATTTCCAGAGACACCAAATGAAGCTGCTCCACCAGTAGTTCCATTTATCATGTCCCAGGCAGAACCTGCTACATTATATGTTGTGCTTAATATTGTAAAAGCGCCAATACCCAAAAGACCAGATGTTGCATAACCTCCTGGAGCCAAAACATCAATCCATAATCCGTAATTGGAAAAATCAGATTTATTATTTCCCACATCGCAAGAACCAACGGCAATAACATGATCTAAAGCTGCTGGATAGCCAACATAATTAATCGGAATATCCGGATTCATCTGTGTTTCCATGCCATTGCCATTATTACCTGCTGCCCCAACTAAAACACAGCCTAAATTGTAAGCATAATTTACAATATTCTGCATAGTCTGAAAAAACATTGGACTACCCCATGACATATTTATTACATCTGCGCCATGATCTGCCGCCCAGGTAATTCCTTCATAACCAGCTGCCATAGCCTGACCGTCACTTGCATCATCGCCAAGTTTTACAGCCATAATACTAATGCCATTACCTATTGAAGCTACTCCAATACCATTATTTGTTTCGGCAGCAATCAAACCCGCAGAATGTGTTCCATGAGACCAGATATAAGTTGCTTCAGGAGGATTTGGATCGTCATCTCCATTACCTAGATCAACAGCTAAAACTACTTTATTGGCTAAATCAGGATGGTCAATCCAAATTGCATTATCTAATACAGCGACAACTATATCAGGATTTCCAACAGTAACATCCCATGCCTCATCTGCATTTATCAGATTCAAATGCCACGAACTATTTGCACTACCGAATAAACCGCCACTAAGACTTGCATTATAATATGGGTCATTCGGTGTTAATGAGATAAAAAACAAAGGTGCCGGCTCTGCATATTCTATTGCCGGGTTCTGTGACAATTCACGTATAAGATTGTTAATTTCACTAATATTTTCAAAATCCAGCCTAAATGTACGCTGAAGCACATCACTCTTTGTCGATTTGAAAGGGTTACTCATTTCTGTAATCCCATATCTTTCAACCAATCCATCAAGAAAATAAACATCAGCAGGACTTATCTTTCCGTTTTGTTCCTGAAAATTAAAAGCTGCATTATCAGAAATTTTTAAATAAATTCTACCATCAACCCATAATGAATTAACGGTTTGAGCCATAATACTAAAAACCGGTAATGTCATTAGCATTATCAATAAAACTGTTCTGGTAAATGTTCTCATAAGTGTTAAATTTTAATAGTTTAAGAATAGCCAAAATTAAAATATTTTTTAATACAAAATGCAATTTTTTATATTTTGGTTGCACGAATAACATGGTGTTTACCCGGAGGTCCTTTATAACGCTTTACATCAAAACCTACCTTTCTAAGATTTTGCTTTACAATTCCTTTGCTGCAATAAGTTACAAGAATGCCCCCCTGATTTAGTAATGATGCTATTTTTTCCATAACCTTTTCAGTCCACATTTCAGGCTGTACCTCAGGTGAAAAAGCGTCAAAATATATAAGGTCATAAACTGTGTCAGTAAAAAAATCAAGTAAGTCAGATTTTTGTTTCTTTAAAATAAAATTATCACTTAATTTAATATTCACACCCCAATTCGTACAAAACTCTGACAGTTCAATATTACAGTCCTCAATTATTTTACCATAACCTAATTCTTGCAAAATTGCAAATTCAACAGGAATTATATCAATCCCGTGATAAAATATCAAATTATTAAGTTCTAAATTTTCTTTATATGACAATAGTGCATTAAGCCCGGTACCGTAACCAATCTCAAGAATATTTATTTTCTTGTTTGTAAAACTTTGTAATCCTAATCCTATATAAATATGCATTGATTCGGTAACAGCACCATTAATGCTATGATAATGCTGTTTAAATCTTTGCGAGAACAGTGTTTTTGAATTATCTGCTGTATTTACTAAATTATTTTGCCAGGACATAAAGCGTTTTGTCTGAGGACAAATATATCAATTTATTTATACTACAACCTAGTGTTAATGCTTTAAATATATTTTAGAGTTAATTATTCTTTATGCAACCATATTTTTACTAATTTTGTCCAATAAGAAAATTAAGAATTAATATTAATGTAAACTATAGTAATTTATGAGAAAAATTTACACAAAATTGTTAATTGTAAGTATATTTATAAACGCTTCAATTGGGATACTTTGCGGACAAATAAATACCGGCATTTTACCCGACAGTTTTAAAGATAAACTAGCTGAAGATTATATTGACCACATTTATGTTAATCCTCCATCAATGGAATTAATTATTGCCGAAGATTCCCAAGATGAAAAAGATGGGACAATGTATAAAATTGCGCGTTTAGTACCGGTTAATTTAAATATTTTAAATAGTGGTACCTGGGATAAGACCTCAGACGGAAAAGATATTTGGAGATTAACAATGTCAAGCGATGGTGCAAAATCATGTGCGATTCATTTTGATGAATTTTCACTACCTGTTGGTTCTCAATTATTTATATATAATAAAGACAGAAGTGTAATTCTTGGTCCTTACACGCATTTAGACAATGAAGATGGAGGCAGTTATGCAATCGGAATTCTGTACGGAAATGAAATAATTATAGAATATACAGCACCAAAGACTAAATCTATAAACGGTGATGTTAATATCGTTTTACCGATACTGGAAATAAGTATGTATTCATACATCTATCGTGGAGAAGATTTGTATGATTACAGGAATCTAAAATCTACTGGTTATGGAGCATCTGATGAATGTCAGGTAAATGTCAATTGCTCTGAAGGGAACAACTGGAGAACACAACAAAAAGGTGTTGCAAGAATTTATGTTGTGGATGGTTGGTCTGCCGGATATTGTACAGGTTCATTAGTTAACAATACTAGTAATGACCAAACTCCATACTTTTTAACTGCTGATCATTGTGGAGGTGATGTAAGCACCAGCGACTTCGGACAATGGATTTTCAGATTTAATTATGAATCTCCGGGATGTACCGCAACCGCTCAACCTACCGGGAATAATATTACAGGATGTACAAAGAAAGCCAGAGCTCCGCTAGATGGTGGTTCAGATTTCTTATTATTGCAATTAAACACAACAGCCACGACCTTAAAAAATATCGGAGCTGTTTACAATGGATGGCGTAATAATTTATCAGCGAGTTCGAGTGGTGTAAGTATTCATCATCCATCCGGAGATATTAAAAAAATCTCAACATACACAAGTGCATTATCATCAGCAACCTATAATGGACAAACAGAAACAGGAGCCACCAATGCACACTGGAGAGTTTATTGGTCACAAACAGATAATGGACATGGAGTAACGGAAGGAGGTTCATCAGGGTCACCAATTTTTGATAATAATGGGCTGATAATTGGGACTTTATCGGGTGGGTCATCAACCTGTGATAATACTAATTACCCTGACTTATACGGCAAATTTTCATATCATTGGCTTTCAAATGGTTCGACAAATGCTGACAGATTGCAACCATGGCTTGATCCGGCTGGGACTGCAACATCATGTGAATACCTCGACCCGAACAATGTAGGTTTAATAGCTGATTTTAGTGGCTCTCCCACAAGTGTTACAGTTGGTAATTCCGTAACTTTTACTGATTTATCTTCAGGAGGAACTATTACAAGCAGATCATGGACATTTCAGGGTGGTACACCATCGACATCTTCTAGCGCAGCCCCTGTAATTATTTATAATACTGCAGGGACATATAATGTTTCTTTAACAGTTTATACCAGCACAACCAATGCAAGCGTAACTAAAACAGGCTATATCACAGTTACTGACCCAGGCAGCGGTTTTACTTATGATTTTGAAGCTTGCACCGATTTTGCTGTTGATCAGTTTAGCCCTTGCACTACATACGACGGAGATGGAAATGCTTCATATGCCTCTAGTGATTACGATTTTAACAATGAAGGATATACCGGCTCATTTATGGCATTTAATCCGGCAACCACTACCCCTGTTGCATCTGCTACGTGGGCTGCTCATGGTGGGACAAAATACGGAGCTTGCTTTTCGGCAACTACTCCGGCTAACAATGATTGGTTCATTACACCAAAAATAAGCCTATTGTCAAATTCTTCATTTTCATTTTGGGCTAAAACCCTTACTGACCAATGGGGTAAAGAAAGATTCAATGTTTATGTTTCTACAACAAATAACAGTATCGGGAGTTTCACTAAGATATCATCAGGAACATATATAGAAGCTCCTACAACATGGACTCAATACTCCTATAATCTATCTGCATATAATAATCAGGATGTTTATCTTGCAATTCAATGTGTATCGAATGATGCTTTTGTTTTTATGATTGATGATATCGTTGTTTTTACCGAACAGGGAGTTTTAGCTCCTGTCGCTAATTTTACAGGAGCTCCTACCTCAGGTTGTGCAAGTTTGACAGTAAATCTTACAGATGCTTCGACTAACTCTCCAACATCATGGTTATGGACTTGTCCTGGTGCAACTCCTTCGAGCAGTACTCAACAAAACCCGACTATTGTCTATAATACCCCGGGAACATACAGTATTACACTTAAAGCAACAAATGCAGGAGGTAATAACAGCGTTACTAGAAACAGTTATATTACTGTAACAGACTGTTCGGCAGTGGAAGATGATTTAATTTCTAAAATCAGTATTTATCCAAATCCTACCGATGGCATTTTAAATATTGATATCCCCGAAACTAAAGCCACTGTAAGAATAAATAATGTAATCGGTAAAGAAGTCAAGCTCATTAAACTTAATTCTGACAGAAATACAATTGACTTAAGTTCTTTGAGTTCGGGAATGTATTTTATTGAAATTCAAATGTCTGAGCATAAAATTGTAAGTAAAATAACAATTAGATAATATTTAAAATCAAATCAAAAAGGCGATTTTTTCGCCTTTTTTTGTTTAAGATATATGAAAAAATTTAAGAATGCTTTTGCAAATCTAGATAAAGAATTCAACTGTTTTGGTTGCTCTCCTGATAATCCAATAGGATTAAAAATGGAATTTTTCACTGAAAATGATAAATTTTGGGCAGAATGGACACCCAACAAAAATTATGACGGTTGGAAATCTGTTGTACATGGTGGCATTCAGGCTTGTCTCTCCGACGAAACTGCCGAATGGTATATTTTTACAAAATATGCTCGTTCGGCTGTAACTATCGAATTAAATCTTAGATATGCAAAACCATTAAGCTCAGTTATTGGAAAAATCAAAATTGAAGCAATTGAAAAATCATTTATTAGAAATATAGCTGAAATTTCTTTAAAAATTATTGACAGCAATAATCAAGTTTGCACAGAAGCAATCGGTAAATTTTTTGTTTTTTCCGAAGCTGTTTCGAAAGAGAAATTTGACTTTCCTGATAAAGAAGAATTTTTGTAATTATTGATTATGTGCAAGCATCTATGCGAAATTCGTTCTAACCTGTAATTTCATAACTGCCCTTTTCTGTTTTTCTTATTTGCAAGTATTCTAAGAATTTGGTTTCGGTGAAATCTTTATCAAACAAAAAATAATCTTTGTAAATAGGCAGTAATTCTAGATCACTTCGCAAAACCTTGTGAGTAGAAAATAATTTTTTAAAAAGCCAGTTCATTATCTCGCTGTTTAGCAGTGAAGTAAGTTGTTTTGCTGATATATCAATATCAACCGGAATAAGCAAATTGGCACTATTAAGGATATATCTTTGCTGATTGTCATAAAAAAAACATAAGTCTGAAGAAATAAACTTGTATATCAGTTTTTCGGCTGACTGATACATTTCCAATGGAGCAACCTGTTGAAATTTAGAAAAGTCTTTCGATATATAAGTACTTGGCTGCTTTAGCCCGGCCTTTGTAATATCCGAACCTTTGTAAATCGGAATATGACCTTCTTTTTGTGTATTAATGCAATATTTGTGATTGTTGCCTGTAACAATTCCCAAAGCCCAATTTGCTTTATTCTGTAGTGTGATATGGTTAACAGAATAAAGATGGTCAATTATTTTCGATTCGCTATCTTTTATCCAGAAATTAAAAATAGTTTTTGGATTGTTTTTAAAAGACTCCAGAGTCCGATTGTAGGTAATATTGTCAGTACAGCATTTGATTGGAGTTTTTGGATTTGGCTGGGAATTTTTAAGAATTATTGCTCTGGCTTTTGTAATTAAACCTTTAAATGTTTTACCATAGTCCACAAAGCGAATGATTTGCTTTTTGACAGCTTGTTTTCTAATATCTTCGAATGTTGTGATATTAAAAAAAGCCTCCTGCATTAAAAATCCTAATATGCCGTTTTGTTTGAGTATTGAAAAACAAGCACCCATAAAAAGTGAAGTAGTATCTATACTTTTGCCGCAACCATAAATTTCAGCAAATTTTTCTTTGTCCGATTTGTCAAATTTTTTGCCCCAGGGTGGGTTAGTGAAAATCAAGTCGAAATACATATTTTCTTTTTCAAGTTTAATGACTTCTTGAAGAAAATTTTCAACTTTAATATTTGCAGTTTCGATTCCGAACTCCTTTTTAATACGTTCACGGGTAATAATTACAGCATTTTCATCAACATCGTAGCCATAGACATTTTCTGGTGAAATGCCTGATTTTATTGCTTCAATTATAAAATTGCCCGAGCCACAACTTGGGTCCAAAAATTTCAAATCTTTCTTAAAACTGATTTCACTGAACATATCTTTTATTACCCTGATAGGAGTATAGTAAATACCCTCTTTGTTGCGATATGAATTTGACAATAATTTTTCGTATTCAATGCCAATATTTTCGCCACTGAATTTCTGAACCAGGGACTGTATTTTTTCAGTAAGCTCCTGGTGGTTGTGATTGTCTTTAAGTCTTTTATTGGCTCTTGAATTTAATTTATCTTTTCCGGCAACTGTTAACAAAAAATTATCAAGCGATTCGCGGCTAATCAGATTTTTTTCTGTTTGTGATAAATAGCCTGTCTTTACCCAATTACGAATTGTTACAGTAGAAACCTGCACAATCTGAGCAGCTTTTTTTATCGTAAGCCCATTTGCCTCTTTTGTATCTGATAATTTAGTCTGCATTGTTCAAATGGCTTATATCATAACTAATCTGGTACAACTTCCTGCTATATGTTTATTATTATATCGGAATTTCGTACTAAAACCTGTCAAAATTAATAAAAATTGTAACTTAAGTTGCATTTACTAATTGAACTTACGATTTTTTTCTACTTCCTGACCGAAGCCAGTTATCGCCAGGATGACAAATCCAAGTGAACTATGGTATCAATTTTGAATTTTTTAATCAAAAAACTGGAAATTTTGTAGCAAATCAATATCTGAATTATTAAACTTATATAGATTTGAATATATAACCAATGTATTTTCAAGTAAGCAACCTAATTAAAAAAGCCCCAATGATTAGAGGCTTTGTCATTCATAAATTATAATATATTAAAAAGATAATTGCGTTTTGATTTAAGAAAAAAATACCTAAACTTTAACACTTTTCTATCTCATAATTATAAGTTTCTGAGATTTTATTTTTCGATCCGAATAAAATTCAATAAAATATAAACCTGTACTTAAGTCCGAAACGCTAATATGCTTCAACGAACTATTTACATCAACTGATTTCACAATACATCCATTCGAGTTTAGAAATACCAATTTAGAAATATCTGATACTCCATCGTGAAAATTCAAGAACAACTCATCATTGGCTGGATTAGGAAATAATGTTAATGGCGCTAAATTAGAGTTATTATTATTAATTTCAGTCAAATGGGAATCAAAATTTAAATTATCTATAAAAATAACTGAATTACCGGCAGGGGGATCAACAGGTCCTTCAGGTGTCCACGCCATAAAGATAATTGTCGCACTATCAGCTTCTACATAAGAATCAAAATCAACAGTAAAGGGTTGCCAGGTTTCATCAGTACTTGAAATATTCATGGAATTGTGACCTATCTGCTCCCCATCAAGAAAAAGTACAACAGAAACTGAAGCCTCATCCCCGTTTTGAGGCAGAAACTTGGCATATCCGCAGAGACTGGTTGGATGACCAATTACTGGGAATGAAGGCTTAAATGGATAGTCAAAGCTTTTAGTAGCCACAACTCCCCAACCTCCTGTTTCCTGAGTAAGAGAAGTGTTAGATTCGAGCCGAAGCGAATAATTGCCAACATTTTCCGGATAATGATCAGTAGATTTTGTTACCGAATAGAAATCCGGTCCCGTGCAGAATGGATTCATAGTTGCCCAATCATCAGGATTATTATAACTTGCATAATTCGTCCAAATCTCGAACCCATAATTAGGAATTTGAGAAAATGCGACTGAGACCATCGCAACCAAGATTGCAATAAATAGTACAAGTGTTTTCATTTGATTTTTGTCAGAGTTTATCGTGCTGACTCCGCACTTTTATGTCACACAAATTTACACTATTTTTTGATAAATATCAAGTATTTTAAAAATAATGACATGTTATGATTAAAATAAACACATTTGAAAACCTGGTCTGAAAGGGTTATTGTCTTTGATATTTTTATACATAATTTACTACATATTGTGTAGCCGGATTTTAGGACTGGTCATGCTGGTGTATAACGGACGGGCTATGTGGCGTGCGGGTTTTCAATGTTCTGAATTTTCAGTTTATCACGATTTTCAATTTTAGTAATTAGCTTCGCTGAGGGCTATGCCGTTCTGGTCAGAGTTGCACCCAAACCCCGCAAATATATAGGTGTTGTTATGCACTGGCAATTATTATTCTAATAACCAATCAATAACATTTGTTTTTTGAATACCATTTATGTTTGTATTATCAAAATCTAGTGTCAAAAGAAACTTAGGATAATTGTCTTTTATCTTGTCAAATGCCGAAACTTCACGATTATATGTTTTTTCGTCATTTACTGTGAATGCCACCTGATAATATTCTCGCTCATTGTTTGCTTTTTGTACCACAAAGTCTATTTCGCTATCGTTATGCTTACCAGCATAAACTTTTCCACCACGTCTTAGAAGTTCAAAGAAAACTACGTTCTCTAGTTTGTGACCTAAATCTTTATCATAATTATTTGTAGACGTAATGCTTTTCAAACCTAAGTCAACGACATAATATTTTTCGTTTGTAGTTAGTAGTTCTTTCCCTTTTATGTCATAACGAGGAGCTGCATATAGAATGAATGATTGTGTAAGAAAATCTAAATATTTGATAATAGTATTATGCGATATTTTCTTTTGTGAATTGTGATTTAATTTGGCTGCAATGTTTGTCGGAGAAACAAAAGAACCTACAGAATCAAATAAAAAGCTAACAATACGATGGAGATTGTGAACGTTTCGTAAATTATGACGCTTTGCAATATCTTTGATAATTACCGTGTCATATATTGACTGTAAATAATCATTTACTAAATTGTCCCCGTTTTGTGAAAGAGTTACAGCTTCAGGGAAACAACTTTCATTTATGTATTTTCTAAATAAACGGTCAGTATTCTTATCATCTTTATATGCAGAAACATATTCTTTGAAAGAGTATGGGTGTAAGTTTAAATTGATATATCTACCAGTTAAAAGAGTAGCCAACTCACCTGAAAGTAAGTAAGCATTAGAGCCTGTTACATATAAATCAATATTTTTTTTTGTAAATAGGCTGTTTACCAGATTCTCAAAATTATCAACTAACTGCACTTCATCCAAGAAAATGTAATATTTCTTTTGAGGGTTGACTTTTTCAATTATTTCATCATATAAAACTGTCCAGTTTGTGAGATGTAAATTTTCTCTCTCTTCGAAGTTGAGAAATAGTATATTTTCAGAACTTACACCTTCCGACAATAATTCGTTTTTAAAGGCTTCTAAAAGGGTTGACTTCCCACAACGTCTTATCCCAGTAATAACTTTTATTAAGTTTTGGTCTTTTAGTTGTCTTAACATTTTTAGGTATGTTGTTCTTTCTATCATATTCCTTTTTGGACAAAGATAACTACTTATTGACGAAAAAGCAAATAAATCGAATGTTTCGTCATTAACTACACTTTTTGCTTGTGCCTAACGGATAGCGGTATGTTTTTGTTGCCGATTACGGAGCACGTCACTGTCAAGCCACGATAAAGTTTGAAGCGAGCCACAACCTTTCAAATTAGCACTATCTCGGCAATAAAATATACCGCATGTTACCAACTGGGCGTTCTTGTCAGTCAATGGTTTGAGATATATTTTCAATTCAGTCATTCCGTTTTTCTGTCTTTAAAAGATTTTTAGTGTCGGCAAAGTCAGCGATGGCAAATAGACAAGCTCTATGGCAGGTTTTGGTTATAGCGTTGGC
Source organism: Bacteroidota bacterium (assembly GCA_029558535.1). Classification (GTDB taxonomy): domain Bacteria; phylum Bacteroidota; class Bacteroidia; order Bacteroidales; family ML635J-15; genus Bact-19. The sequence continues at coordinate 2,103 of JAKQEK010000058.1, read as the reverse complement.
TGGTGCGACCTGACATTGTGCTTGGCTATGAGTATTAGAAAAAAATATTCATTCCTACTAATAAACCATGAGCATTAGTTTTAATTTTCTCACTATTATAAAACAATGTGTTTATTGTACGGTCATTATTAACTAACGTACTATTTGAGTTGTTTCTGTAGTTAGAAATATTTTTCACTCCGATAAAAGAATTAAGCCCTAGAGAGAATGCAAGATTTGGAGAAATCCTATATCTAATACCAATAACTGAAATTAAATTAGCATTATTTTTTATATTTAAAATTCCTTCGTCTGACATATACTTGTCTGTTGGGTAAAAATATGAAGAATTTGGAACATCAACATCATAAATCAATGCATTGTATTCAGGATAATACCCTTTCCTAGTAAGTGTCAATTCTGTATAATAAGAATTATTAATTGTAGCTATTGAAAAAGAGTAACCGATATTTACAAATGCATAAAAACTAGAGGTAAGCATAAAATCAAAATGAAGCAACAACGGAATATCTATATAAGAAATGGCTTGTTTTTCTTTTAGATTGTCGCACTGTTCATAAATAAGAACTCTGTCCTGATCAGCATCTTTTGTCCAAACAGAATCCATATAGTTAAAATTATGATTTGAATTGTATTTACTATAATTGAGACCAACAGAAAAAGCCATATTAAACCGATTATTCCTTTTCAAATAATAAGCTATATTAAATCCACCAATAAAACCATATGATATTTCACGTTCATTATTGTAAACATCGCAATTTAATGAAGACAGAGTTGGTGTCAATTGTATGTTTAATGCCCATGACTTTGGCAAAACAGAAGATGATAATGAACTATTTTGCTGCCCCAAAAGTGCATTGTTTTTTATTGTAAAAAACAAGACAAATAAAAACATCAATATTACTTTTATAGCAAAGTGAATGTTTTTTTCTTTTACTTTAATACATTTACACATGATACATTTATTTTTTAATTAATTTATGACTGTCAATAAAACTGCCAAGTTGAATGGTAATAATATATAAACCCGAAGGTAGATGAGAAAAATTAAATTCAAATACTGTTACATTTTCTACTTTATTTAAATCAATTGTACTAATAATTGCCCCTCTCATATCCATAATCCTCATTTGAACAACCCCTTCATGCGGATGATTTATTAGAATATTTGAAATATCACTTGTTATTGTTGGATATAGTTTTGTAAAGGAACTTTTTAAAGTAGTGGATATTATATCAGAATTTATTTTACAACCATTAAGATCAGTTACTGTTACCATGTATTTCTTACCCATGTGTTGCGGTGGTAAAACAATAAATTGTCTATTATTAACAATATCAGAAGGAATGTTTGACCCATCTTCCATAAACCATAAATAATCAACAAAAAGATTTTCTTTGTTATCTACAATTAGCAATGATATTATTTCAGATTGGTGCTTTTCATGAACAATTGGGTTATTCACAGGATTAACTTGAATCTCGTAAATGTCTGAAAAACTGTAACAACCCGTTAATTCATCTATGCATTTTACCGAATAGTCTCCAGATGTTTGCAGTAAAATTGCATTGTTTGGAAACTCAGTAGTAATTTCATAACCATTTTTAAACCATTTATATAAAAGGTTATTGTCAAAATTTTCGCATATTAACATATCATTTTTACAATAAAAATTATCGTTAATGCTCGAAGAATTTGATGTTATAATTGGATTTAAAGGCAAAGCATTTACATTAATAGTAGTTTGAATTATGCTATCACATAGTGAAACTGTAGTTAATAAATTACTTGTATGAATAACCTGAGAAGTTATATTATATAGTGAAGTGCCATCTGGGAAAGTGAAGTTATCTCCACTACAAACTGAAATAGTTTCTGAAATAAAATATGTAGAACCTACTGTTATCGTGATGTTATTGGACGTGGCAGGATTCCCTGTCGCACATGCCTCGCTGGACGTTAGCTCACAGGTTACAACATCCCCGTTGGTTAGCGTTGTGCTGGTGAAGGTCGGGCTGTTTGTTCCCGCATTTGTTCCATTTACCTTCCACTGATAAGCTGGGGTTGTACCGCCGTTGGTGGGCGTTGCCGTGAAGGTA
>JAKQEK010000003.1 GCA_029558535.1 Bacteroidota bacterium | reverse complement strand
TCATTGGTAAGGAATTTATAAATAGACCTCTTTATTGGGCAGATAGACCTTTAGGATTTCTTTCAATATTGATGTTTTTTCTCATTGATTTAAAAAGAATTAAGGAGAACAAACAGATTTCTTTCACAATTATTTTATATGTTATGATACTTTCGTTGGCAGTGATGTTTTCTGTTTGGCCTTTCCCCAGACATATATTACCAGCAGTAGCACTGATGTTAGTTTTATTTGCAATTTTAAATAATAACCAAATTTTCACTAAAAAGTTCGTACCTATAGGTTGGGTTATTGTTATTATGTTTGCAATCCAATGCATTCCCAATATGGGGCTAAGAAATATAGGGTATAAAGCAAATTATCTTATTGGGAAAATGAATAAACAAGAATATTTATCTAAAGTTCTCTTTGATAAACCTGGCTCAGTTCACATGAATTCAGGTATGTTAAAATATGTAAGTTCTCTACCGGATAGTAGCAGAATTTTAGCTCTTGATTTTGGTAATGGTTATTATGTAGATAGACCTTTTCTTAAGAAAGATTATGTTTATGATGAAGACAAAATTGATGAATTCATAAGAAAATGCAAGAATGATAGATTTACTCATATATATTATTCAGAGGTTGGACTGGAACAGTATATAAATAGTCCTAAGATTATTGCCCATTTTGTGATATTAAAGTATAAAGAAAAGTTCCTTGGTAATCATTTTTCAAGTGGAAATCAACATATATATGAAATCGTATATCCAAATAACTAATTATATGAAAAGTTTATAATTATGGGAGAGCAAATGAAAATAATTAAAGCTGTCTGGATTTGCAGGGTATCCGATCCAGATATTAATGATAGATTAAAACCACTCAAAAGAACACCTCAAGTAGCACCTTGGATTTCTCATACAGCAAATTATTTATCTAAATATAATGAAATTGAATTGCATATTATTTCGCCCCATGAATATATAACTGGAATAAAGAGATTCAATAGGAACGGTGTTTATTATTATTTTTTTAATAATAACATACCAATTTGGGGACGTCATTGGCCTGGTATTTTCAAATGGGATATTATGACAAATTATGCTCATAACAAGAGGGTTGTAAGAAAAATCATCCAATCAATAAATCCGGATGTAATTCATTTACAGGGTGCAGAAAATCCCTATTATTCAATTACAGCATTACAATTCTTAGGGGAATATCCCTTAGTTGTAAATTTACAGAGAATGACTTTGAATTTTTTCCGCGGTTATCATAAAGAGGCAATTAAAGCTGTTGAAGTTGAGCAAGAAATACTTTCTAAATTTAAACATTTCTCTGTTAGAACAAAAAAGATGAAAGAAGATCTGTTATCTTATAACCCTAAGGCAATTACCCATTGGGTTCGTTATAGTATTCCTGAGTTAATGCCAGAATCGTTGAAAAAAGAATATGATTTGGTCTATTTTGCTCAGATTTGTAAAACCAAAGGAATTGAATATACAATAGAATGTCTTAGAATTTTAAAATCTAAGTTTCGCAAAGTAACATTATGTATAATGGGAAGTTGTAATTCTACTTATAAAGAATATATATTAAATATGGCAGAAGAAAAAGGAGTTGGCGATTGCATTTTCTGGAAAGGATTTTTGCCAAGCTTAGAGGAAGTTCATAATGAGGCATCAAGAACAAAAATATCTGTTCTACCGACTTATTATGATATTATTCCGGGAA
>JAKQEK010000445.1 GCA_029558535.1 Bacteroidota bacterium | reverse complement strand
ATAAAGATATATTTTTTGAAATAACTGGAATTAAATTATAAAGGAGATAATATGTCATTAGAAATTAAACAAATTGAAGAATGTCCCATCATATATAGCTTTGAACTATCGGACGAAGAAAAGAAAGAATTTGACTATTATAATGAATAATCGTAAATACTTTATACATAACACTAACGGAGATTGCATTGTATCTTGTAATGAATGGAATATTGAACAAGAAAAACAAAAATTACCCATTGGCAAATATATAGTAGTGGGACAAAATATTGAATATAACTTTGAAATTAAGGAGTAACCATGAAGGAGAATAAAAAAGAAATTAAGCTGCCTAAATGTCCATATTGTAAATCAACAGAGCTTACATATGAAGTTGAATATGTTGAAAATGAATATTGTAAAGTAACAGTAATATGTGAATGTGGAAAAGCGTATCCATTAACATTTGAATGCACGATGATAACTAAAAAGGAGGAGGAGGAATAATTATGCACAGCAATTTTTATATTCTTGCAAGTGGCGATGACAAAATTGACGCAATCAATAACGCGGAAAGTTATATGTCAGAAATATACGAAAAATTTGCGGATTATTATGATAGCACACCCACAGAAGTCATAAGTGCTAAAAATAAAAAATTCTATAAAACACTAATAAAACTCGCGACACAAAGGCGTAATAAATGTAGAGAACTAAGGCGCAATCCTGTTTCGTTTGATGATAAATATTGGAATACAATGCGAAGAATGAAAGTTTTGCTTGGTATCGCCGGCGAAGGCAGCAACTTTGCAGATGCAGACCAAGACATGGGAACACTGTCAGCCGATAAAAAGCAAGATATCAAAGATAATCCAGATGGTTATTGGCTAGTAGCATTTGACTATCATTTCTAAGGAGGAATAATATGAAAAAACTAACCGTAATGAAAATTGCAGATGGCTATTGCCCTAATAAGCATTGCTCATTTGATGGCGATATTGAATGCGTTGACACAATAAAAGAAGGCAACGGCTACTTAAAACAAAAATTAATATGCCATGCCTGTGAAACTGAATGGACTATTATTTATAAAGCGAATGTAAATATAAATAACATAGTAATTAAGAATAAAAGAAAAGGAGATTTAATATGAAATATAAAACAATATATGCAGACCCGCCTTGGCCTGAATTTGGGGGTGGCAAAATCAAGCGAGGAGCAGATAGACATTATCCACTTATGTCAATAAAACAAATCATCAATATGAAAGATTTTATCAGCGAAATATCAGAAGATAATTGTCACTTATATATG
>JAKQEK010000432.1 GCA_029558535.1 Bacteroidota bacterium | reverse complement strand
CTATGCCGTTTTGCTGTAATAATTTTGCCATAGTCAGTCCAACGGGTCCACCACCAATTATTGCAACGTTCTTATCACTAAGTAAATTCATTTGTTTGTCTGTATCTATTCGCATTGTCATTCAAAAATGGCACATAACGGTTTGGGTATTGCCGAAGGCGGGGATTTTTTTGCACAGAACTTCAATAGAAATACCGCAGTTCAAATATTACAGAAAAGTTGATTAGAATTCCTTCAGCCCCGCTTTTGGCAATACCTTGTTAGTGGCAGTGCCTATAAATCAAAGCATTATTGGCAATATATCCCATTCTCCATTTAGTAAGCGGTGTATATAACAGCGGTCAGCCTGTTTTATCAACTCATCTTTTTGTTCTTCAGTAAGGTTACCTTCTATATTCATTTTTATTTGGATAGTGGTTTTTAGTCCACCTTCTCCTCGTGCTACTTCCTGTACAAGTTCGGCTGTTACATTGCCAACTTCCCAATTATTCTTTCGGGCAATGAAGCGTACTGTGCCAACTTTACACATCGCTAATCCACTTAATATTAATTCAGAAGGTGCCAGCCCCAAGTCAGTTCCTTTGCTTGCGATAGGTTCGTCACCAATAATAGTGTGCTTACCATTAGTAATAATACTTTGGTAGCCTTCTTCAATGTTTTTAATTTTGATTACTGTTGCCATTTTTTATATAAATTTAGATTCTAGAAATTTAATTTTTTCAAATATTACAGGTGGATAATATGAGTGGGCTTCTGCACAAATAGTGCATTTTCCAGTTTTAATATTAATATCGTCATCAAGGTCTTGATAAGGAAAAATATTGAATAATAATTCGTGTTGCAAAAGAGTTCTATAAAATAAAATATGTTGTGATTTTGAAGAAATAGTATCAATGCGATTGAATAATTCTTCTGCACTTTTCAAAATACTCAATAATTCTCTCACACCATCATACATAAGCACATCGTCTGTACTATGAATATCTACTTTCATTTGTTCTAAATCATTTAAAAAGCATTTTATGGCTCTTCGTCCATACAAAAGTTGCTTTCTGTCTTCATTTGAAAATTCGTAACTGAAATTTTTAATCGTATCCTGAAAAAATGAATAGAAAACCTGTATTTGTTCAATGTTATGCTGCTCTTGCTCTTTTTGGTTGTCTTGTTCTATTTGATTTTGAACAATTGTGTTAGCTGAAAGTTGTGCTTTCAAAGCTAAATATAAGAGTATGGAGCCTATAAGTTGAGAAATAGGGTTGGTAATACCTCCGATAGCATCTCCAACAACACCATAGCTTCCTATACCCGTTTTATCGAGTATTGGAAGTAATAATGGGAATAAAAATGTAAAAACAACTCCAAATATGAGTAGCCATTTTGCATTTTTATCAAGATTATTTTCCATTCTTTATTTTATTCTTAAAAAGATTCATTAAAGTTTGCTCATCATCTTTTTAATTTGTCCTTATACATTTTTTTCAACTTATCTAGTTTTGGATTTATTACTGCAGTACAATATCCAGCTTCGCTATTGCGATTGTAATAATCTTGGTGATTTGCTTCCGCCTTATAAAAATGTTCAAACATTTTTACCTCTGTTACTATCATATCATCGTAGGCAGATTGAACCTCTTCTATTGTTTTTAATGCTTGTATTTTTTCTTCTTCGGTTCTGTAAAAAATAATGCTACGGTATTGTGTTCCCTTATCTGCTCCTTGCTTATTAATAGTTGTAGGGTTGTGAGTAGTTAAATGAATTTTTATTATATCTTCAAAACTAATTTCAGAAGGTAAATAAGTTATTTCAATGACTTCCGCATGACCCGTAGTTCCAGAACAAACTTCTCTATAAGTAGGATTGATAATTTCGCCACCACTATAACCACTCTCTACATTCACAACTCCTTTTAATTGTTGAAACATAGCTTCTGTACACCAAAAGCAACCACCCCCAAATGTAATTTTTCTCTCATCAGATTTTACTTTATTCAAGGCAACAGCATTTATGCAAAACCGTAATCCACTTGGCATAGGACCATCTTGGAATACATGTCCCAAATGTGCATCGCAAGTACTACAAGTTGCCTCAATTCTGTACATACCATGAGAAACATCTTTGATATAATTGATTACATTCTCTTTTATTGGTTGTGTAAAGCTTGGCCACCCTGTGCCACTTTGAAATTTTTCTTCGCTGTCAAAAAGCATAGTATTACAACAAATACAAGCATATTTGCCTGGCTCAAATAAATTACACATTTCGGAGCTGTGAGCTCTTTCTGTTCCTTTTTTACGAGTTACGTAAAATTGTTCTTCGGTAAGAAGAGATTTCCATTCTTCTTCCGATTTTTCTATTCTTTCGTCTGGTTTAAGATTGCCGTTATTTGCTAATCTTATTACATCTATCCATTTTTGCATATAAAACTTATTTAATTGTTTGTAAAAATTCAATTGCTTTTTCAGTATTCAAATGAAAATCATTGAATACCACTTCTCCTTTTTGGTTTATAAATATGAACCAAGGCGTTCCTCCTGTTCTGTAATGATACATTACGCTAGAAACATTCTGTGTATTTTCGTTTCCTTCATCTTGCCCAAAAGGAATTTCTAGTTTATACTGCCTTTGTGTTTCTTTCAACTTTTCAAAAGTATTTTGACTTTTCCCTTCAAAGACTGTTTGAATAGCAAAGAATCTAATAGATTCTTTATTTTTCAATGCTGAAACCATCTGTTGTAAAGAAGGCAAGCCAATTTTATGGCAACCTGGACACCAACTTTGGAAGCAATACAATACAATAAATTTCCCTCTGTAATTTGAAAGTTGTATAGGTTCTGTATCTATGCCATAAGAATCTACCCATTTAAATCTTTCCAGTTCTGGAGCGAAAAGTCCTTCAATGCCGTATTTTTGATTATTCATTTTTCATTTTGTTTATAAGTAATTTAAACACAGATTTAGTATATCTAACGTATTCATTAGTTTTTAAGTCAAATCCTATCCATTTATAGTGGTTTCCGTATGGACATAATGGAGCATTAACTTCTTGTCCATCTCGTAATTCGTATCGATTTGGGTCATTGTTATATTCTATTCTACTTATCTTTTTTAATTCAATTTTCATTATTCATTGCGTTGTGTTGGCATTGCCACTAACGTTTGGGTTTGTGACGGCTTGCGGATAGGAGGGCTTAAAAATGTAGCGTAGCGGAATGTTAAGCCCGACCAGTCCAAGCTGTCTACCGTTACGAAACTAAGTAAAGAAACGAAAACTTCATAGCCACACAT
>JAKQEK010000425.1 GCA_029558535.1 Bacteroidota bacterium | reverse complement strand
GCTCCTGCGCCTGCAGAACTTGCTGACGAACTTGCTACTGCCGCTGCTGGTACCGCCATAATTTCTTGATTTAAATTTTTAAATATGGGGAGCAGAAAAATGATCTACCCCCCTTTGGTTATATTCTAATTATGGAATATTTGGATCGTTAGAGTTAGTTGTATTGTTATCTCCACAACATGAAGATGGTTATGGCATAAGTGAAATTTTTAATGATTTGTAAATAGATTGGTATAAATGAAATTGTTGTAGCGATGTTAACCACAAAATAACTCTACTATTGTTAAGTTGTCAAGAAATATTTATTAACATTTTTAATGAATACAAAGTCAATCATTTATCTGAAATCAATCCGAAAATAAAGTCGCCCCTAACTGCTAATTACAAACATACCGGGTTTATTTTCTGTAACTTTATTTTACTCTGGTCTGTAAGCAGGGCGTATATTTTTCTCATTACGCCCAAGCGGGTGAGTTGCAACTAACTTTGTTAGTGTACAGTATAGTCCATATGAAAAATACGGAGTTAGGGGCTGCTTTAATTTTTTATCTTAGACAAGGCAAATGATGTATCGGAATTTTTAACGTAGAGCTTTGTTTCATCGTTTTTTCGTCCCAGGCGAGGTAATACGGAACAAGTCATTGTAAATCCAGTTACATCAACAGAATCTAATCCACAATCCGGACCATATCTAATACAGTTATCACCATCAAATGTTATTTGACGGAATTTGTCTCCATCTTGCCTATACGCAATCATAGCTCAGAACCAGGAGTTGCAACACTATAAAATTTTATAAAACAAAAATATTCTCTCGTTTATCCTTTTTTATTCCCAATTTCTTAACTACCGCATCTGCAATCGCAACACCATCATATATAAGCAAGCAAGTATCACTCCTGTTAATTACTTTTACAATTATTGAATCCATGAACTGAGAATATTCTCCCTGAATCCAATAAGATGAAAAAATCAAATTGGAATTATTTGAGAAAATGGTATCCATAATGGTAATTTACTGGCTATGATCTAAAAACACTTTCTTAAGGCTATCCTTCTGGATAAAGGAAGAATCGCTGTCAGAATTGTTAGCATTAACCGTATTGCTTTTGCTATTATTATTACAAGAACAGCATACCAATAAAATTATTCTCAATAAACATTTCATAGATTATTTATGGTGTTTTGTAGTTTTTGCATTTCATTAATTTCATTTTCCAGTTGCTGTATTTGGGATGAATATGGAACCCACATGTTAGGTGAAATTGGATTTTGCAGATATCCTTCCCTAAGTTTAATTAAACATTCAATCTCATTTTGGTAACACTGCATTTTTGCAGTAAGATATTT
>JAKQEK010000419.1 GCA_029558535.1 Bacteroidota bacterium | reverse complement strand
TTTGTTTTCAGCTTTTTTTGAATTACGATTCATGTTGAGCTTTTCCTGTTGGGAATTATCTAATTCCGAAGAAAAACGAATAATATCAGATAATTGACCTAACAGGAAGCTCTTTTTAATAATTAAATCGCTTAGACTAGGATCTTATTATTTATTAGATACCACTTTAGAAAAATTCGCGCTTTTTTTCGAACGAAGCAACAGTCGAGGCATGCAACTCAATTTTATAGATATTCTAGCTGCGAAATTGTACGATGGATTTAACCTTCGAGAAAAGATTTCTGAATTTGAAGAGAATTATACAAACTATAAATTGAACAATGAGATCATTGTTAGGACAATATCCTATATTGTTTCAAATGCGAAAAATATCGATAGAGCGTATATTTTAGGAAATTTGACGGCAGATCATTTTGCTGAATTGTGGGAAGTAGTATGTTCTTGGTATAGAATGACGCTTGACTTTCTTTACCAGAACAAAATGCTTTTATCTCAGTCATGGATTCCTTATGAAAATATGATTATTCCTATGATGGTTTTTTTAAAAGAAATAAATGGGAATTTTTCACAGATGACAGAGAATCAACACAAATATTTAGTTTATTGGTATTGGGCTTCCATCTTTTCTCAGCATTATGCAGGTTCTTCCAACGAAGTAATCATCCAAGATTCTATCATTCTATCTACCATTGCAAAAGATCAAAAGATTACTGATCGGAATTATTTATACAAACTACGATTGCAGATCAGTTCACCCGAAGAGTTGCATGCCTATACAAAGAAGGGTTCAGCAATCTACAGGGGGATATTAAATTTCGTAAATTTCGCAGCGGGGGGATTAATTGATTGGAATAACACATCCAGATTATCTTTCAATCACAGCAAATTGGAAGATCACCATATTTTCCCTAAGCATTATTTGTTATCTAAATTCTCGAAGAATGAAGAAATAATTGCATTGGCGGACAGTGTCGTTAATAAGACATTGATTCCCAAAATTACTAACATTAAAATAGGACAAAAACCACCTCATCAGTATATGAATGAATTGCTTCAAAAAAATCCAAATTTGCGAAATTCTCTACAAAATCATCTCATTACGCCCGATCTGCTTGATGGTTATTATGATGATGATTATTTGATATTTGTCCAAGAGCGCGCAAAAGTGATTTATCAACTTTTACAATATAATATATCTCAAAAAAGTGATGAAATTCGGACTCAATTTTATCAAGAGTCAAAGGTTTTCATGGATTTTGACAGAATCAAGATTTTTGCCATATATTATGGACAGAAAGTATTAGCTGAATATCATCCATTAAATAATCAAGTCTTATATGAAGGAAAAATCTACAGTCCTTCTGCTGCAGGTGAAAAAGCAAAAGAAAACATCTCGGGAGAACCTCATAATACAAATGGATGGGAGTTTTGGAAATTTATTGGTAACTACTCAGGTATCCCCTTAGACCATCGTATCAACACATCGGTCAATGGAATCAGGAAGTATTGCTTTTGGGGACGAACGGATCGCCGGCAAATGCGCGCCGCAATGCTTCGAGAGCCGTGAGCCCGTTCTTTCTCGC
>JAKQEK010000415.1 GCA_029558535.1 Bacteroidota bacterium | reverse complement strand
GATTTAGGCTTTGAATTAACTGCTATTGAATTGGATAAAGATTACTATGAAGCTGGGAAAAAGCGTTTAATTGAACATCAGATGCAATTAACAATATTTTAATTAGTACCTTTGTGTGTCATATTTTTCTGTCTTACAACTTTTAAAAAATGCGAAGCGTGGAAAATGATTTAAAACATATTGTAAGTTTTTCGGGGGGTAAAGATAGTACAGCAATGTTGCTTTTATTACTCGAACAAAATAAACCTATTGATGAAGTAGTGTTTTTTGATGCAGGTTCTTGGGATTTTCCGGAAATGAGGCATCATATTGATAAAGTTGAAAAATATACAGGCGTTAAGATTACACGATTACAAGCACAAAAATCATTTGATTATTGGATGTTTGAACATTTAGTTGAGAATGGGAAGAATAAGGGAAGAGTTGGTTACGGCTTTCCAGGAGTAAAATTAAGATGGTGTACAAGAGAGAAAATAAGAACAATAAATAATTATATGTCAAACAATTATAAGACGATATCTACTTATATTGGCTACGCATTTGATGAACAATGGCGTGCAAATAAAAATAAAGACAAGTCAAATATTTATCCACTTATTGAATCAGAGATTTCAGAGAATCAGGCTCTTGCGATGTGTTATAATTATGGATTTACTTGGGATGGATTATATGAACATTTTAGACGTGTAAGTTGTTGGTGTTGCCCTCTTCAACAAATTTCAGAACTTCGTAAGTTATATAATCTATACCCTGATTTATGGAAAAAATTAGAAGATATGCAAAAACGTACAAATTCTTATTTTAGAATGGATGGAAAAAGAGTTGAAGATTTAACTAAGAGATTTGAAGCGGAAAAATTACAGATTTCGCTTTTTAATAACGATGAAGCATATACGCAGTGTGGGATTATGAAAACCTAAATTTTAAATTATGCAAAAAAGTTTATTTGAAAACGAAAACATTGTTAGTGGCAGTTTTTCTTCGATAACGTATAAACAAGCGGTTGATTTTTTATTACCTCGCCATTATTCAGGTAGAAAACCGAGTATTACATTTTCTTTTGGTTACTTTGAAAATAACGAATTGAAAGCAGTATGTACATTTGGCAAACCTGCAAGTAATAGCTTATGTATTGGTGTTTGCGGTAAAGAATACAGTGAAAAGGTATTTGAATTAAACCGACTTTGTGTTGATGGAGAAATAGAAATACAACTATCTAAATTTGTGGCTTGGTGCTTAAATGAATTGAAAGCAAAAGATTTGATTTTAGTTTCTTATGCTGATACACAGATGAATCATAACGGATATATTTACCAAGCTACAAACTGGATTTATACAGGAATGACAAAAGCAAGAACTGATAAATATGTTGAGGGTGGGAAACATTCAAGGCACTACGATAATGAAAATCAAAATGGTTTAAGAAAATACCGAAGTGCCAAACACCGATACATTTATTTTGCAACTAGTAAAACCAAAAGAAAAGAGTATATGAAAAAACTAAATTATCAAATTGAACCTTATCCAAAAGGCGAGAATAAAAAATACGAACTTGGTAAATTTATTGAACCTATTGTTATTAACACGAACGCTTCTTAAAATTGCCACTAACATCGCATATGAAGCAATATTTAATGAAATAAATCAATATATACCTAATTTTAAAGAATTGATTAAAGAAAAAACTATACGAACAATAAAAGAAAAAGATAATTATTCGTTTTTTATTTTTCGAAGTAAAGATATATA
>JAKQEK010000508.1 GCA_029558535.1 Bacteroidota bacterium | reverse complement strand
TTGAAAATGTACATTGGCGGCATGGGTAAATAGATCAACATTGTGAATTTTATTGCTGCGCATCGAGGCTCTCCCTGATTGTTTGGATACGCAGCTAATATACAAAATAGGCTCTATTAATGCAATTTTTCAGAAGTTTCTTCATAGCTATAATCAATCCCAATAACATCAGCGATTTGACTAATTTGAAAATGAAGTGAGTCTTTTAATAACTTAATTCTATCAATTATTTCTAAATCACTAAATCCTACACAGCCAAGGTGTAACACCTTCCTATTCTTCACATAATCAATAATTGCTTTATTTTTATTAAAATATCTCATACAACATAAACAATAGACAATTGTTTTATGAATAGAGCCATATTCTTTAAAAATCCAAACAATTAGTCTAATATTCTTAATAAGCCAATTATGTATTCCGGGCTAAATAGCGTTTATTGAGATGATCAATTATGACATCGATGCATTTCTTTGCAACCTCTCTGGCATTCTTAGATCCATCAACAATTATATAACTTGATGATCTTTGCGCAATAATTTTATATAACTCTCGCTGACGAGTCACCTCTTCCAGAATTACTTCTTGCTTACGTTTAAAAATGATTACTGGAGGCGCATCCAATAGAAATGTAATATCTGGTTTAGGTACAAAAAAATATAGAAACTTGCTTAATATTTCTGAATTACGCAAACGGAGTCTTTTAGGATCAACCAATATATCATCAAAATATCTATCAAAAATTACTAGCCTTGAGCGTATTAGCGCTACTTTTATTTTGATCAAATATCCAAAAATATAATCTAACCAATAGTAAATCAATTTAAGAAGGCTGATTGTTTTGGGATAACACTTTCTATTATGTGGTTGACATGCTGTTTTATTTTGACTTTTACCGAAAAAATATGGCCTTAAATGATATAAATTTGTTTGGCGAAATGCACCCTCGAGGTCAATTTTTAAATACTCGATAAGTGTGGTTTTACCAGATCCATCTGGCCCTAGAACAGATAGAAAAAGACCAGTTGGAAATACTATTCTATGTATAATACGAATCATTTCTGGAATGAAATAGGCAATTGGGCTAAAAGGATTTTTTAGAATAATATGTTTAATTAATGCATATCTCAACTTTGGCAAGCGCTCATCAATTTCTTTCCAGCTTTGTTTGCTAATTAATGGTATTACCCTTTTAGCCGATGAATTACCAATAATTTTTTCCGACTCGGTAATAGCAGTATTCCCTAATGAACATGACAGTTGTACAAGTCTAATTTTTGCTTTGTTATCAATCTTATTTTTCAATATTTTTTTTGCTAGTATATAATTCAATTCACTTTCAGGAGATGCAATCCAAAAGCCCTTATGCTGCCTCTTTCCTTTCAAAAGCTCATTGGCAGAGAATATAACCAATCCATTTCTGCGATAATCAGTGGCAGCGTCAATCGCAACGAAATGATGTTTGTTATACTTTTCATAGGCAATTATAAAATAATTACAAGTTGACTCATGTCGAAGATTTTGAATAATCCGTGCTTTGGCAAGTTTTACTAAATTTTCATTTAATAGAATCAACTGTTTTTTACAAATTATGATATCAAGATCAGATTTAATTTTTTCTGGCAAATTTTGCCAATCATGAAGAATACAATAGTCATCTAGTGAATCGAGTATCGAATGTAATATTTCTTCTAATAACATATTTATTACTGTATTTGATCTTAAATTAAGTTGTGATAAACTGAATTAATTCAAGAATTCATTTTTATATTAATAAAGTCCCTCAAAAGCAATACCGCTTTCTCAGCAGTGAATTGGCTGATAGTAGAATATGCATTATTACCCATTAATCTCGATAATTGTCTGTTTTCGATAAACTTTTTAAAAACATCAGCTATATAACATATATTTTCAGGATCTACAATAAAACCGTTGTACTCATCTTTTACTAGCTCAGAAATTCCTGCACCAGAGGAACAAATGATTGGCTTTTTAAAAAGCATTGCTTCTGCAACGACCATTCCCCAAATATCCTCACGTGATAAAAAGACAAAAACGTCACAACCAATAAAATGATCGCCCAGGTCATTGTACTTCATCCAATTATACACTTTCACATGGCTGGAAAGGCTGTTTTCATTAATAAATATGAGAATGTTATCTCGTTCTGAACCATCACCAATAATTTCTAGAGACCAATCATAATATCCATCTTTATATAAATGATTTACTACTTTTAAGAGAGTATCAATTCCTTTGGCACGTTCAAATCTACCTACGTATAAAAATTTATGCGTATTAGCTTTCGTCTTTATCTTGGTATAATGTTTGAATAGTTCTTTATCTGGAATTTGATAGGGATAAACGAGAATCTTGTCCTTATTCTGTTTTAAAACAGACATTAAATAACTTTTGCCTCCATTGGAATTTGTCAAATAAAGATCGATAAATTTTGACATTATTCGTCGACTATACGTACGTATTCTGTAATTTTTCAAGTCAGCTAAAGGTGCACTTCCACTATAGATATCTATAATTATCCAATTTTTTAGTGGTTTTAGAATAATCGCAAACAATGTCCATAAGGTAAAAGTATTTGTGAGTACAACTTTTGCTTCCGACTTGATCAATTTAAATAACATTGAAATATCAGGTAAAGTAATTACGACAGGATTGCCATACTGTGTTTTTCCAATCTTGAATATTTTTGTTTTTCGCATGACAATGACTTTAAAAGAATTTTCATACCCGGATATGTATCCAGGCCATATGCCTGTATAAATAGTCGTCTTTTGAAATAATTTAGTGAATTCTTTAAATAGAGATTGTAGATAATAACCGCGAGATAATGTGGGAAGCAGCCAAATGCATACAATATTTTCATATCTATTTTTCATTACTTCTTGAAAATCCAATCATAAAGATAACCAAAAATCCGGCGAATGATTCCATTTATATAAAAATAAGGAAGATATTTCTTTGGGCAATTTCTAAAAGCATACCTGGTAAATATTATCAAATTCCCACCACCCTTGATGCCAAAAAGATGATTAAAATAATTGCATAATGATTTATTAGCTCGTTGGGAAAAATCCCCACTCTCCTTTGGAAAACATACAAGTTTTGCATCATAGTTACAAAAAATCTCAAATCCTGCTCTTATTGCTCTATGTGTAAAGTCATAATCAGCGGCATATTGCGGGAAATTCTTATCGTCAAATAATCCTATTATTCTGAAAATATTAATTGGTATATAAAGACCTCTACCTGGAAAATAGTTGACTCTTTGTAAACCATGTAAATCCGATCTATCTAAAAAATCAAGCAAATGAACCGTTCGTGCTCTTTTCCAATTAATATATCCGCCACCAAAAATTGGTTTTTTTTGTTCATCTATTTCAAAAGCCCCTAAAATTGCATCTGGTTTATTTTTTGAAGCGTTGATCATCTGTGCAATAAAATCAGGTTCAGGTATTGTGTCGTTGTTTAATGTTAGCACAGCACTTGCATCGCATTGCTTTAGTGCCATTTCCACTCCCAGATTAATGGAGCGAGTCCACCACAAATTTCCATTGCCCTGTATTAAAATAACTTCTGGAAAATCAGTTCTCAATTTAGAGTTTGTTTCATCGGTAGAGCCATCATCAATAACAATCGTTCTAAATAATTTATATTTTTGATTACGTAAAGCAATAAGGCACTTACTAGTATATTCCCATCTGTTATAAGCAGGGATTAGAATGTATAACATCTCTTACAGTTGTGGTAAATTTTTTGGAAGTTATTAATATTATTTTATTAGTATTTTATTAATATTTCTGGCGCGAATATAGAATATTATAAATAATCAGAAGCAGAGGAGATCTTTTAATAGTTCTAAGAATAATTAGCATTTAAACGAAAAGCTAAAGATAATCCCAATCCAGAAAAGGTCAACGAATAGGGTTCAAAAGCATAAACGCTATAAAAAACATGAGAACAAGTGAGAATGAGCACTGAAATAAGTAAATAATAGGCATAATTATGATTATGACTTTTAAAAATGCGATACAATTTTAGTAATTTATTAACACAATGGAGTATTATCGACCCATATATTAGAAAACCTACAATGCCTAACTTTACTAAAGTTTGTACATATAAACTATGGGGTGAAATGTCGATTGTGCGATTAAATTCAGGCACAAAGACTAACCAATATCCTCCGAAGCCTTCTCCAACTAAAGGGGATGTATGGAATTTCTCTAGTTGGGCCCTCCACACCGATATACGCCAATATCCTGTTCCTTCAGTGCCTGGATTGATTATCTCTCCTCCCCTTTCTCCAAGATATTCAAAAACATTGAGCCCTACAGCAGTAATTAATATATATATTGTCAAACATATTAATAACATGGGTATTGAATACTTGAAAATTTTAATGAAATTATATTCATTAAAATATGCTAACACTATTATTATCGCAATCAACGTGATCCAAACAGAACGATGGCTATCGACTAAAACTAAAAATAATGAAGAAATGATGAGTAAAGCTGTAAAAAAGCCACCTTTAAATACATTGTACTTTATGGCAAGTATCCATGCGGTAACACCATAAAGAAGACCCAAGGAAAGGTTTGCATTAAAAAACCTATATTGAGCACCAAAATGCCATCCGTTAAAAAAACCGATAATCGGAAACATAAAAAGGGGTATGAATAGTGATAATATAAACAATCCTTTAAGAAGACTATCCATTTTTTTCTGATCATCTATCAAAACAATGACATAGTAAAATAGAAACAGAACCATATATCTATAGCGAAATTCGCCGAGTGCCGAGGTACCATGTTGATGAATATTTCTTCCGATTTCGAAAATCAAATACAATAAGAACAATAATGACAGAGTAAAGAAGAATTTATTTTTAATTATCAAGGTAGTATTGATACAAAGATGAAATAAAACACTAAATGCCATTATAATAAGGAGCAAATCGGGCAAATTGATTCCGTATCCAATTGCCAGTAAATTTTCAGGCAGAGTAAGCATGCTATTGAGAAAAGCGACAGAAATATGTATAATTAAATATAAAATAATCATCAACACCGGTTTTTTTAACGAAAAAAACATCAACAAACCTAGAAACATAATCCGTGGCATGATATAAAAATAGCGTTTGACCACAAGAAAAATAATAATCCAAAAAAGGACAATCAGAGCAGTTTTGATCGCTTTGTTTTGCAAAAAAACCATGATCAGATTATTTAGCCTGATTAATTCATAAACAAAAGAAAAAAACATAAAACAGAAT
Source organism: Bacteroidota bacterium (assembly GCA_029558535.1). Lineage (GTDB taxonomy): Bacteria > Bacteroidota > Bacteroidia > Bacteroidales > ML635J-15 > Bact-19. Next base: position 91 of record JAKQEK010000508.1, on the reverse strand, counting down.
TAATTTACTAAATATTTTTCGATTTTGACATCTTATTCAATACCTCTCTCTGCTATAAAGACAAAATCTACTTTTTGAACAGTTTCGCATT
>JAKQEK010000379.1 GCA_029558535.1 Bacteroidota bacterium | reverse complement strand
AGTTTTTTCAGACAAATCAAATAGGCTTAAAGCAGAATTGTTTGATATAAAAGGACAGTTGCTGTTCGAAACAAATTCAACAACAAACGAAGGATTAAATACTTACGATTTTTTCAATGGATATTCCGGCTTGGGTATTTTAAAAATCACAAGCCTTACAGGTGTATATTCTATTAAAATTGTAGGAAATGGAGATTACGGAACAAGCTTGATAAATAGAGAATCACAAGAGAATAACGTTTTAAGCTCTTCGAAAAGTGTTAAATCAGAGTTTACCTACAATATTGGAGATACAATTAAAATAACTGCAAAAAAAACGAACTATCACTCTAATACAATTGTTATAAAGCCCGAGAATGATGAAAACTACAAAATTTATATCAGTTGTCCTTGTGCAGAAGTACCAACCGTTACAGATTATGACGGAAATATTTACAATACTGTTCAAATCGGTAACCAATGCTGGATGAAAGAAAATATAAATACAACACATTATGCTGACGGAACTGAAATTCCTGATGGGACAGGCGTTGATAATGGAGCAGGTCAATCTGTTTATGCAAATTACTACTTCAACTACGACGACAATCCTACAAATTCAATAAAATGCGGTAAATTGTACACTTGGGCTGCTACAATAAACGGATACGAATCTAATAATGACGAGTTATTAAACGGAGTTCGTAAAGGGATTTGCCCTGATGGTTGGCATGTTCCAAGTGATGAAGAATGGCTAGAATTAGAAATGTATGTAGATGATTCAATATTACCTGATTTTTATGGAGAAAGAGGTACGGATGTGGGAATAAAACTTAAATCTTGTATGTTTTGGCAAGATTCAATCTCAAATACGAATATGTTTGGCTTTGCTATAATACCATGTGGAATAAAATCATATTCATATTTGAACTATACTTATACCTTTTCAGACTTTAATACTTTAGTCCTATTTTGGACAGCAACTGCTGATGGTGGGGGAGGCATGTGTAGGGCTTTTAGATTAAATTCAACTAAATCTTCAAGAGGCTCAACGAATCCTTCTACTGGACACTCTGTCAGGTGTATAAAAGATTAAAATGGGTTTAAGAACAAATTAAAACACAAAAGAGTTTTGAAAAAGATACTAGTAATATTATTCATTTGTCTTTGGCAATTCTCATATTCTCAGGATGTAATAATTTTTGTACAAGCTAAGCATGAAATCACTCCGGTAGAGCTTGACACTATTATTATTGAGAATATGAATAATGGTTCAGTAGCAAACCTGTATGATTTACCTGCCGGACATACTAACTATGAGATTAATTTGAGTCAGGGAGCAGAAGTCAATTATATTTCACAAAACTTTGTATCTGATGCAGATTTAAAGGTTTTAACAAATGAAATAGGATTTTGTTCTTTTACAGTTTTTTCAGACAAATCAAATAGGCTTAAAGCAGAATTGTTTGATATA
>JAKQEK010000378.1 GCA_029558535.1 Bacteroidota bacterium | reverse complement strand
TATATCAAACAATTCTGCTTTAAGCCTATTTGATTTGTCTGAAAAAACTGTAAAAGAACAAAATCCTATTTCATTTGTTAAAACCTTTAAATCTGCATCAGATACAAAGTTTTGTGAAATATAATTGACTTCTGCTCCCTGGCTCAAATTAATTTCATAGTTAGTATGCTCAATCGGTAAATCATAAAGACTTGCAATTGAGCCATTATTAAGATTCTCAATAATAATAGTGTCAAGCTCTACCGGAGTGTTTTCATGCTTAGCCTGGACGTAAATTACTACATCCTGAGAATATGAAAAACTGTATGTACTTATCAATAAAATGAATAATATTTTTTTCATAATTTTAAGTTTTAATAATTAAACAAATCTGTTGTCGCAATATTTCTGGCAGCAAATGTTGTATTGCCGGCAACTGTAAATCCTTTATCCAGAATTATCCCATCTTCAGCCCAAATTGTGATATTTTGTCCTGTAGGGATAACTGCTGTTTTACCAGTTCCTCCTAAACGTATGCTTTTATGAACTTTAAACATATTAGGATCACTAATGCTGAAACTTGAAGGCCAATATTCATAATTAAAGCCTTCAACTAGTTTATAAGAATGAATATAATCAATAATAAAGCCTTGACTTACATCGGGATATTGTGTAATCAGACTATTTACTCCAAGACTAAGCTGTATATATTGACCTATGGCATTTAAAAAATGTGTACAAGTAAAATCACTTTTTACATCTATTTGGAATGTGCTTTGCTCCGCAAATTTTACTGATTTTGTTAGATGTCTGTTTACATAAAAATGCATTTCTTCGGGTAGCCATTCGACTGCAAAAATAATATCCTGATTTAAAAAGGAATTTGTAAAATTAATATACTGAGTTAAAGTTGATTTTGTATAGATAGGATCCTGTAGATTATGATATACATTTTGCATTAATGTTTTTGTTATATCATAATAAGGATTGTCAGGTTGTACTAATTCAAATACATCAATTTCATCGTATCTGTAGTCCTCAGATATATAAGGAGTCCAAGTACCCTGTACGCCAAAAAGCCAAAAACAAGGACCAAGTGCAATATTTGAAGGCAACTTACATTTAATCTCAATATAACCGTATCGTATAGGGTTCTTCGAACATATGAATCCAGTACTGTAATTGTAATATTTCCCACCTTCATCATGTTCACACCAAATAGGTGTTGCTAATTGTTTAGCTTTTAAATAAAGTTTCCCTTTACCGACAGAAACATTATCGGAGTTATCAGAAAAGATTGCATCAGTTGAATACGAACGACAAGTGTCAATTTTTGTCCATTTTGTGGGGTCAAAACTGTCGAATTCATCAGTAAAAGGTGCATAAATAACCCAACCCGTAGTAATCGGGATATAGCTAGTTGGGACACTCCCGCAGTCAACTACTTTTTGTCTCCAATCATTACCTACTCCTTCGCAAAAAACCTGAGCAAAGGAGCTTGAGAAAACGAAAATTGTAAAAAAGAAAACTAAAATTATTTTCATATTTTTATTAGTTTTGTGAAGTATAAACTTCGGTTTAACATTTCGGGCAACACAGTTCTTTTTGTGGAGGCTGTGTTGCTCTTTTTATTTTTTTTTGAGTAAAGAAGCTATATATAACTTTTACTCACATTACTATTATTAGCTTTGTCTTACAACTCTAATAAAAAATAAGTTTCATTACTTTCTGTTGGCTCACCTCCTTTCTAAAAATATTAATTATCGTTAGTAAATATTTTCAAATTAGTCAATACAGCAATTCAATTCTAATGTTTAAAAGTAAAAAGTTTATGATCCTTTTACTTTTTTATGCACTGGGATATACCTTCATTCCTCATTACAAATATATGATATTGTTCTTTAAAATTTTGACAAACATTATATTAAATTATACAAACGTCAAAATAAAAAATTTTAATGGGGGGGGGTAAGATGCTGTGTGATAGCGTGTTATGCAACTTGTGATAAAATGTTAAATTATATTAAGTGTAAGAAAAATTATATATTATGATTGTGTAATAATGAATAAGCAATATGTTTTGTTTTAATCATGCTAATATTTTTATGTAGTTAATTATAAATTGTAACACAAAAATTATTCGTTTATATTTGCACAGAAATTCTTTCAAAAAGATGAAAAGATTGATTTTTCCAATAAGCCTGACAGTCGTTTTCACAATTGTTTTGATTTATGTATTGTTTTTTCATAATAGCAGTGTTCAAAAGATTGAAAAATGCTCGCAACGGGTAAACGTTTTTATAGGCACCGACTTTCATGGGCATACTTTTCCGGGAGCAACTTTGCCTTTCGGTATGGTTCAGTTAAGTCCCGACACTCGTTTGACCGGTTGGGACGGATGTTCTGCATATCATTATAGCGACAGCATTATATACGGGTTTAGTCATACTCATTTAAGCGGAACAGGGTGTTCTGATTATGGAGATATTTTGCTTTTACCGACAAATAAGTTTAATCCTAAACCCGAAAAGTATCAATATTCAGATATCTTTTCACACGACAACGAAAAAGCATCACCGGGCTATTATTCTGTTAAACTTGAAAATTCGGGGATATTTGTGGAACTTACGGCAAGTAATAGAGTTGGTTTTCATAGATATATTTATCCGGATTCCGAGAATAGATATGTGCTAATTGATCTTGCACATCGTGATGAGGTAATTGAAACATACATCAAACAGGTTTCTGAAACCAGGATAATTGGCTTCAGACGGTCTAAAGCATGGGCGAAAGATCAGATGTTATATTTTGTTGCCGACTTTTCGGAGCCCGTCTATCTTGTTGATTATACTTCAGAAATTAAATATCTGGTTGGCTCCGAAATTGTTTGTGAAGAGGAACTTAAAGACGATGGAGCAAGAAAAAAACATCCCAAAGTATATACGGGAAACAATAATAAGATTGTTTTAAAAACTGTTGGTAATAGCAAAAATGAACTTCTTGTTAAAGTTGGTTTATCTGCCACTGGTGAGGAAGGTGCAATTAAAAATCTTGAATCAGAAGTTCCGGATTGGGATTTTGATATGATTAAAGAGGAAGCAGGTAAAACTTGGGATTCAGAATTAAGTAAAATATTGATTTATGGTGGAAGTAAGGAAAATCAGACAGTTTTTTACACTTCTTTGTATCATTGTTTTATTGCTCCAAATCTTTATTCGGATGTTGATGGCTCTTTTAGGGGTACAGATTTACTTGTTCATAAAAGTGAAGACCATAGTACATATACTGTATTTTCGTTGTGGGACACATACAGGGCAACGCATCCGTTGTTTACAATCATACAGCAAAAACGGACACTCGATTTTATCAAAACATTTCTTGATCAATACAAATATGGCGGGCAACTCCCTGTTTGGGAATTATCAGGAAATGAAACAGGATGTATGATTGGTTATCATTCGATACCTGTAATTACTGATGCATATCTTAAGGGGATAAGAACTTTTAATGCAGATTATGCATTGGAAGCAATGGTGTCGTCAGCAACACGAGATGAGCTGGGAAAACACGAATTTGCTCATTATGGATATATCCCAATGGATAAGGAACACGAATCTGTGTCTAAAACTTTGGAATATGCATTTGATGACTGGTGTATTTCTCAATTTGCTGCCGAAATAGGGAATAAAGATTATTATCTTCAATTCAATAAAAGAGCACAGTATTATAAAAACATTTTTAATAATCAAAATGGTTTTATGCAGGCAAAAATGAATGGAGCCTGGTATGAACCATTCGATCCCAAAGAAGTAAATTTTAATTATACCGAAGCAAATTCGTGGCAATACAGCTTCTATGTTCCTCATGATATTTTAACCTTAATCGAAATGCATGGAGGAAATGAAAAGTTTGCGGCAAAACTGGACGAAATGTTTAATGAGCAAAGCGAAACTTCCGGAACACATCAGGTTGATATTACAGGTCTGATAGGACAATATGCTCATGGTAACGAACCAAGCCATCACATAGCTTATTTATATAATTACTGTGGTCAACCATGGAAAACACAATTTATGGTCAGAAAAATTATGTCGGAGCTTTATACCGAATCTCCTGATGGCTTATGTGGAAATGAAGATTGTGGACAAATGTCTGCATGGTACGTGTTTTCTGCATTGGGGTTTTATCCTGTAAATCCAGCAAATGGTATTTACGATTTGGGCAGTCCATTGTTTGATACGGCCATAATTCAACTTGAGAACGGTAAGGTCTTTACGATAATTGCTCACAACAATAGCCCTGCAAATGTTTATGTTAAAAAGGTTAGATTAAATGATTTAGAATACAAAAAAAACTATATAACACATAAAAATATTATGATGGGAGGGAAACTTGAATTTTTTATGGGTCCCGAACCAAATAAAAAATGGGGTGTTTCTGAAAAGAATGTTTTTCAATCCAGAATTACCGATCATATTGTTACTCCGGTTCCAATTACAAATTTGTCGAAGAGGTCGTTTTATAAATCATTTGATCTTGAACTTTTCTGTTCGGATAAGTCTGGCGAAATATATTATTCAATTAATGGAGAGATAGATAAAAATCCAATAAAATATATAAAGCCCATCTTAATAAATTCTGATATTGTAATTGAAGCATACGCACAGTCACCCGGAAAAGAACGCAGCAAAATAATTAAAGCGGAATATAAGCAAATACCAGATAATAGAAGCATAGAGCTGATTAGTAAGTATAGTTCTCAATATTCAGCAGGAGGAGATAATGCGTTAATAGATTTTGTGAAAGGAGACGAATGGTTTAGGAGTGGTTTGTGGCAAGGTTATAAGGGACAGAATTTTGAAGCAGTAGTTGATTTAAAAGAGATTAAAGAAATAAAACTCGTTAACGTAAGATTCTTACAGGATATAAAATCATGGATTTTCTTTCCAAAAAGAGTAAACATTTTTGCTTCCAAAGACGGATATAAATTTGGGCTTATTTATGATACATTTTCTAAAATGCCTGATGATGATTATGATGTTAAGATACAAGAATTTACTATACGCCCGGATAATTTAAAAGCCAGATATATAAAAGTAGTTGCTGAATCGTACGGAAAACTTCCTGAATGGCATTTAAGCCCGGGTTACGATTCCTGGTTATTTATTGATGAAATTGAGATTAAATAATGAAAACGTCTTGTTTATATATTATTTTAATCCTGACATTTCTTTTAGGCTCTTGCATAAATTCGGAAGAATATAAAAAAGTTAAAGAGGAGTTCAGAGATGTAGAATTTTCGGGTAATGTTAAAGATTTTGACAGTATTTATTCTACAATTCCGGATTATTCTGAAATTTCCGCAACGATTAATAAATTACATGTAGGTTTTTGTTCCGAAAATCTTCTTAATCCTGAAAGTGCCGATAATTATTTTAATTCTAAGGAAACATCAATAGCTTTGGGAATGTATATTGCTGATTTGGGATATGTCAGACATTATGAAAGAGTTCAGTTGTGTTCTGAATATCTCGAAGCAGTAAAAAAGCTATCAGAGAAACTTGCAATTGGTGAAAAAGAATTTGCAGCAGCGGTACCTTTAATCGAATCAAACCTAAGCGACAGAGAAGTATTATTTACAGTAATTGACAGTCTTATTTCAAGAGGAGACATGCTTTTGGCCGGTAATGAAAAATTTGGAATAGGTGCACTGTTTTTAGCAGGATTTTGGATTGAAACAACTTACATCGGACTTTCAACAAACCATGAACATGATTCGGCTTTTATCAATACAATTTTAAGTTCGCATTTTGAAATTTTAACACAAGTCAATAAGTTATTTGCGTGTTTAAATGACGATTCTCAAATTACTGAGATTAAAACAGAATTACAGAGAATTGAAAATAAAGGATATAATAATAAAGACTTATTATTTGATATTAATAGTATTAGAGATAAATACAAAAAGTAACTTATAAATTAGTGTTTTGCGACAGCACTACCATCATAAGCCCATTTGATGTAAGTTGAACCCCAGGCAAATCCTGCCCCAAATGTCGCAATTATAATATTATCGCCCGGTTTAAGTTCCTTTTCGTACTCCCATAAGCAAAGTGGAATTGTAGCAGAAGTTGTATTGCCATATTTGGTAATGGTCAACATTACCTTTTCTTTTTCAATTTTCATCCTTCTGGCAGTAGCTTCAATTATTCTCATGTTTGCCTGATGAGGGATAAGATATTTTAAAGTTTCAGGAGTAATGTTGTGTCTCTCCATAATACGAACAGCAGCATCAGCCATATTTGCAACAGCAGCTTTAAACACGGGTTGACCTTCTTGGTAAATGAAATGCTGTCTTCTCAAGATTGTTTCAAAATTTGCAGGACGTAAAGAACCACCTGCAATTTGATGTAGATAGTGACGACCTGCACCATCAACATGCATAATAGAATCTATTAGACCAAGTCCGTCAGTATACGGTTCGAGGAGTACAGCTCCGGCGCCGTCACCAAAAATTGGTGATGTGTTTCTATCGTTATAATCAACAATTGAGGACATTTTATCAGCCCCAACAACTACAACCTTTTTATGAGTTCCGCTTTCAACATATTTTGAAGCAGTGATTAATGCAAATAAGAAACTAGAACAGCCTGCATTTAAATCATATCCGAAAGCATTTTTGATTCCGACCTTATCACAAATTATGTTTGCTGTTGCAGGGAATTGCATGTCAGGAGTTACAACCCCGCAAATTAGCATATCTACCTGATCGGGTGTTGTATTGGTTTTTTCGAGTAATTGATTTACAGCTTCCGTAGCCATATCGGAAGTAGCCTTACCCTCTTCCAGAAGAATGTGTCTTTCTTTAATTCCGATACGTTCCATAATCCACTCATCAGTGGTGTCAACCATCGTACTAAGTTCTTCATTAGTCAGGATATACGGCGGAACATATCCGCCAACTCCGGTTATTGCTGCTCTAATTTGTGCCATATTCAAAAGCTTTAGTTATTTTTTCTGTAAATTGTGATTTAATAATTTCGCGAGTTAACAAAATCATGTTTTTAATTGCGATACTATTACTTTTCCCATGACCCACAACTACCGTCTTATTTATTCCAAGTACCGGAGTACCACCGTAATTTTCATAATTATAGTTGTCAAAATAAGAATCTTTAATGTTTCTTTCGGCTAAAATATGATAAAAAGATTCAGCCTGTTTTAAAACAATATTTCCTGTAAATCCATCAGTTACAATAACATCTACATAATTTGCCTTATACAAATCACCTCCTTCAATATTTCCAATGAAATTTAAATTTTGAGCATTTTCAAGTAATTGATAACTTGATTTTGCATTTGTATTACCCTTACTTTTTTCCTGACCAATATTGAGAAGACCTATTTTAGGATTGTCTATACCCATTATATGTTTGGCATATAAATCTCCTAAGACGGCGTATTGAAGAATGTTTTCAGGTTTGGCGTCTGCATTTAAACCAACGTCAAGAACCAAGTTCTTCCCACCATTATTGTTTGGATAATATGAGGAGATACAAGGTCTTAAAATTCCATTAATCACACCTGTGATTTTTGTTGCACCAACCATCATTGCTCCGGTATTTCCTGCGCTGGCAAAACCGTCAATAGTGTTGTTTTTAAGATATTCGAAACCTTTTACCATTCCCGAATCAGTTTTTTCGGAAAAAGATTTAACAGGATCATCACCCATTTCGAGAGTGTCAGAACAATTTACGATAAAATATTCATCAGGAATAGAATTATATTCAATCAACTTAGAACGGATTAAAGATTCAGGTCCGAATAAATATAAATTCGCATCTTTACCGCAAACATTTTTTGCGGAGATTACTCCTTTGATAATCTCATCAGGAGCAAAATCCCCACCCATAATATCTATTCCGATATTCATTAATAAATTAGCTGATTGTAACAGGTTCTTTACTAATTGCTAATTTTCCTCTATAATATCCACACTCAGGACAAACGTGATGATATTCAACTGTTGTACCACAATTTGAGCATTTTGAAAGTGTTGGCAATTCTGCTTTATAATGAGTACGACGTTTGTTTCTTCTTTGTTTTGAGATTTTTCGTTTTGGATGTGCCATTTTTACTACAAATTAATTATTTAACATTATTATTTTTTATCTCTGTCAGCTTTTCCCATCTGGGATCCACTGTATTGTTCTTTTTTGAGTTTGAGTATTTTTTTAGTGTGTCAAGCATTTTGGGATTACAACCACAATTTCCATTTTTGTCATTTGGATGATAGTGACTTAGTGGGATTGCAAAATGTGCAAATTCATATATAAACTGAGAAATATTTATCTCATTTACATTTTGGTCTAGAACGACAAAGTCTTTATCTGTATCAAAATTTGTTTCGTCACCAAGTTCAACACTGATTTTATCATTAAAATTGATTTCTTGGAAATAGTCTTCGAGACATCTGTCGCAAACAATTTTTACACTGCCTGTCAGAGTAAGGTCTAATTCTAATGAGTTTGGTTTCTTTGATAATATAAGTTTAACCTCAATATCGCCTCCTTTTATTTCACTTTTTTCAAAACAGCTGAAGAAACTGTCAGAAACAATGAAATTATATTCGTAATCTGAATTATCAAGATCACGAAAAGGAACAGAATATTGAGTTAAAACCTTCATTTTGAGTTAAAAAAATTTCGTGCAAAGTTATAAAAACTATTTAAAACAAAACGAAAAATTAATAATTATTAACAGTTATTCGCTGAAAATGTTGCTAACACTATTGTGTCCGATTGTTAATCGCTTGTTTTTAATACTATTCTGAAAGTAGTTCCAACTCCAATTTCCGATTGTTTCACAAAGACTTTTCCTTGATGATATTGTTCAATAATTCTTTTTACAAGAGATAGTCCCAATCCCCAACCGCGGTTTTTGGTTGTATATCCCGGATTAAAAACTGTCTTATAGTTTTTCTTTAGGATTCCCTTTCCTGTATCTTTTACATCAATAAAAATTGAATTCAAATGTTTTTCTACGCTTATATTTATCACTCCCTGTTCTCCAATAGCATCAACAGCATTTTTGCATAAATTTTCAATAACCCATTCGAAAAGGCCGGGATTTAATGGGATTAAAATATTTTTATCTAAAGAAAATTCGGTATTAATTTTAATTGTCTGTGGAATTCTGGACTTCATATATGTTAAGGACCCTTCCAAAACCTCAAAAACATTCATTGGTGACAATTGTGGCTGAGAACCTATTTTCGAAAACCTATCAGTTATTTTTTCTAACCGTTTAATATCTTTTTCAAGCTCTTTAAATAATTCAGGATTGTCAGAATATGTTTCTTTTAAAATTTCGAGCCAAGCCATTAGCGAAGAAATTGGCGTGCCAAGCTGATGAGCTGTTTCTTTGGACATTCCGAGCCAAACCTGATCTTGTTCTGCTTTACGCGAAATATTGAATGCGAAATATGAAACAAGTATAAATAAAAAGACTAGCGCAAGTTGAATATAAGGGTAGTAGTAAAGTTGCTTTAGTAAATTTGAATCGGAATAATAAATTTTATTTAAAGGTATGCCGTCTTCGGTTTTAATAATGAAGTTTTCTTTTCCATTATTCATAAATTCGTTCAATTTTTTTTGCTGATAGGCTGTATCAAGCATTTTTACTGTATCAAGATTTCGGTAAGACAATATTTCTCCTTCCATGTTTACTAATATTACCGGAATGGTTTCATTATTTCTTAATACTTCAAATAAGAAACTCACATCTTGATCAGGGCTAGAATTTATTAGTTGTTGTGTAGCTTCTGCCCAAAGTTCTATTCTTTTGTGTTCTTCGGAGGAAAGTTTGTCCATTAACTTGTTTGTGTACCAAAGAGATAAACCACCAATTATTGCGGCAAACAACACTAATAAGAATTTCCACTGTTTTTTCTGTCTGTATATTTTCACTTGACTATAATATAACTGCTAAAACGGAATGTAAATATATTTATTTTAAAATTTAAAATACAGATAAATAAAAACTAATTTGAAAAAACTGCGATATACATAAAGTTATTATAATTCCATATAAAAAGAAAGACCCCACTTTTTGTTCTGCACTAATTATTATATTTGAAAACAGTAAACATAATGGAGTATATAAAAAAACAATAGCTTCATTTTCAATTATGGGGCTCAGGTATAAAGCAACAAAATAGGCAATAAAAATCACCAACAAATTCTGAAATTTACGTGTTGAGATTTTATTTGAAGTGTTATAGAAATATTTAGCAATGATTGCGAAAACACCCCAAATTATTGGTGGAAATAAAACAATAGAGTAAAACAAACTGTACTTCCCCGAACCATATATTTGAGAAAAAATTATCTTTATTTTTGCCATCACCGAATTAATATCACCATATAACCAGATTATTGAAAAGTACAATAACAAAGGAGTTAGAATACCCATAAAAAATATCACCAACTCTCTCCACTGAATAGGTTTAATATAGAATAAAGTGAATACTAAAAAGGGTAAGAAGAAAATTAATTTAGGATAAATTAGTACTCCCAAACTGAACAATAATCCTGAATTAAAACCATTATCAAAAGCCTTGAATTTTTGATAAGAGTACATTAAAATCAGAATTGATGAAAAAAGCAATATTGCAGACATTAAAATTGGAGTAATTCTTTGAGCATTGATATAAGTGCCGGTGAGAAGAATTAAAAATACCCCCGGACTTTGATATGCCGATTTCACAATTAGTAATTCAGAGTTTGTTTTATTTACAATAAGTGCGAAAAAAAACAAGATAATAAACCCCAATATAGTTGAAAAGTATTTATAAAATATTGTTTCAGGTAAGCTATTGAAAAAGAGATTGTGCGATTCAAAATTTTCTATTGCAGTTGGCATAAAAATGAATTTGAATGCCCACAGCACGAGCATTAGAACAAACATTAAAATATAGTTCGCAGGGGTGTTTGATTTTAGTAATTTTATCATTTCAAGTCGAATCCCAAGTCTTTTCTGTAGTACATATTTTCAAAATGTATTTTTTTTGCCGAACAATAAGATTTTTCAAGAGCCTCAAAGATGTCTTTTCCATAACTGCTTATTGCTAAAACACGCCCACCTGCAGAAACAAGACAATCCTCGTTTATTACTGTGCCCGAATGAAAAACAATGCTATCCTTTACTTTGTCAATACCGCAAATTTTCTTATTTTTTTCATAACTTCCCGGATATCCGCCCGAAACAAGTATGATTGTTGCAGTAGAGTCGGTTGCTAATTCCAAATTAACATTCTTGAGTGTTTTTTCGGCAGCATTAATAAGAACCTCTAAGAAATCGGATTTTATTCGCGGTAAAACAGCCTCAGTTTCAGGATCTCCCATACGTACATTATATTCTATTACATAAGGATTTCCGCTAACATTCATCAGACCAAAGAAAACAAAACCGCAATAATTCATTTTTTCTTGTTTTATTCCTGCTATTGTCGGTTTTATTATACGCTCTTCAACTTTATTTGCAAAATCTTTGTTATAAAAAGGCACAGGCGAAACAGCACCCATTCCTCCGGTATTAAGTCCGGTATTATTTTCTCCAATTCTTTTATAGTCTTTCGCCTCGGGTAATATTACATACGATTCACCATCGGTAAGAGCAAATGCGGAGCATTCAATCCCGTCAAGGAATTCTTCTATTACGACTTTATTACCGGCAGAACCAAATTTTCCATCAAGTATGTTTTTAAGTTCGAAAATTGCTTCGGAATAATCATTAAGTATTAAAACCCCCTTTCCTGCAGCAAGTCCATCAGCCTTAAGAACGTAAGGAGGATTTAATTTTGAAAGATAATTTTTTGCCTCCTTATAATTTGATGAGTTTGCACAAAAATAAGAAGCTGTTGGGATGTTATATTTAAACATGAATTCTTTTGCGAAATCTTTGGATCCTTCGAGTTTTGCACCTAGTTTGTCGGGACCGATTATATGCAAATTATTAAATTCAGACTTTGAACGAAAAAAATCAACAATCCCCGAAACCAAAGGGTCTTCAGGGCCCACAACAATAATGTTTATATTATTCTGAATTACAAACTCGGAAATAGCATTAAAATCATTTACTGAAATTTTAATATTTTCAGCAATTTGAGCTGTTCCGGCATTTCCTGGTGCGACAAAAAGCTTGCTTAATACATTACTTTTTGAAATTTGATATGCTAAAGCATGTTCTCTACCACCCGAACCTAAAATGAGGACATTCATAGTTATATAAATTTGTGGTAAAAATATTAAAAATATATTAGCTGCGAAAGAATATAAGGTTCAGAAAAGAATATAAATGACAGTTTATGGTTTTACCAAACAAATTTGTTAATTTTGAGATTTTAATCTCTTTTCGTAAATATATGGAAGAAAAACTTAAAAATATAATACTGTCAGCTTGGGAAAATCATGAAGAGCTGAGTCGAGAAAAAACAATAAATTCAATTCGGGAAGTGATTGGTTTGCTTGATTTGGGTAAATTGCGAGTAGCATATAGGATTAATTCCGGATGGGAGGTAAATGAGTGGGTCAAGAAAGCCGTTATTCTGTATTTTCGGATTCAAAAAATCGAAAAAATGGAAAGCGGTATTTTCCATTATAATGATAAAATACCAATAAAAAAGGACTATGATAAACTTGGTGTTCGAGTTGTCCCTCATGCACTAGCCAGATTTGGGTCTTATCTTGCTCCGGGCGTAATTATGATGCCATCTTATGTAAATATCGGAGCATATGTTGATTCGGGAACAATGGTCGATACCTGGGCTACAGTAGGTTCGTGTGCTCAGATTGGAAAGAACGTTCATTTGTCGGGGGGAGTTGGTATTGGAGGAGTTTTAGAACCGGTGCAGGCAGCTCCGGTAATCATCGAGGACAATTGCTTTATTGGCTCAAGATGTATTATTGTAGAAGGTGTGAGGATAGGAGAGGAGGCTGTTCTCGGAGCAAATGTTGTTATTACCGGGTCTACAAAAATTATTGATATTTCGGGGAGCAAACCTATTGAATTTAAAGGATATGTTCCCGAACGCTCAGTCGTAATTCCGGGAACAATTCCAAAAAAATTCCCGGCAGGGGAATATCAAGTTCCTTGTGCATTTATAATTGGCAAAAGAAAAGAATCAACAGATAAAAAAACTTCTCTTAATGATGCCTTGAGAGATAATAATGTGGCAGTGTAAATATGAAAATCGGATTTGACGCAAAGAGAGCATTTTTAAACAGGAGTGGTTTGGGAAACTACAGCCGCGACGTTATTAGGTCGTTGCACAGGTACTATCCCGAAAATCAATATGTTCTTTTTACACCCGAAAAAGAAACTGTTTTGTTGGAAGAAAAATACAGACAAAATGTTGTTTACCCAAATACAATTACCAAAATCGGGAAAGCTCGTTGGCGCAGCTTGAAAATGGGAGAGGAGATTAAAAATCAAAAAATTGACATATTTCACGGATTGAGCAATGAGCTGCCAATAAATATAAATATTGCAAGTGCCAAAAAAGTTGTAACCATTCACGATCTTATTTTTATAAAATATCCTCAGCTTTATAATTTTATTGATCGCAAAATTTATTATAGAAAATTCTATGATGCATGCAAAAGTGCGGATAGAATAATTGCAACAAGCGAGCAAACTAAAATTGATATAATAAATTATTTCAAAATTAAAGAAAACAAAATAGACGTTATTTATCAGGCTTGCAGCGATATTTATACTAAAGAAATTTCAAAAGAAAAAATTGAAGCAGTAAGAAAAACATATAATCTTCCGAACAACTATATTCTTACAGTCGGAACTATTGAAAGAAGAAAAAATGTGCTTAATGTTCTAAAAGCAATTTACTTTTTTAATCTTGATGTCAACTACGTTGTAGTGGGGAAACAAACAGCATATTGTAAAGAAATTATTGCTTATGCAAAAGAACATAACATGACTGACAGATTGTTTATAAGGGAAAAAGTCACAAATGATGATATGCCGGCAATTTATAGAATGGCGGATATGTTTGTTTATCCATCAATATACGAAGGATTTGGAATACCGATTTTGGAAGCATTTCATTCAGAAGTTCCGGTGATTACGGGAGATAAAAGCAGTACCGCAGAAATTGCTGGCGATGCTGCAATTCAGGTAGATGTTTTAAATCCCAAAAGTATTGGAATTGCAATAAAGTCTGTAATTGAAAGCGATGAAATTAAAAAACATTTGATAAATTGCGGCAAAATTAAAGTTGAGCAATTTGACAGGGAAAAACTTAGTGGTAGTTTAATAGACTTATATAAAAAATTATGAAAGAAATTGTTTTTGAAGCACTTAGTGTTTTGAAAAAAGGAGGAATAATACTTTATCCCACAGATACTATATGGGGACTTGGTTGTGATGCTACCAACGAATCGGCTGTTGCTTCAATTTATGCGATAAAACAACGTGATAAAAGCAAAAGAATGTTGATTCTTGTTGATTCGGTCGAAATGCTTGAAAAATACACTTCGTTTGTTCCTGACATAGCATATAAGTTAATTGAAGTAACGGATAAACCATTAACAATTATTTATCCAAAAGCACGTAATTTACCTAAAAATCTCATAGCCACAGATGGTTCTATCGGAATTAGAGTTGTTAAAAATGAATTTTGTCAGGCGTTGATTACAGAATTAAAAAACCCTATTACTTCTACTTCAGCAAATCTGGCGGGGCAAACATCTCCATTGGGATTTTTTAGTATTTCTAACGAAATTAAAATGGCTGCAGATTATATTGTCCCATTACATTTGGAAGAATTTAGTACTTCAAAAAGTTCTGATATTATAAGGGTTGATAAAAACGGTCAAATAGAAATACTCAGATAAAAGAAAACTCCGGCTAATCTTTTGGGAGAGACTGCCGGAGAAAAAATTCAGACATTTTTAAAAAGTTACCGTCTAGTTAATTCCAAATTTGATGCCAAAAAGAAATTCAAAAGAATCAATATTATTAATTATATATATTTGCTATAAATCTTAATAAGTGAGTACAATAAAAACATATATTTCAAATCTGACAAACAAGTTATGTGAAATATATCCTAAGGAGGAAGCGGGAAGTATTGCGAAATTTTATGTTTGTGAAGTTATAAAAATAAGTAATACAGAATTGATTTGTTGTCAGCACGAAAATTTAGACGAGAATAAACTACAAAAACTAAAGAACTCCGAAAACCGACTTATTGAAGGAGAACCTGTGCAGTATGTTACAGGGCAAGCCTATTTTTACGGACTTAAATTTTTTGTAGATAAAAATGTTCTTATTCCACGTCAGGAAACTGAAATACTTGTTCAAAATGTAATTCAAACGTATAAGCAAAGGACCGGCTTAAGGATACTTGATATAGGTACCGGATCGGGTTGTATCGCAATTTGCCTTAAAAAAAACATGCCTCAACATACTGTTTTTGCAATAGATATTTCTGAAAAAGCAATACATGTTTGTAAAAGAAACGCAGAGATTAACAAAGTCGATGTTGTTGTAGTAAAGTCTGATATTTTTGCTGATAAAGTATTCCCCGATGCGGAAAGTTTCGATATTATTGTAAGTAATCCTCCGTATGTTTTAGAATCTGAAAAAGCCATGATGCACAAAAATGTTACCGGATATGAACCGGCATCAGCATTATATGTAAGCGATAACAACCCATTGATTTATTATAAAGCAATATTAGATTTTGCTAAGCAATATCTTAATATTGGAGGCGAAGTAATCGTTGAAATAAACGAAAAGTATCCGGAAGAAATAATAGAATTGAATAAACAAAAGGGCTTTTCAGAAAATGAAATAATGTACGACTTGAATAAAAAGCCCAGATTTATTAAATCGAAGAAATAATTTTACTAATTTTGTATAAACCAAATAAAACACATACTATGAAAAAATTATCATTATTTATTATTGTAGCTTTTGCGATGTTATGTTTTTTTATTTCTTGCGAACGCGAAAGCAGCGCAGATGTTAATCAGGACAGGATTTATGTTTTATATGAATTAGTTTACGATAAAACAGATGACATTACTTATGCTCGTTCTACGTTCTTCTTCGGTAGTGTAACAGGTACAAGACTACAATTGGCAGATCCAAGCGCAGTGTCTTTTAACGAAACACAACTTGGCTTTCAGGAAGCTTTGGCTTATTATGAAACACAAATGACAGGTTATGTAAATACCGGAGAGTTTTCATGGACTGATTTAGATGGAAATACATTTGTTAATACTCCTATTGTTCATGAGATAGATTTTCCCGCCACACTCGATACCATTGTAAAAGGGCAAGCTTACGAACTAACCTGGGTTGGTGATTCTCTTACAACAAATGAACAAGTATATGCTTTTATTAACGGCACTGCAGAAAATGACGAAATTAATGTCTATCAAACGACTCAGTATGCTACTAAATTATTTATTACTGCAGCTCAAACTCAAAAGCTGACTGTTGGGACAAATACAATTTTTATGAGACGCCGGATCGATATTAATCCACAGGAAGCAACGTCTGCTGGAGCAATGTGTTCGGGAATATATGAAACCTTAACTGTTGAGATTGAGGTTAAGTAGTTTAGAAAAATTATTTTCAATATGTTTTTAAAGGTAGGAAAATATATTTTCTGCCTTTTTTGCATATGGTATAAAACTAAATTTCGGTTTTTCAATATTTTTTCAAAATTATTTATATTGCTAATGTGCAGATAATCAGACACATGGCTTGATCTTTTCAAAATAAATTTAAAATTTAATAAAACGCTTTGAACAAAATGAACAAACACATTGTTTATAGTCTAAGGATTTAAGGGAAAGTTGTGAGCAGACTGATTATTTTGAAATGTTGGAAAAAACAGGGCAGTCAATGCCAAATTTTTTTACCCTTTTCTCCTATTTAGATTTTGTCTAATTAAAATTAAAGAAAATGGAAACACATTTACCAGTAAACAAGATTTACTACAATAAAATCACCGGATTAACTTTGAAGTCATTATTGACAATGATAGTAGTTTTTATTTTATTACTGCCATCAGTAAGTTATTCACAGACAGCCCCGATTTTAATTCCAACAGGAGGGTTTAGCATTGAAGGAGACTTAAAGTCGAATTTTCCGACAGCGGGAGTTGGCGACTGGGTAGTTGGTAATGCCGGAGCAGGAGGTTATGTACTTAACAATGATGGATCACCTTTTGACCCGTTAAATAGTGGAAAGATTCATGATAATTATGATGGAAACGATATGATTTTTCAGGGTTCAAAATTTAATCAGGATCCGGGAACATGGGTATGGACAGTTGGTAAAGCCAATAGTAAAAATGATATTAATAACGTTTTATGGCACATGTCCAAAGATGTTAATGATGATATGTGGATAATCCTGGGAAGTGATAGATTTACCACATCTGGAACAAGTTATATTGATTTTGAATTTCTACAGAATACTTTAACCAGAAACGAAAACTTTGGTTTTAATACTGACGGACCTCATGGTGGGCGAACAATAAACGATATGGTTGTTTCTATTGAGTATAGTAATGGCGGGTCTACCGGAATTGTAAGAATTTATTTATGGAAACCTGTAGGCTCGGGATATGATTATGTTGAGCAAACGATACCTGGAGGGGTTACTTTTGCTGCTACAAATACTGCAAATGCAGATATACCTTTTGGAGCGTTCGGTTTGTCAGTTTATACACCGTATCAGTTTGCCGAGGCTGCTGTAAATATCTCTGATTTATTTGGAGCGATAGATCCTTGTTTAGGGTTAAGTGTACGCACAATTATTGTAAAAACCAAAGCATCAACTTCTTTAACAGCTAACCTTGGTGACTTTGCTGAACCTTTTCAGGTGAGCTTGAGTTTAGGAACGGCTGATGTTTCTTACAACAATGCATTAAGTTTATGTCCGGCAGGAACAGTTTTACCACAAATTTTGGGAATTACGGGAGGGACATTTACATCTCTACCTTCTGGTTTATCATTGAATCCTCTAACAGGAGAAATAAATCTTGCCACATCGACACCGGGAAACTACACGATAACTTATTCATTTATAACCAATGGTTGTCCAAGAACGGTAAATACAGATGTTACGATTTTGAGTCTTCCACAACCGCCGGTATCAGCATCAGTTGATTTACCGGTTTTATGTTTTGATTATGTTGGCGACATTAGTTTAACAGCAACCGGAGGTAGTGGAACAAGTCTTAACTGGTACACAGGTTCTTGTGGTGGAGTTCTTGTTGGTTCTGGTTCCAATTTGGTAATACCGGCACCTGGTACTACAACTACATATTATGCAGCCTGGACAAACTCATGTGGAATTTCATCTTGCGAACAAGTAACAGTTACTGTTCTTCCACAAATAAACATTAGCACTTCATTAACAGCAGAGATTTCATTTTATAATGGATCAGATGCTGAAATTACAATAACTGCAACCGGTGGATCCGGCAATTATACTTACTCTTTAAATGGAGGTACTGCTCAGTCTTCGAATGTTTTCTCAGGCTTGAGTTCTGGGACATATTCGGTAGTGGTTACCGACGACCAGGGTTGTGATGCCGTTATTAACGTAAACATTCCAAATGCTTTGCAGATAATTGCAAACGACGATAGTGGTTCGGCAAATGGAATGACTGGTGGAACCGCTGTTGCCAATGTCTTGATAAACGATTTGCTTAATGGAACGGGAGTTGATCTTTCATTAGTAAACATTTCATTTATAAGTTCAACTGACCCGGCTGTTTCCCTTGTTGGCACATCGGTTAATGTAGCCGTAGGAACACCTGCAGGAACATATAATCTTGTTTATGAAATTTGCGAAATAGCCAATCCAACAAATTGCGATCAGGCTACTGTAACTGTAACCGTAACGGCAGCTGCAATAATTGCAAATGATGATACGGCAACGGGAGTTAATGGATACACAGGAGTTGTGAATCTGCTCAATGTGTTTGATAATGACCTTTTAAATGGTAGTGCAGTAAATCCGACTGACGTTATTTTAACCGAAACGGTAGCCGACCCAACAGGAAATCTTACATTAAATCCTGACGGTTCTGTTGATATTGATCCCGGAACGCCCGCTGGAAATTACTCACTTACATATCAGATTTGCGAGGTTCTTAATCCGACAAATTGTGATAACGCAATTGTTGAAGTAACAGTTATTCCTGCAACTATCATAGCTAATGATGATTCTGAGTCTGGTGTTGACGGTACCGCAGGACAAACAAATATATTAAATGTGTTTGACAATGACTTACTGAATGGAAATCCGGTAATTCCTGCCGAAGTGATTCTTAGTTTAGTTACTTCGGACCCAACAGGAAAACTTACATTAAATCCTGATGGTTCTGTTGATATTGCTCCCTTTACTCCGGGAGGAACATATACTTTAACTTATCAAATATGCGAGGTTCTTAATCCAACAAATTGCGATCAGGCTATTGTTACAGTAACAGTAATTAAAACCTCAGATATTTCAATTGTTAAATCTCATATCAATCCATCTAATCTTCCGGTTGGAAGTCCGGCAGAACTAATTGAGATTACCCCTTCGGTGATTACAGCCGGAACAAAAATATATTATTTCTTAAATGTTGAAAATTTTGGTCCGGATAATTCGGTAAATGCAACCATTACAGATATTTTGCCTGCCGGAATTTCAAATCCTGAGTATTCGCTTAATTTCGGCAACTCATGGTTTGCATGGGGGGGCACACGTTTCCTTGCCGAATTCCTTTATCCGGGAGTTAATTATGTTATGATTCGTGGAGATGTTGATCCTTCAGCAACCGGAACCTTGGTTAATACTGCTACTATTTATAGTGCAAACACAACCGATCCCGATTTATCTAACAATGAATCAACTGTAATTACAACAATTGAAAGCTCTGCAGACCTTAATCTTACAAAAATTGCACTAACATCACCGGTTGTAATTGGCGGTCAGATTGTTTATCAGATAAATGTTACTAATCTTGGTCCTTCAGTTGCTAATGATGTTGTAATTACAGACATTATTGATCCTGCTGTGATTTCTTCAGTTGAATATTCAATTGATGGAGGCTCTACATGGTTAAGCCCTTGGACAGGAAGTTTAAACATAGGAAGTCTTGCTACTTTTTCAACATTTAGCGTAAGAATCAGAGGAGTTGTAATTGACAATTCTCCGAATCCAAATGTAGATCCTATTCCTAATACTGCTTCAGTAATAGCATCTGATCCGGACCCGGATCCTTCAAATAATGAAGAAACCATTTATACTCCTCTAAACATTGATGCAGATGTGTCAATAGTGAAATCAGGTCCGGCGTCAGTAATTGCAGGTCAAACGATACAATATTCTATTTTGGTAACAAATAATAGCAATACATTTAGCGCCGAAAGTGTTCACATACACGATGTTGTTAATTCACTAATAATTTCTAGTGCTCAATATTCTGCCGATGGTGGAACAACATGGTTTGCTTGGACAGGCGAGTATGTTATCGGAGATATGATTCCACTTTCTTCGTTCACACTTTTAATAAGAGGGACAGTTCTCAGCAGCGTTACAGAAGATATATCCAATACTGCTATTGTAGAATCGGATACTCCTGACTCAGATTTATCAAATAACACTTCAACAATAATTACAGACGTTGAGCTTATTTCTGATTTAGAAATCGTCAAGATTCAAGTTGATCCTTCAATTTTACCTTTAAGTCAGGCTCAAATTTTTGGAAATCCTTATGATTATGTTATAAATCCGATAGAAATTACTGCCGGAGAAGAAATATATTATGTGCTTTTCTATGCTAATAATGGTCCAAGCGATGCCACAAATGTGATAATTGACGATGTTTTACCCGGATTTGTAATTGATTGGGAAGCATCTCGTTGTCAGGCAAATTATGGCCCTTGGACTGGTTCTGGTAACCTTGGAACGATTATCGCCGGAGGGCAGTGTGTGATTGTAATCAGAGGATTTGTTGAGGCAGATGCTACAGGCAATTTGGTAAATACAGCAATAATTAGTGATGGAGACGGCATTGCCGATCCAGACCTGGATAATAACGAATCTACATTTGTAACACCAATTATAGCAATGGCAGATTTAAGTATCAGCAAAATTGTAAATAACAGCACTCCTTATGTTGGTGATAATGTAAACTTTACTATCACAGTAACAAATAATGGTCCGAGCGGAGCATTAAATGTTGTTGTAACAGATTTGTTACCCAATGGATATACTTATGTCTCACACACAACACTTGAAGGGACTTTTGATAATATTACCGGAATTTGGCAGATTGGAGACATCGCTTATCCTGGTTCAGCAAGTCTGGTTATTAATGTACAAGTAAATCTGCCAGGCGGAAACTATCTTAATAAAGTAAAAATTACCTCGTACGACACATTTGATCCGGATACTGAAAATAATGAGGATGAAGAGATAACAAATCCAGTTAACGTAATTATTGCGGTAGATGATTTTGGTGGACCAGTAAATGGATATAGTGGTGCAAATAATATTCTCAATGTATTTGGAAACGATCTTATTAACGGATCTCCTGTCATTCCTGCAGAATTGATACTTACTGAAAGTGTTCCGGAACCTAATGGTTATTTAACGCTTAATGCTGACGGTTCTGTTGATGTTAACCCGGGAACTCCTGCCGGAACTCATCAGTTAACATATATGATTTGCGAGGTTATTAACCCAACAAATTGCGATGATGCAGTAGTAACAATAACAGTGGATGCTGCTCAGATAATAGCTAACGACGATTTTGCTTCGGGAGTTAATGGGTACGATGGTCAAGAGGCTGTTTTAAATGTCTTCGATAACGATTTGTTAAATGGAGAGCTCGTAATTCCGGCTGAAGTAATTCTTACCGAAACTGTTGGTGACCCAACCGGAAGCCTTACTTTAAACAGTGATGGTACTGTTGATGTAGCAGCGGGTACACCTGCGGGTACATATAATCTTACCTATCAGATTTGCGAGGTTCTTAATCCGACTAACTGTGATGATGCAATAGTTACTATAACGATTAATGCAACCCAAATAATAGCAAATGACGATTTTGCTTCTGGTGTAAATGGTTATGATGGTCAGGAAAATATACTTAATGTATTTGATAACGATTTATTAAACGGTAATCCGGTTATTCCTACAGAAGTAATTCTTACAGAAACGGTTGCCGACCCAACAGGTAATCTTATTTTAAATGCTGACGGAAGTGTTGATATAGAACCCGGAACGCCAGAAGGGACATATACTTTAACTTATTTGATTTGCGAAGTATTAAACCCAACTAATTGTGATGATGCAATTGTAAGCATTACTGTTTCAGAAACTTCCATTATTGCAAATGATGATTTCTATGCTAGTGTAAATGGATATGTTGGTCAATCAAATGTGCTTAATGTTTTTGATAATGATTTGTTAAATGGAAATCCTGTTAATCCTGTTGAGGTGATTCTCACAGAGACAGTTCCTGAGCCAAACGGCTATCTTATTCTTAACCCCGACGGAAGTGTTGATGTTATTGCCGGAATTCCTGCAGGAAACTATAGCCTTACCTATATAATTTGCGAGGTACTAAATCCGACTAATTGCGACGACGCAATAGTTACGATTCGTGTTGAGCCTCCGCAAATCATTGCAGTTGAAGACAATGCTAGTGGTGTAAATGGTTTTGCCGGAGAAACCGATGTCCTTAATGTTTTTGATAACGACCTATTAAATGGAGCTCCGGTTGATCCCTTTGAGGTAACCTTGGAAGAAACGGTGCCGGAACCAAATGGCTATCTTGTACTAAATCCTGATGGTTCGGTTGATGTTCTCCCTGGCACTCCTGCCGGAACATATTCACTGATTTATGAAATCTGTGAAATAATGAACACGTCTAACTGCTCTGATGCTCCGGTATTTATTACTGTTCTTGCAGCAGTGATAGCAGCAAATGATGATAACTTTAGTTCTGCTGCAGTGGATTGCGAAACTGGTGGTGTTGCAGGGAATGTTCTTACAAATGATTATCTGGATGGACTTGCTGTAAATTCGGACGACGTTATTATCACATTAGTTGACGATGGTGGAATTACAGGCGCTTATATTGATACATCCGGTGACCTTGTCGTTCCGGCCGGAGTTGCGGTTGGGAGTTATTTGCTCGAGTATAGCATTTGCGAAATAATAAACCCAACAAACTGTGATTATGCATTTATTACTGTTGTAATTGAAGATACTGAATTGCCTACTATAACTTGTCCCGATAATGTTGCTGTAAACAGCGATGCCGGAACTTGCGAGGCAACTAACGTTGTTGTCGGAACTCCGCTAGTTAATGATAATTGTGGTGTGAATACCGTAACAGGTGTTAGAGACGATATGCTCGCTTTAACAGACCCTTATCCTCTTGGAACTACTACAATAACATGGACTGTCACGGATTTTGGGGGCAATTCAGCAAGTTGCGATCAATTAGTAACAGTTACCGACATCGAGCTTCCGACAATAGTGTGTCCTGCTCCGGTAGCAGTTAACACTGATGCTGACGAATGTACTGCAAGCGGTGTTGTTCTGGGAACACCAACAGTTGATGATAATTGTACTGTTACTTCGGTAACAAACGATGCACCTGTAATCTTCCCAATTGGAATAACAACTGTAACATGGACAGTAACTGACGGCAGCGGAAATATTGCAACTTGTGAGCAACTTGTTACGGTAACCGACATAGAACTTCCAACAATAGTATGTCCTGCTCCGGTAGAAGTAAACTCTGATGCTGGCGAATGTACCGCAAGCGGAGTTGTTCTTGGAACTCCAACAGTTGATGATAATTGTTCAATTGCTTCGGTAACAAACGATGCACCTGTAATCTTCCCAATCGGAAACACAACAGTAATCTGGACAGTAACTGACGGCAGTGGAAATATTGCAACCTGTGAGCAAATCGTAACGGTAACAGATATTGAATTACCTACAATCACTTGCCCAATAGATTTAGCAGTAAACACTGATACTGGCGAATGTACAGCAAGTGGTGTGTTTCTTGGAACACCAACAGTTGATGATAACTGTACTGTTGCTTCGGTAACAAACGATGCTCCGGCAGTATTCCCAATCGGAACAACAACTGTAACATGGACAGTAACTGACGGCAGTGGAAACATTGCAACCTGTGAGCAGCTTGTAACGGTAACAGATATTGAATTACCTACAATCACTTGCCCAATAGATTTAGCAGTAAACACTGATGCTGGCGAATGTACAGCAAGCGGAGTGGTTCTTGGAACACCAACAGTTGAGGATAATTGTACTGTTGCATCGGTAACAAACGATGCTCCTGCAATCTTCCCAATCGGAAACACAACAGTAACATGGACAGTAACTGACGGCAGCGGCAACATTGCAACCTGTGAGCAAATTGTAACAGTAACAGACGCTCAGCTTCCTGTAATTATCTGTCCAACAGACGTTGTTAGCTGTTTGACCGATGTTGTACTCGAATCGCCACAGGTTTCTGATAATTGCGGCATTGCAGAAGTAAGCAATAATGCACCTGCTGTTTTCCCAATAGGACAAACCGCAGTATTGTGGACAGTAACAGATGTTAATGGTAACATCGCTTATTGTGAGCAATTGGTAAAAATATCTTCGCTCGAAATAAGTCTTGAGGCTTCGTCGCAGGTAAGCTGTTTCGATTCAAACGATGGAAGCATAATGGTAACAGTTAGCGGAACAACTTCTGAATTATCATATTCGCTAAATGGAGGAGCTCCACAGTCATCTAATTATTTCTCGGGATTGTCTGCAGGAGAATATATTATTGTCGCGACTGATGAGAATGGCTGTTATGTAAGTTCTGAAGAAGTTATAATTATTAATCCCGAAAAATTAGCAGCCGATATAGAAGTGAGTTTTATAAACTGTTTTGGAGCTGATGATGCAACAATCACAGTAAATGCATTTGGTGGAACCGGTTATTACACATATAGGATTAACGGAAGTGTATTCCAATCTGAAAATATTTTTACAGGATTAACCGCCGGAACATATAGCGTAGTAGTTAGTGATGCTAACGGATGTACTTTAGAAACAGAGGTTTCTGTTTCAAGTACCGAAGCGTTAACTCTAACTTATCTTCCTCATTGCCGAACCGGAGAAGTTGGTGTTGACTTGTTTGTTGAAGGAGGAACAGCCCCTTATCAGTACTCTATTGATGGTGGTGTAAACTTTGGCTCAGGCAGCAGCTTTGAAGGACTAATAAACGGGACAAATATTTATCTTGTTGTTTCGGATGCCAACGGTTGTACTACTCAAGCTATAGAAGTTCCGGTAGAAAGTCTTAACACCTTGTCGGCAACAGTAAGTGTTATCAATCACAACAATTGTGAAGGAATTAATGACGCAGTTGTTGAAGTTAATGTTTATGGTGGTGTTGCACCTTATATCTTTACAGTTAATGGGACAGATGTAACAGAATCCAACATTATTAACAATCTTGCTCCGGGAGATAATGTAATAACAATTCGCGACTCGAATGGCTGTCCAGCCACAACAGAAGCGGAAATCTTTGCTGCAGAACCTATAATGTTCGAACTAATATCAAAGACAAATGCTGATTGTAACGGAAATAATGACGGTACTGCAGAAATCGAAGTAATAGGTGGAACAGAGCCATACATTTTCGAATGGTCAAACGGATCGAACCAGAGTGTTGTTGCCAATCTTGGCGCCGGAACCCACATAGTGACTGTGACCGATATAAATGGATGCGAGAAGACTTACGATATAATTATTGACTCAGAACAAATTACCGAAACCCCTAAATTGAATAACGTTTTCACTCCAAATAATGATGGTCAGAATGACTACCTGGTGTTTGGCAACTTAGAATTGTTTCCGGAGAACGAATTGGTGGTATTTAACCGCTGGGGTAACGAAGTGTATTCAAGAACTTCGTACAACAATCTATGGGATGGGTCAAACTTAAGCGAAGGAACATACTTCTACATCCTAAAAGTTAAGATGTGCGATGAGTATAAAATATTTGATGGTTACATAACAATCTTGAGATAAACTGGTTTAACTTAAAACAATAATGCAATGAAAAAGACATATATAATAATCGTTATGGTACTGTTCTCAATACAGGGCTTTGCACAGCAAAGCTCTGTATTCAACCAGTACATTTTTAATCCAATGACTGTAAACCCTGCTTATGCCGGGACAAAACAATGGACAAGTATAAATTCTGTTTACTCTTCGCAGTGGACAGGTCTTGATGGCGCACCTTCAACACAAATGATTAGTATTGAAGGAGCTCCTCATCAATCAATGGGGCTCGGACTACAGTTTATTAATGACAGAATTGGTGCTCAGTATCAACAATCGCTCTACGGAAGTTATTCCTATATACTTAAGCTCAACAACAAACTTAGACTTTCTATGGGTTTGGCTGCTGGGATAAGTTATTTTGCTTTGGATGGGAGTAAGCTCGTTAGCGAAACAATTGATGATGCTGCAATCCCTCTAACAAGAGTTAGTACAATGCGGTTCGATCCGAAAGTAGGGCTATTTCTTTATTCGCATAGATTCTATGCAGGAGTGTCTGTAACCGATATGTTAGGTGATTTAATTGAAGCTCCTGACGGATTTAATACAGTACAGGAAAGGCACTATTATCTTACTGCTGGATATGTATTTGATTTAGGTAAAAGTGTGAAATATAAACCTAGCTTCTTGATACGCGAAGATTTTAAAGCCCTTACAAACATTGACATTACGAATTACTTTTTGTTTAGAGAAACATTTTGGATTGGGGCTACTTACCGCTTTGGTGCAGATTTGTTAACTAGTAGTACTCTTGACAATACTTTAAAAATGCGAGATGCAGTAGTTTTTATGACAGAATGGAACATTTCTAAAAGTTTTGTAATAGGTTATGCCTATACGCATAGCTTAACTGCACTTAGCGGTTGGGGTGGACATGAAGTCATGTTAGATTATACATTACCCGGAAAGCTTGAAACACGTATGAAAACACCGAGATATTTTTAACTCTTAAATACTGAAAAGATGAAAACACATTATACAATATTAATATCCTTAATAACAGTATTTCTGTTATTTGTAGGAAATATTATGCTGGCACAGCCAACGCATGCCAAAGCAGAGCAGCTTATGGAGAAATACGAATTTGCCAAAGCTGCAGAATGGTACGAAACTTATTTTTTGTCTCACTCGCCGACAGATACAGAATTAAGAAACATTAGTTATTGCTATATGCAGATTAACGAAACAGCAAAAGCTGAGAAATGGCTGTCAAAATTGGTCATTAAAGAATCAGCAACCGCAGAAGATATGAAAATTTATGCATTACTGCTGAAGTCGGAGGCAAAATATGATGAAGCTATGGTAATTTTCGAAAAACTTAGTTCTCGTTTTCCCGATTTAAAAAGCTTTTCAAATGAGCAAATTATTCAATGTAAATTAGCTCAGACCTGGATTGCAACGCCGGAATTTTTTGACATCAAAAATGTTGAAACATTTAACTCAAAGAATTCCGAATTCGGATTAATAAAAGTTAAAGATGAATATTTTTTGACATCCGACAGAAAAGTAGAAAATAATGCCAGCGAAGAATATGGTTGGACGGGAAATCCATTCTTAAAAATGTATAAAATTGAGATGAATGGGGAAAATCTGAAAAGCATTGATCCTATCTCAGATTTAAACTTAGGTTATCACAATGGACCCGGTATTTTTGATGAAAAGACGTCAACAATATGGTTTACCAGAACGAAATCAGTGAAACAAAAGCAAAAACCTACCAATCCAGATCCTACAAGTTGGTTTAGCGGCAAAATTCAGGATGTTTATACTAATCGTCTCGAGATTTATTCGGCAAAGTTGGTTGATGGCAAGTGGACAGAAATAACAGCTTTTACTCACAATAACGCAGAATTATTTTCAGTTGGTCATCCTGCAATTTCTCCTGATGGAAACGTCCTGTATTTTGTTTCAGATATGCCGGGAGGTTTTGGTGAAACAGATATATACTATTGCGAAAAAAGAAGTAATGGAACATGGAGCAATCCGCAAAATGTCGGACCACAAATCAATTCAATAGGAAAAGAAATGTTTCCGGTTGTTGACAAAGATGGAACTCTTTATTTTTCCAGCGATGGACATCCTGGAATGGGTGGTCTCGATTTATACAAATCAAGCGGAAGTAAAAAAGACTGGTCACTTCCCGAAAATCTTAGATTCCCACTAAACTCATCAAGAGACGATTTTTCAATTTTGTTTACGGAGATTGGGACAAAAGGGTTTATTGCCTCGAACCGATACGGAGGACTTGGGGGAGATGATATTTACAGTTTTGAATATAGCCCGCCACCACCACCTGTTCCGACAGAGCTTATTCTTGCACTAACCACATGGGAGAGACTCGATGATGGAAAACTTATTCCTGCCGAGGGGATTAAAGTTCATTATCATATTGTAGGAAGTAATGTTGAGAATTCGATTGAAATGGTTTATCCGGGGATGTATCAGACAGTTTTAGATTGTGATGCAAAATATCAAATTCATGGATACTCAGATAGTTTCTTTGCTCAATCTGTAGAAATTGAAACCAAGTGCGAAACTATGAATGACACAATTCACGCTCAGCTAATTTTTGAAAGAATAGTTGTTAACAAACCAATTGTTATTGAAAATATATATTACGATTACGACAAGTGGAATATCAGACCTGATGCAGCAATTGAACTTGACAAAATTGTTGTATTATTGACAGATAATCCTACTATTATTATAGAGCTTGGATCGCATACCGATTCGCGAGGTAGCGATAAATACAACGAAAGCTTGTCACAAAAGCGTGCTGAATCTGCAGTGCAATACATTGTTGACAGTGGCATTGCGTTCGACAGAATAACAGCAAAAGGTTATGGTGAATACAAACTCGTTAACAAGTGTTCTAACGGGGTAAAGTGTAGCGAAGAAGAACATCAGATGAACCGCCGGACAGAATTTAAAGTTACAGGTTTTAGTAAAGATCAACCAGTTATCTATAGCGCCGGAGAGTAATATTATAAATTGCTTGTGTCTCACATTTAATAACAGAACCGAACAGAATTACGGTTCTGTTTTTTTTATAATTTGTAATTTTTTTTCTTCATCCTGTAACTTTTGCGTAATATTGTTCGTCAGACAGGCGATTATGAAAACAAAAGAATACAATATCATAGTTGATAAACATGCCGACGGGCTTTACAGATTCATTCTCGGGAACATCAGAGATGAATTTAAAGCTCAGGATATTGTTCAGGATAGTTTTGAAAGACTTTGGATAAACCACGATTCAGTTGAATTTGACAAAGCAAAATCTTTTCTTTTCAAAATCGCATATAACCGAATGATAGATGTAATACGTCATGATAAGAGAACCAATAGTCAAAGTGAAATCTTTGAACGGGTTGATGATATTACGGACTTTCGTCAGGCTGAACTTAGAGAAATAATAAATAATGCTTTGACTAAACTAAGCGAGATACAACGTTCGGTGGTTTTATTACGTGATTATGAAGGATATACTTATGAGGAAATTGCTCAGATAACAGACCTTAGCGAAGCCCAGGTTAAGGTGTATATTTTTAGAGCAAGACAACACCTGAAAAATTACTTAGGAAAATTTGAGGAGGTAATAAAATGAAAGAAAAAATCAATATAAAGAACTATGAGGCCTGGTGGGTTGACTATCTCGACGGAAAATTAAGTCAGTCTGATGAAGAAAAGCTTTTTGATTTTCTTGAATTAAATCCTGAAATTTCCACAACTCTTATTGACTCCGATGATTACAAATTACCGGATTTGGATGTTAAATACCCTAATAAATCTATTCTAAAAGCTGAAAATAATATTGACTACCTTCTTATTGCTAAAGTTGAAAACCAAATCAACCAAGAAGACAATTTATTCATTTCAGAAAAGATAAATACTAAACCGGAGGTTGCAAATGATTATAAATTATATCAAAAGGCAGTTGCTACACCTGATAGAAATATTGTTTTTAAAGGAAAAAAATATTTAAAGAAAAAAGAAGCAATTCCGTTATATAAGTATGTATCAATAGCCGCAGTTTTTGCCGCAGTTTTTACAATTGGTTATTTGCTAACAAATAATGTTCAAAATTTTGATGAAGGAGAAGCACCTCAAATATCTTTTTTTAGTATTCCATTTAATCATAATATTGATACTGTAAATCGGAAAGATGAAATATTATTTCGACAATCGGATAATTATAATAACACTTTGTTTGTAGCAAATTCTACAGAAAAAGAGCAGGAATTAAATAATGAAATATTAAGCAAAATCGATGTTCCCGAAAAATTACCACTTAATCAAATTTGCAAGCTGAAAAATCACGAGATGAGCAATGACAAACAATTATTAGCATATCAGGTAAGTAAAATGCCGGAAGAGAATGTTGCGTTTGAATACGAATTGCAGTATATAAAATCGCCTAAAGAAAATAAATTTAAGTCAACAATAAGTAAGGTCTATGATTTTGGAAAAGAGATTGACCTCGCAGGTTCATTTGATAGATTAAAAATGGCAAAAGAAGACTTGTTTATAACAATGAATGAATAAGGAATAAACGAAACACGAAACAAATAAGTAATAACAATTAAAAATTAAGAATATGAAAACGACAAAATTATTAACAGCAGCAATTGGGATAGTATTAATGTCCACAACTATTTCAGCAAAAGAAATCAAAAATTTTGATGAGGACACAATAAGAATCAAAACACAAGGGAATTCAGAAATGATAATAATTTTAAATGATTTTAAAGATATTGAGGGATTGAATACAGAGGTAAAATCGGTAATGAATAGCATCGAAAGTGTTTATTGGGATCTTGAATCAGAAATGGAAGATTTAGATTCTGTAATAAATGTTTCAGTGAAAAATATTGATGATGAAATAATAATAGATATTAGTGGAATCCTGAACGATACTAGTATAGTTAGAAACCTGAACTTTGATGTACATGAAAATCCAAGAAAAGCTAAAACATTACATGGTTTTATGTCATATGATTTTGGGTTTAACAATTATCTTGAAAACGGTAAATTCCCGAATGATGTAAACGCTCAATATTCGGTTAAGCCCTGGGGCTCTTGGGTAGTAGCCATAGGTGGCGGTATGCGTTGGTATTATGCAAAGTCAGCATCTATTGATTTTGCAGCAGATTTTTCATGGTATAATTATAAGTATCAGGATAGAAGTACCAGGGTAAACAAAACTGATGATGATGTAGTCTTTAGCAAAGATGCATTAGGAGCCGATTATATTAAAAGTAAAACCTCTGTTCCGTATCTTAATCTTAGTTTTACGCCAATGGTTCACTTCGGAAAAAAGAACAGTGGAGTTAATCACAAAGATTTTAGACTAGGTCTTGGTGTTTATGCCGGATATCGTTTAGGAGGCAGTGTTAAATATGTTTATGAAATAGATAATGTTAAAATGAAATATCATAACAAAGGAGATTATTTCCTTAATACATATAGATATGGTGTGAAAGCTGTATTTGGATTTGAAGATATTAACTTTTTTGCTTCTTATGATTTAAGTACTCTTTATGCCGAAGGCAAAGGTCCTGCACTTAACCCGATTTGTTTTGGCCTTAATTTTACATTTTAGAGTTTATCGAAAAGCCAAAGGCAAAGCCAATCGAAAGGTTGGCTTTTTTTATATCAGTGATAGAAAAATCTTAAATCATCTTTCTACATCATTTACTTCAATAGGGATATTCTTACATAAATCAACAGGATTGTCAGCAACGAGAATATCATTTTCAAGCCTGATACCAAAACCTTCATCAGCAATGTAAATAGCCGGTTCACAACTGAGAATCATTCCCGGAAGCAGTGGTGTGTCTTTTGTTCCAACATCATGAACGTCAAGACCGATAAAATGAGAAAGCCCATGCATAAAATATTTTTTTAATGCGGGTTTTTCGGGATCTTGCGATTCGATATCGCTTTTTGTCAGCAAGTTCAATTTTATAAGTTCTTCCTGTATCAGGGCTTCACATTCGATATTTAATTGACGGATGGTTGTTCCAGGAATCATTTGACTTTTCATTTGTTTTAGCACACTTAATACAGAATTGTAAACTTCTTTTTGTCGGGTAGAAAACTTACCTGATACAGGAATCGTTCGGGAAATATCGGCAGCATAATAATCAATTTCAGCACCGAAATCCAGCAACAATAAATCACCTGCTTTACAATGATTGCGGTTTGTGTTGTAATGTAATATACAATTATTTGAACCAGATGCGCAAATCGGCAAATATGCATGATCATCTGCACCGGCAGCTAAAAATGAACGGGTAAGTTCAGCTTCTACTTCATATTCCCAACGTCCCGGAGCGACAAATCTAAGTATTTTATTAAACGCTTCTCCTGTAATGTTAATAGCAGTTTGTGTGGCGGCAATTTCTTCGGAGGACTTTTGCAATCTTAATTTCATTGAAATCAGATCAAGATCGTTAAAATACAAATTTTGAAAAGACTGTTCAATTTTGTTTTTCCATTCGGTAATTTTCGGATTTTGATAATTTAAGCCACGGACATTAAACTTATATGAATAATATATGGTAGTTGTTTTACACAACAAAGCATTCATTATTTCATCAAATTTATTAGTGTACTCAATATTAAAGATGCCTGAAATATTTGAAGCCTCCTGTTTAGAATATTTATGTCCTATCCAGGTCAGCATTTTTTCGTCCGGTTCAATAATAAAAGCATATTCTTCAACCCGTTTGTTTGCTGTATCGTTAAAAAGTACAATTATTGTCTGTTCCTGGGTAAGACCGCTAAAGTAATAAGTATCCGAATTCTGCCTATATTTGAAAAACTGGTCGCCATTGCGGGGGAATTGTTCGGCAGAAAATAAAACCACTAAAGAGTCTGGTAACAATTGTGTGTAAAGCTTTTTGCGGTTTGAAACAAAAAACGATTTATCAAAATTCTTTTTCATTGTCAAATTATAATCTTATTAGACAAATTTAATTAAATAGATTTAATGTTAGCTTTGTTATTAAAAATTAAAATATGAAAACATTGTATTTTATTTGTATTTTATTCTTGATCTCGAAAATCGGGTTTTGTCAAAATAGTGCTTTGGAAATAACGGTAACAAATATCAGGAATTCGACAGGAACGATAAAATGGGCAGTATTTAAAAATGAAACACAATTTAATAAGTATGACGAATATGTTGATGCCGGATATGTCAAGGCAAAACAAGGAAGCATCACTATTACAACCAAAAATCTGCCTGATGGAAATTATGCAATTTCGGTTTATCATGACGAGAACAATAATTCTGAAATAGATTTTAATTTTTTAGGTTTACCGACAGAAGGATTCGGATTTTCAAATAATCCTGTAATTTATTTCGGACCACCCTCATTTCGAGAATGTTGTTTTGATAAAAATAGGAAGAAAAATGTAAGTATTAAAGTTAAGTATTACTTATAAAAGAATATTTTTGGTTACTTTTATTAAAAATTTTGTTGATGATTGATTCTCATATAAATAATCCAAAGTCTCCTAAATACTACATTAATAAGTGGATTATAAGTAATTCACAAGATATTAAAGGCAAGACAGTAATTGATTTACCTGCTGGAAATGGAATGACTTCAGAAATTTTGAAGGAACATGGGGCAAAAGTTAAAGCTTTTGATTTGTTTCCTGAGTATTTCAAAGTTGAAGAGATTGGTTGTCAAAGGGCAGATATTATGGATGGAATTCCTCTTGAAAATGAAATAGCCGATTTAGCAATATGTCAGGAAGGGATTGAGCATTTTTGTAATCAACTGAAAGCTTTTCAGGAATTTAATCGTGTGCTGAAAAAAGGAGGGAGATTGTTAATTACAACACCGTCATATTCTAATCTGTCTGCTAAATTCAATTATCTGATTGCCGAAAGTGAGGCTAAAAATTTTATGCCACCAAATGAAATAGATGATATCTGGATGGAAAACGAAGTCGTTTCGGATAAAATTTATTATGGACATATTTTTCTTATTGGACTCCAAAAACTGAGACTATTGGCAAAATTAGCCGGATTCAGCATCGAAGAAGTAAAGTATATTCGTTTAAGCAAAGGTTCTCTTTTGTTGTTACCCTGGTTTTATCCCATCATTTATGTAAGTTCATGGTTAAGATATTATCGTAATATTAAAAGGAATAAAAATATTCCATCAAGTTATAAGAAACAGACATATCTTGAACAGTTAAAAATGAATATTTCAATTAAAAACCTGATTAATCACCATTCTTTTATTGTTTTCGTTAAAGAAAAAGATTTATCAGAAATTAGTTTTCGCAATAAAAGTAAAGAAGTGTGTTTCGACGATTTAACCTGAACAAATGGTTTAATTGTTTTCTATTTATGAATGAGGTTTGCGAAAAAGGATAGTATTTTTTCAAATTCGCATTGCTATTATGAATTATTACTTAATTTTACGTTAAAGATAAAAAGGGAAAAAGATGCTGGTAAAAACATATGGCTCTGCGGTAAACGGAATAAGCTCAAGTACGATTACAATAGAGGTAAATATTTCACAAGGGATTAATTTTTATTTAGTGGGACTTGCAGACTCGGCAGTAAAAGAAAGTCAGCAGAGAATAATCAGTGCATTAACAACCAATGGATATAAATGGCCGGGGAAAAAGATTGTTATCAATATGGCACCTGCCGATGTCAGAAAAGAGGGTTCCTCGTACGATTTACCTATTGCTGTCGGAGTGCTTGCCGCTTCGGAACAGATTGATAATCAGAAGCTTTGTGATTATATTATTATGGGTGAGCTTTCGCTGGACGGGAATGTTAAATCAATAAAAGGAGCACTGCCAATAGCAATTGAGGCAAGGAATGCCGGATTTAAAGGAGTTATATTACCTGTCGAAAATACCCGTGAAGCAGCGGTGGTGGAAGACCTGGAAGTATATGGGGTTAGCAATCTTCATGAACTTGTCGATTTTCTGAGTGGAACAAAACCCTTAGAACGAGTAGTTGTTGATTTGGAGGCGGAATTTCAAAAATGTATAGAAGATTCCGAAATTGATTTTGCAGATGTAAAAGGTCAGGAAAATGTTAAACGCGCATTGGAAATAGCGGCCGCAGGAGGGCATAATATTATTATGATTGGTCCCCCGGGGTCGGGAAAAACAATGCTGGCAAAACGAATTCCCGGAATCTTACCTCCATTAAGTCTTGAGGAAGCTATTGAAACGACTAAGATACATTCTGTCGCAGGAAAAACAGAAGGAGGCAAATCTTTAATGCTCCAGAGACCATTCAGAAGTCCACACCATACAATTTCCGATGTAGCTCTTGTGGGTGGAGGTACATATCCTCAACCCGGAGAAATCTCACTGGCACATAACGGAGTTTTGTTTCTGGATGAATTGCCGGAGTTTAAAAGAACCGTTCTCGAAGTGATGAGGCAACCCCTCGAAGACAGAGTAGTGACAATTTCAAGAGCAAAATTTACTGTTGAATATCCGGCAAGCCTGATGTTAGTGGCAGCAATGAATCCATGCCCCTGTGGATACTATAATCATCCTGACAAAGATTGTATTTGTCCCGCTTCGGCAGTGCAAAAATATCTAAGCCGTATTTCCGGGCCTCTGTTCGACCGAATAGATATTCACCTTGAAGTAACTCCGGTAAGTTTTGATAAATTGTCGGATGCAAAACCTGTCGAAAAGAGTCGCGAGATTCAAAAAAGAGTGATAACTGCAAGGCAAATTCAAAGAGAAAGATTTAAAAAACGCAAAAATGTTTATTGTAATGCACAGATGAATTCGAAAATGATAAAAGAATTCTGTAAGTTGGATGATACTTGTCTGAGCTTGTTAAAAAATGCGATGGAAAAACTGGATTTATCTGCCAGGGCATATGACAGAATTATCAAACTTTCGAGAACAATTGCAGATCTCGAAAACAACGAAAAGATTCATCCGGCACATATTGCCGAAGCAATTAATTACAGAAGTCTTGACAGAGAAAGTTGGGGAAAATAATGGAAGAGATTTTGTAAAAGTATTATAAATTAATATATTTTTACAGCGAAAATTAAGTTAAAAATTGCCGTGAACAGACTGGTTTTTATAGTTGGATTTATTTGTTTAGGTCAGATGTTATTTGGCCAGACAGCAAATGAGTTTTATGAACGCGGTAAAGAAAAGGCGAATCTTGGAAAATATAAAGAAGCAATTTACGAGTTTAACAGGGCAATAGAAACAGACAGGAAATTTGCGAAAGCCTATAATTCGAGAGGTGTTGTTAAGGAAATCATTGGGGATTTTAAAGGAGCTATAAAAGATTATTCTACCGCAATAGATATTGAACCCGGATTTTATTTAGCATATTACAACAGAGGTCTTGTCAAGATATTTATGGGACAGCAGGAAAGCGGTTGCGAAGATCTTGATAAAGCAGAAGCCCTTGGCCACAGAAGGGCAACTAAAGCAAAAAAGGAGTGCTGTAGGTAGCGATTGGTTGGGCTATGGCGCTTACTTGTTGTTGTTTTGTTGGTTATTCATTTTCTTTATTTTCAATAAGTTGCTTTAACTCCTTTTTGCTTGGTAAAACAGTTTGATACTTACTAGCAAAAATTTGTTCATTGTTTTCAGGTAAAGTTATTTCTACAACTGTGTCATTCTTATCTTTGCACAAAACAATTCCAATTGTTTTGTTTTCAGTGTCAAGTTTTACATAACGATCATAATAATTCACATACATCTGCATTTGTCCTAAATCTTGATGATTTATTTCACCTATCTTTAAGTCTATTAATACAAAACTTTGCAATAATCGATTATAAAAAACTAAATCAACTCTAAAATGTTTTTCATCAAATGTAAAACGAACTTGTCTGCCAATAAAAGCATAGCCTTTCCCCAATTCGAGCAAAAAGTGTTCAAGCTTGTCAATGATTTTCTGTTCCAATTCAGTTTCAGAATAATTGCTATTTTCGGGAAGTCCAATAAATTCTAAAACATAAGGATCTTTTATTGTATCTTTAGGACTTTCAATGACTTGCCCTTTTTCTGACAATGCTCTTACTGCTTTTTTATCTCGACTTAAAACTAACCTTTCGTATAAAGCACTATCAAATTGACGTTGTAATTCTCTCAAGCTCCAATTATTTTCAAATGCTTCTATCTCATAATATCTTCTTTCATCTTCATTGCCGATTCTCATCAGCCTTAAATAATGAGACCAGCTTAAATTGAATTCCGCAGACGATGTCTGCGTTTTTGAGTATGTCAAATAAAATTGTCTCATTTGTTCAAGATTTCTTTGTGAAAAACCTTTCGCAAACTCCGAAACAAATCGGAAATTTGCAAAAGCCTATAATTCCAGAGGTGTTGTTAAGGAAATCATAGGTGATTTTAAAGGAGCTATAAAAGATTATTCTACCGCAATAGATATTGAACCCGGATTTTATTTAGCATATTACAACAGAGGTCTTGTCAAGATATTTATGGGACAGCAGGAAAGCGATTACGAAGACCTTGATAAAGCGGAAGCCTTGGCCACAGAAGGGCAACTAAAGCGAAAAAAGAGTGCTGCAAGTGAGGGCACAAGATTGTGTTATTTGCAAATGTGCTTGACTCTTTGTGTTGGCTATTGCCTGTTGTA
Organism: Bacteroidota bacterium; assembly: GCA_029558535.1. Lineage (GTDB taxonomy): Bacteria > Bacteroidota > Bacteroidia > Bacteroidales > ML635J-15 > Bact-19. The sequence goes on along the minus strand of JAKQEK010000378.1, from coordinate 149,808 downwards.
TCTTGCAAAGTATGCATCAATTTCTGGTCTTAGCTCTAATCCAATTCTTTCAAAAATATCAAGCAAGTCTGCATAAGCACTTTGGCCACCAAGAAAATCCCAAAATTCCGCGGCAACTTTTAATTCATTTTCTAAGTCGAGCATGCCCGCCATTGTCCAACGAGAATATGGCTTTGGTTCATATGGATTATATGGAATTGCTATTAAAGTATTAACTTTAGCTTTTGGATTATCCGCAAGAACACATGCTGTCCATTCTAGCAAAGTTCTTTTAAATTCTATAAAGCCTCCTTTGTTGGGTTTAGCTGTTTTTATGTCAAAAAGAAAAAGTTCATCATCATTAGACTTTAACCAAACATCAACTTTTGTGGGTTTAACTGTTTTTATATTACCAGATTGACAAACTTTCCTAATTTTTTCTATTTCATCTTCTTTTATTGGTTTTGTTGAAGCTGAAGTTAAATCATCCATAATATCTTGAATAACTCTTTGAGCATATTCACTTATTATGATTCCTGCAGTTGCCTGAGATTTTGCTTCTTTGAATTTTGTTGATGCTAAAGCCAATGCAACTGGTTCAAAAATGCTTGTGCCAAAATTTGTATTTAGTGAATGGATAAATGAAAACAAAGCCATTCTGTCCTGTCCCAATAGCCTTGTATGAAACGGCATTACTGCAGGTTCAGGATTATAATTTTGAAATTTATGTCTTAGACTATTTCGTAAAACAGTTTCTACTTGTTGAATTTGTTGTTGTGTTAGTGCCATGTTAAAATAATTCTTCTAATCCTGAATAATATGGGTAATGTGTTTTTATAGCAGGCGTATCCTCAGCTGCTATAATTTCAGCTCGTTTTGCTGGGGTTACATTATCTAAGACACAATGGTAATGATAATGTTTACCATCCGCAAAATCATGATGTGTGTGAGCAAGAGTTGCAGCTCTTCCTCTGGAATATTTTGAATACTTACACCCTCCATTCAATATTTGTTCTCTCGTGAAAATATTACAACTTGTAAGGCACTTCACTTCTGTTCTATCAATTTCGTTATTAAAGTTTGAATAATTTTCAATTACGAATGGACAGAAGTTTATCCATTTTTTACAACTTGGACATCTGTCGGAATTTCTTGAATTTATTGTATCAATAGTTGCTGTCGGGATAGCAGTTTTTAAGGAAAAAGAACCTGATTGAATTTCTTTTTTTATACCTACTTCTATACCGTAAACACGCTTATCTTTTGTAATGATCAAAAAATCGGGGGGAACGAGATGGTCTGATTTGCTATAAATTTTTTGATGTAGCAATAATGGAAGGATATATCCCAAATCGTTTCTAATGACAAAAATGTAAACAAGTAATTCGTGCCATAAGCCTCCAGCTGTTTTAGGCATCAGTTTGTCAAAATATTTTCCAAGGGTCTTGCCCTCAACAGAACCAGGCAAACCAACTTCTGCCGCATAATCTCTTAAATCTGTGAAGTTGTCTTCATGTTCGATTGAAGGAACTTGTGTAATTAAATAATCTAACAGTTTATTTCGTCTTTGCACATTTACTGTTATTGACTCGAAGCACATCAAAAGATTTACAAAATGTAAAATTCCTTTGGTAAAATGCTCTTTCTTATCAAAAGTTCTCCGGCTATTCCCTAAAGAGTAAAATGCCCTACCTAAAAGAAAATATTCAAATAAATCAGCAAGAATTAGCTGTCTATCATCTTTATTATATAGTTGCTCAAAGGCATTTATTTCCGAAAACGAGTTTACTAATTCGGCTAAATTAGATTGATAGATGTCTAAATCAGTTTGCTCATCTGGAATTACATAATTTGCTGGATTATTGAAAAAATCATGCAGTGCCTGAAGATGCTTAATTGATTGTTCTGTTTTTTCGAAAAATTCGTTCATTACTTTGATTTTAAATGAAAAATTATTTCTGAATATGCACCTTTGTCTTTTTCAGTGCGATTTAACACTGGTCGTTTATATTTATTAACTATTTGCATTCCGGCATTTTCTGCAATTAATGGATACATATTATATTTGTCGTTTGCGACCAGGAAAACATTGTAGTCATCAACGAAAAATTTCTTTGCATTATTCAATACTGCACTTATTCCTTCAATGTAACTTTGTTTCGCTTCTCTGCCTTGCCCTTTGAAAAGTGGTCCGATTTCCAATTCGTCTTTGCGTTCAAAACCAAATAAATCATAAGCGTAAGCGTGTTGCTCATGATAGTCAATTAAACCAACGTATGGTGGCGATGAAAATATTCCTTTGATTTTTTGTTTTTCAACAAGTTCTGCATAATTAGGGTTGATTTTTCTTATTTCTTCTACAAGGTCAATGTTTTTGCTGTCTCCCGTTAAGCAAGTGTGAAATGTGTCTTTTCTATGTTTGTCGTATTGTACCAATCTTTTTACAGTGTCTTTGGAATATGTTTCCCACCATTTAAGAATTGAAAACAATGGCTTACACATTTTCCCATGTTTACTGCAATAATATGTTGCCGTAATTGGTTCGAGTAGTGTCGCTAAATCTGCATGAGTAGTCGCTCTGCAGCTTCTAATTGTACGGCTTAAAATAACGCTAGCGATTTTCTTGGTATCAGGATTTTTAATTTTTTTGATTTCATCAAACACAAATTGAATTTCATCTCGGATGTGTTGTGTATACCATTTGTCAAGGAATGAATCTTCTTTGTCTTGACGCAATTTTATTTTATACTCCTTAACGAGCTGATTGAATGTTGGCAAAAACTCTTTTTCCTTTTCTTTGCCATAAGTCTTTTCGTCAATTCGCTTGCGTTTTACTTTGTATTTGTACTCTGGAACTGGGAAATACTTATTGTTGAAAACAGACAACTCTTTTAAAAGTTGGTCTTCAAATTCAAGCGTTTTATTATCAGCTAAAAATAATTTTAATGCTTTAGAAATTCTGTTTATTTCAGTCTGAACATCAACAAGATTATATTGTGTAACCTTACAATTTCCAATCATTGCATTGAAGGCAGAAACATCATTGCCAATTGCATGAATTCCTAACTCACATGCTTGAACCATTGTTGTGCCGCTACCTGAAAATGGATCATAAACGATGTCACCGGGTTTAAAGTAAACTTCTTTTTTAAATTTATCTGTATGTCCGTCTAAAAAATATTCAACTAATTGCGGAATAAATTTACCTTTGTATGGATGAAGTCTGTGTACATGTTTTGTTGTTTCGGCTTCTTTGTACTGTTCAAAAGACAATGCCCAATTTAAATCACTCCCTAATTGTTCTTTCCATTCTTCTTGTCGTGATTTCTTTTGGTCTTTATAGTATTCGACTAATTCTTCTTTGATTACTTGAGTTGAGCCATTATCTCCAATTTTTTTAATCCTCCCGTATTGTATTAGGTAAGAAATGTTAGATGTTGTAACATTTTTTTCCAAATATTCACTTGCCCATTGGCTTGCCTCTTTAATTGATAATAGTTCTGCCATTTTATTTATTTTTGGTCACTCCGTATTTAATTGTTTTTTCAGCAACTTTTAGTGCTTGAATTCCTAAGTCCTCATCTTTTAATTCATAAAGAATTTTCTCACTCAGATATTGAATAATCAAGGATTCCTTGTCTATTTCGAGAATTTCAGCTAACCTATTAATTTGTTCTCTTGTCGCTTTTCTTTCGCCTCGTTCAATTTTACTAAGAATAGCTGTGTCAATGTCGAGCAGAGCAGAAACGTGTCGTAATAGCATTCCTTTCTTTTCTCGTCTTTCTCTTAGTATCTCTCCTGTTGTCTTCAATTTGAAAATATTAACTTGACAATAATTGTCAAATATAGGGTTTTTATTTAATCATCAATGAATAAAAACTGAAAACTTATTAACAGTCAAATAGTCTTTTTTTATGAAGTGCTGGGTAGGCTTTCTTTTTTTTCTTTCTGCAGCAAAAATTCTTTTTCTTCTTTTGGCTGTCTGTTTTTTTCAATGAACGCTAACCGTATTTATATGTACGGTTTTTGCCCATTTTTATTTTAACATTTTTATCCTTAAACATAAATATTTATCGAATCCGGAATAATACCAATCTCATACGGAGTACTACCAATTATTTCTCCGTCTGTTTCGGCAAATATATTTTGTCTGGATTCTATTCTAAAACTTTTGGTGCGAAATGATTTTACACCTTTGATTTCTAAAATTTTACCGTTGTATAGTTTTTTAATGTTAAGTACAATCTTAAGTTTGGGCATATTTTCATAAACAGTAACATCAAGATATCCATCGTTTATAACAGCAGAAGGCGTTTGCATCATTCCACCACCCGAAAATTTACCATTGCCGATACTTATTGATAAGAATTTGCCTTCAAGAATGGTATCGTTAATGTTGATCTTTAATTCCCATGGTCTGTATTTTATAAGGCTTTTTAACAAGCTGATTAGATAAGCAGATTTTGTTCTTCTGCCTCTTTCTTTCATTAAATTAGTTGCTTTTACAACAACAGAGTCAAAACAAAGACCGGCGATGTTAATAAAATATCCCGATTTAATGCCTTCATTTGCATTATAGCTAATTTTCCCCACATCCTGACGGCAACTGTTTCCGTTTATTAACCTTTGTATGGCTTTTTCATAATCAATATCAAAATTGTAATATCTCGCCCAGTCATTGCCGGTGCCCATTTGCATCAATCCTATAAAAATATCTGTAGAAGGCACAGCAGATTGATTGAATATTCCATTTACCGTTTCGTTTAAAGTGCCGTCACCACCAACTACAACAATTCTTCTAAAACCATCTTTAATTCTTTCCTGTACAATATTTTGAGCATGACCGACAGCTTCGGTAAATGCAAATTCATATTGTAAACCGTGTTTAATTAAAAGTTCCTTAATTTTAGGCCATTCTCTTTCTCCACCCTCATTTCCGGCATTAGGATTAATTAAAAAGAAGAATTTATTTTCGTTTTCTTGAGTCAAATTCTTAAATTTTTTACAATTTTACAAATTATAAATGTATATGAAAAAATTAAATCAATAATAATTAAAACTTTTATATGGAAAACAAAATCCGTTTAATTAAAACATTCATAAAACAAAGTTCTGAAGACACATCGGGATTTCTTTCCCTAATACGTGAATTTGATGCAAATGGAAATCTGATTTTTACGAAAGAATATGACGAAGATAACAACGTAATTTTCGAAAATAAGTTGGTTTTTAACGAAAACGACAAATTGATTGTTGATGAAACTATTAACTATCAGGACAACTATGGGGAGAAGAAAACTTATTTATATGGCGATGACGGAAAATTGATTTCAGAAAGAATAGACTATGAAGGAGGTTGGTTTTCGATAAAAAAATATGAAAGAGATTCTGAGAAACGGATTTTGAAAATTACTTGTTTTGACGAAAATGATGAGCTTGAAGAAATTACCGAGACCGAGTTTAATGAACAAGGAGATATTGTTTGCAGAAAAGAATTCGATGAAAATAACAGGCTGAAACAAATGACTGTAAATACATATAAAGAAGATGGTATTCTGATTCTGAAGGAAGAGTATACAAATTCAAAGAAACCAGATAAGATTCATCACTATTTTTATAATGACAATAATAAAATAACGGCAGTGCAAACATTAAACTCTTCGGGCAGACAACTTGATTGGGTAAAAATCGAATACGACGATAACGGATTGCCAATCAGTCAGATAAACATGTCGGGGGCAAAAATAATTTTAGAACATGATATCGAGAACAGGACAATTATTGAATCTCATTATAATAATGCTGGCAAAATAATGAGTATTTCAAAAACTATAAGGGATAAAGATGGAAATATTGTCGAAGAACATTCTGACGATACCATCAAATCTTATGTTTATGAATATTTTTAGTATTACGTTTATGACAGCTTAACTAAAATGTCTTCAGGTTTTAAATTTATTCCATCAATAACGATTTTCGCCTGATTGTAAAAGATTTCTCGTTTTTCTAACAATTCACTTATCCTTGGTAACAACTGATCAGGCGGTATATTTTTAATAAAGTGAGATTTGTCGAAGCTAGTCTCAATTAGAGCTTTATCTTTTCCTAAATCAGTAAAGTAAAGCGAATAAAAAGTGTTCAGAGCTCCGCGCGTAGGCCGGGCAAAACGGCGGGAAGCTTTGGTGGTGAGAGCGAAACAAATAGAATTGTGTCGAGCCGATATGACAAGTGCCGATGATAAATTTGTTTAGTATAATCGAGCAAATGAAATTGTGAAGATTAGACTATTACAAATTTACAATCGGTATCGTTCCCTAAAACAAATTTCAAAAGGCAATAGGCGTATGGTGTTTGTTTTAGGCCAAGGTCGACTGACAATTCTTTTGTTTAGTCTCGAGGAGCGTTGGGCAGCATCGTTTTGCCTTGATTTCTTTGTAACTTTCTTAATCAAGAAAGAAAGTTTGAATAAAAATCACTAAAAGATTTGATGAAAATACTTTACTGCCAAATCTTATGTTTATGAGTATTTTTAGTATTACGTTTCTGACAGCTTAACTAAAATGTCTTCAGGTTTTAAATTAATTCCATCAATAACGATTTTCGCCTGATTGTAAAAGACTTCTCGTTTTTCTAACAATTCGCTTATCCTTGGTAACAACTGATCAGGCGGTATATTTTTAATAAGCGGACGATTAGTCTTTGATTTTAAAAGCCTATCAGTTAGCGTTTTAGCATTTAACTTAATATAAACGCTTACCCCTGAAGAATTTATAATTGTCATATTATCATTAAAACATGGTGTTCCCCCTCCACACGACATTACAAAATCACCATCAGATGAAGAAAAATTTTGAAGCATTTCAGATTCAATTTTTCGAAAAACCTTCTCATCAAAGCGTGAAAAAATGCTGGGAACAGTCATTTTATATTTTTCTTCAATTTTAAGGTCCAAATCGTAGAATTCCATGTTCAATTTTGATGCAAGCCTTTTTCCCAAGACTGATTTCCCGCATCCCATAAATCCTATTAAATAAATTTTCATGAATAATTGTTATGTTTAATAGGGGCACAAACCAGTTTTGAATATCAAAATCCCAAAGTCATCTGGATACCACCATCGGCAGGGGGCTTTTTATCATCCTTTTTTTTGGTTGATTTCTCATCTTCCGTACTTGTGTTTTCTTCTTTTGGTTTGTTTTCAGCTATCTTTTTCTTTGGTTTAGTTTTCTTAACTTCAATATTTTCAGGGAGCTCATCTTCCTCAACAGTTTCAATAATTTCAAGTTCGATATCGTCACTGTTTTGAGGTTCAATGATTTCAAATTCAATATTGTCAATTATATTCTCATTGTCAGAATCTGATTCCTGATCATTTTCACTTTCGGATTTGCTTAAGTCAAAGTTGCGTTTGCTTTCCTTTTGTAGTGGTTCGTCAAAAGAAATTTCACTTATTTCGAAAGTAGTAAGTCTTTTTCCTCTGGCTTTCAATCCTTTGGCAGCAATAAATTCTTCGCCGTCAATAAATTCGGGTTCTCTGGTTTTGTGTTTACCGCCAAATAAGATTTTTATTTGTGGGAACTCCTCATTTGTTATGTCAAGAAGATACGATCCCGGAGTTTCTGAAATAAAACTCTGTTCTTTTCCTGATTCTTCAATAGCAAACCTTTTAAGATAGAAAAATCCAAGTTCTGCATCAAAATGTATTGCAGAGTAAATCAACTGAGGTTCGTATTTTTCAATAATGACAATGTTATCTTCGTAGTGGTTGGATAAGTCAAAATTGGTTAAACGACATACGCCATTTCGGGTAATAACAGCAATTTTATCTTCACCCGCAAATTCACCGATATATTTTCCGCGGCCATCAGCATTTAATCTAAAAACTTCTTCGTCAAACCAGATTTTACGACCGCCGAGTGTTGAAACACCCTCTTCTTTCAGAGTAATTTTATGTATGTCATTTTTTGTTAATATATTTCCCTGAGCATCACGTCCTTTTATAGCAACATCTTTAAAGTCTGTTTCAAAAACCAACTTACGAAGTTTTGGTTTTGGTTTAAGATACACTTTAATTATTTCTGCTTCTCCGTTAGGGTTGGCGGTAAAATACAAAATGCGGGAACCATCAGCCCCTTTTGTCAGGTCATATTCTTTGTCGCGGTTTATCCCTGTAACGGCAAAGCGTTTAATATAAGAAACACTTGTCCTTCCGTCACGATAGGCAACATTGTAAATGGTTCGTTTGTCGTTTCTCTTAAAGACATTGACATAAAGAATATCTTTACCGAAAAACGCCTTGTCCGAAACTTTTGCAATAATAAATTTACCGTCTTTTCTGAAAACTATAATGTCATCAATATCAGAACATTCACAAACATATTCATCTTTTTTAAGCCCATAACCGGCAAAACCTTCTTTGTAATTTACATATAGTTTCTCGTTGGCAACGGCAACCTGTGCAGTGTCAATTGTGTCGAAGTTCCTGATTTCAGTTTTTCGTTCACGTCCTTTGCCATATTTATCCTTTATATGTTTGTAATACTTTATGGCATAATCAATAAGATGATCAAGATTGTCCTGTACTTTTTTAATCTCATCCAGTATTGATAAAAGATCTTCTTCGGCTTTTTCAACATTGAAACGAAGAATACGTTTCATTTTTATTTCAAGAAGTTTTAAAAGATCATCACGGGTAATTTCGCGTACAAGCTTCAGCTTGTGCTCTATGGCTTTGGAATTAATAAATTCAATAGCCTCATCTGTTGACTTAGAATTTTCGTATTGTTTTTCTTTGTAAATCCTCTTTTCGATAAACCATTTCTCCAGAGATAAATTATGCCATTCCTCTTCAAGCTCAGATTTTTGGATTAATAGTTCTTGTCTTAATAACTCAACTGTATTAGTTACTGACAGTTGTAAAATTTCCGTAACTCCCAAAAAACGAGGCTTGTCTTCTTCAATAACACAGGCATAAGTGGGTATTGAGACTTCACATTTGGTAAAAGCATACAAGGCATCAATAGTTTTATCTGTTGATACACCGGGAGGAAGTTGGATAATTATTTCGACACTATCAGATGTGTTATCATCAATTTTTTTTATTTGGATTTTCTTTTTGTCATTTGCGGCAATAATAGAATCAATGATTGATGATGTAGTCTCGCCGAAAGTAATGTCTTTTATGACTAGAGTTTTCTTATCCAATTTTTCGATGCGGGTGCGCACTCTTGCTCGACCACCTCTTAGGCCATCGTTATATTTACTAAAATCAGCTAATCCTCCTGTTGGAAAATCCGGTAGAAGCTCAAACGGTTTGTCTTCTAAAGTAGCAATACAAGCGTCAATAATTTCGTTGAAATTGTGAGGAAGTATTTTAGAAGCAAGTCCCACAGCAATACCTTCGACACCCATGGCCAGTAAAAGCGGAAATTTAACAGGTAAGGTTATCGGTTCTTTGTTACGGCCATCATACGAGGGCTTCCAGAAAGTTGTTTTAGGATTAAAAACGACCTCAAGAGCAAATTTCGACAATCTTGCCTCGATATATCTTGAAGCAGCAGCAGAATCACCGGTTAAAATATTTCCCCAGTTTCCCTGTGTGTCAACTAACAGGTCTTTTTGTCCCAGTTGAACCAATGCGTCTCCGATAGAAGTATCGCCATGAGGGTGATATTGCATGGTGTGGCCTACAATATTTGCGACTTTGTTGTAGCGACCGTCATCTAACTGTTTCATGGAATGCAAAATGCGCCTGTGAACAGGTTTAAGTCCATCATATACATGAGGTACTGCACGTTCAAGGATTACGTACGATGAATAATCCAGAAACCAGTCCTGAAACATGCCTTTTAAACGAGAGATTTTTGGCTCTTCTGTTTCGTGTATTTCGACCGGCTGAAATTCGTCGCCGTTTGTATTTTTAATTTCTTCGCTCATAATCTGTCAATAAAAATCACTTACAACACATCTTCTTCAATTCTTAGATTACTTATGATAAAATCCTGTCGTTCGGGAGTGTTTTTACCCATGAAAAATTCCAAAAGACTGCCAATATGATCAGCTTGTGAAAGCGTAACAGGGTCAAGTTTTATGTCTTTGCCGATAAAATTTTTAAACTCATCAGGTGATATTTCACCCAAACCTTTAAAACGTGTAATTTCGGGATTGTTTTTCAATTTTTTAATAGCTGCTTCCTTTTCAGATTCATCATAGCAATAAATAGTCTCTTGTTTGTTACGCACTCTGAATAATGGCGTTTGCAGAATAAACAAATGTCCTTGCTTAAGAATGTCGGGAAAGAATTGCAGAAAAAATGTAATCAATAGTAATCTTATGTGCATTCCGTCAACATCAGCATCAGTCGCAATAACAACATTTCTATATCTTATGTTTTCAACACCTTCTTCAATATTCAAAGCTGCCTGCAGAAGATTGAATTCTTCATTTTCATAAACTATTTTTTTTGTCAGTCCGTATGAATTTAACGGCTTACCTCTTAGACTGAAAACAGCCTGAGTGTTTACGTTACGCGATTTAGTGATAGACCCGCTGGCAGAATCTCCTTCGGTAATGAAAATAGTGGATTCGTAACGTTTTTCATCATTACTGTTGTAATGGATACGACAATCACGCAGTTTTTTGTTATGCAGGCTAACCTTTTTTGCTCTTTCGCGTGCTATTTTTTGAATTCCGGCTATGGCTTTTCGTTCCTTTTCGGAAGATTGAATTTTTTTCTGCAGAACATCGGCATATTGTGGATTTTTATGTAAGAAATCGTCAAGTTTCTTCATAAAATCAAAGATGTAGTTCCTGATAGAAGTTCCGTTGGGTTCCATATCTTTTGATCCCAGCTTGGTTTTAGTCTGTGATTCAAAAACAGGTTCAACAATCCTTATGCTTATTGCTGCAATTATACTTTGTCTGATATCTGAAGCATCATAATCTTTGCGGTAAAAATCTCTTATTGTTTTAATATAAGCTTCACGAAATATTGTAAGATGTGTTCCACCCTGTGTTGTATGTTGTCCGTTTACAAATGAATAATATTCTTCACTGTACTGATCGCCGTGGGTAATAGCTATTTCAAAATCGTTGTCTTTAAGATGAATTGGAGGATATAGTGGTTCCTGATTCAGATTTTCGTTTAATAAATCGAGTAATCCGTTTTTCGAACTGAATTTTGTGCCGTTGAAATTTATTGACAGACCAGTATTCAGGTAAGAATAATTTCTCAGCATGGTATCAATATACTCGCTAATGTATTTGTATTTTCCAAAAACTTCTTCGTCAGGAGTAAAAACAACCAGTGTTCCGTTAGGTGAAGAGGTGTCAACTAAAGGAGTTTCTGATAGCAGTTTGCCACCGCTAAATTCAGCAGTTTTTTTCTTTCCGTCTCTATAAGATGAGATTTTAAAGGATGACGATAACGCATTTACTGCTTTTACACCTACCCCGTTAAGGCCTACTGATTTTTGAAAAACTTTCGAATCGTATTTTGCCCCTGTGTTCATTTTTGACACTACGTCAACAAGCTTTCCCTGAGGAATGCCTCTGCCGTAATCACGGATTGACATAGTCATGCCTTCGAGCTTAATATCAATGTTTTTACCGAAACCCATTGCAAATTCATCAATGGAGTTGTCAATAACTTCTTTGATAAGAATGTAAATTCCATCATCACGGGATTTGCCGTCTCCAAGCTTGCCAATGTACATGCCGGGGCGCCTTCTTATATGTTCTTCCCATTCAAGGGTTTGTATGCTTTCTTCAGAATAATTTGCCACCATTTCTTCAATCTTTTCCATAATAGCTGCAAAATTATAGTTTTAAAACACACAAAATACAGTTGGGGACTTATAAATATTAACATTTTTAAGTTGATAATATTTATGAAAGATCGTCATATTACGACGTTTTGAAATTGCATTAGAGTTGTTGGATACAAGAATTGGCAAATTTTGCATTATCATGTTTACAAAAAACACTATTTTTGAGGCATGGAAATAATTCTTGAACAGATATTAGTATTATCACTAGTTTGTTTTGCAGGAATAATTGCATTCAAGCTTAAAGCAGTTACAGTAAGCAATGCGGAAGGTCTGGTAAAGGTAATAATGAAAATAACATTGCCTCTCTTAGTTTTTACAAGTTTTGCAGGGACAAAGTTAACAGATGAAATTTTGATAAATTTTCCTGTTGTTTTTGCTTCAGCAATTTTTACAGTTAGTATTTTGTTTTTATTGAGTAAAGTAACAGCAAAGATTTTACGATTAGATAGAGAAAATACAGCCTTACACAATGCTCATACTATGTTTGGTAATGTGGTATTTTTAGGTTTTCCTCTTTTGGACGCATTATTTCCCGGAGGTGAAGGGCTGATTTATGCGACAATATTTCAAATAGGAAACGACGCATTGTTATGGACCTGGGGAATATTTATTTTGAAGAAAGGAGCAAACAAGCAAACGGAGCGTAAAGGCAATCACTTAATTAATCCTGCAACCGTGGCATTTGTTGTCGGAGTAATTTTTATGTTGTTCAAAATTAAAATTCCTGAAGTAGCATTTAAACCATTATTTGGATTAGGGCACACAACTATTTATTTATCAATGATTTATGTGGGTGTAGTTCTAGCTCAGATTAAATTTAAACCATTAATTCAAAATCTTCGATCATATATTTTAAGTTTTAATAAATTGTTGTTTGCCCCGATAGTTTTAATGTTTGTATTGATTTTAATTAAGAAAGCAGGATTAAATATATCAGACAAGGCATTGATGTGCTCAGTTCTTCAGGCGGGGATGCCTTGTATGATAATCATTTCTATTTTAGCAGCAGAGTTCGGACTTAATGCAAAACAGGCAGTTGAGAATATACTTGTAAGTTCGGTTTTGGCAATTATTACTTTACCTTTGATTTATTGGGTATTGAATCTTTATTTGTAATTTCATTCTTGCCAGTGTGCCACTAAATCCACAAAAGGAGTCGGACCAAAGTTAATCGTGTGTTTGGCTTTTCTTTAGTGATGCAAGGGGCGTGAAGGTCAAAGGTTTTATTTAGCCTCTCAATAATTCATTGCATTTTCTTTCAATAGTTTTCCTAACAAATGAGATATCTGAGAGAATTTCATTATTAGTAAATCTAATCACTTCTATGCCGAAACTATTCATTACATTGGTTCTATGTTCGTCGTATAATTTTGCAGATTCTTGATTATGCGTTTCACCGTCAATTTCAATGACCAATTTGATTTTATGACAATAAAAGTCAGCTATATAATTACTAATCGGGTGTTGTCGTCGAAATTTTAATCTTAAAATTGCATTTTCTCGAACTATCTCCCAAACAATTTCTTCAGGCTCAGTCATTCTTCTTCTGAGTTGTTTTGCTCTATCCATTATTAATGAGCTTGCTCCGTAGAACATTGTGACTTTATGTAATTCATTACTGTATTGCATACTAAAAAGCATTTTAGTACAAAATAAGTATTTTGTTTTGAGAATTACTAATAGTAATATTTTCTATTGTTTTTTTGCCAGCCCTGCCCCTAAAAACCCTAAAGGGTGCCAGCCCGCCTGTGAATTGTGCGTAGGCGTCCCTTTAGGGATGCAAGGGGCGTGAAGGCCCGAAGCATCACTCTAAAAGACAGACATTCTTAAGCATCGCTTATTTCCACTAACGAAACCCCCTCACGTGAAATATATGACCGTTGTAGCAAAGTTTGTGCTGTGTATGAACGACCGTATAACTTGGCAATCATGCGTAAACATAGCCTGTCCCGATTTGTCGGGATTGCACCGCAATCCATGGCGTCGAGTTGAGTGTAAAAGGGGAAGTTATAAAGAATCTCAAATCATTATTGTTGATTCAATAACATTTTCAATACGCTATATCCTTTGTCTAGAATAGGATCTTTATCACTTAAAAAGTCTTCTATACTATAATAAACTTCAATATCAGGAACTAAATATTTAAATTCAGTATTTGCCCCGACATAAGTTTTTTGAGTTGCAATAAATCCGACACCTCCACCTGGCAATTTAATTAGAAGTGGCTGAGAACAGCTCCCTCCTGAAGGCTCTCCGACAAATGTTGCTAATCCTAATTCTTTGAAAACCATTAAAAAATTTTCGGTAGCCGAAAGATTTTTACTGTCTAGCAAAATAACAATGTTTTTATTTAAAGTTCTTCTATCTTTTGGGATGTTGTTAATTGTAACAAATGTGTCTGTGATAAATGCTTCATCATTATAATAATCAGAATATTCAAAGTGTCTTGTTGAACCAACAATGTGACTAAATGAAGAATCAGTATATGCTCCTAAAGCACGCATATTTGCATTATTAATTCTTGTTTTTACATACTGGAAAATTGTATCTTGTTCCGTAAAATAACATGCAATATCTGACCCAATACTTGTGCCCCCTGTATTATTTCTTAGATCTATGATAATCCCTTCTGATGAATTTATTTCATTATAAATCGAATCAAAATATGAAACAACATTATAATTCATTGCACCAGCAATGTCAATGTATAAAATATTTTCATCAAGGACTTTCGATGAAATTGAATTTGCTGGCATGTATATTTTACGGTAATATGAAGATATTGAATTATAACTATATTGCTCGGAGTTTGTATTGTTGACCTCTACAGTTTTTATTTCTCCATCAGTAGTTTTAATAGTCATACTTTCAATTACAGTAGTATTATAGACGCTGAAGTAACTTGTGAATAACCTACGTTTACTTTGAGAAAAATTGGAATTTAAAAATATTGAAAAATTATTATTCAAATAATCATAAATTGGCACTTCATTTATTTCAATTACTTCACTACCTAAAGGAACAGTATCGCTAACCACAGGTTTTATTGCAGTTATATAGACACCGTCTTTCAAGCAAACTATGTCAAATACTGGTAAAGTACTTTTGCTTTTTAATTCGTTCTCTATTGTATATGGCATTAAGATTTTTGTGTGCTCATCTTTAAGCTGTGAAATAAATTCTTGCAAAACTAGATAATACTCCAAATCCGATTTTGTTTCAATCACTTTTGGGATATAGTTTTGATAAGTGTTCGTCCAATCAATTTCAAGGCGATCAAAGTAAGGAAAATTGTATGTGGCTTCTTTCCAAATCAATGATAGACCTAATATTTTTTGGTCATCTGTTAAATTACAGTTAGTATTCTGCTGACAATAAATGTGCTTTGATACAACAATTATAAATATTGAAATAAATAATAAAACAAGTCTTAAGTCTTTCATTTTTTATAAATTTATACAAAATTACTTTTTTATCGCATTTAGACAGTCTTTTTCCATTATTTATATGGGGTCTGAAATGTTAATTTTGGGAACAAATATTAAGCATTCCTTTTTCATGTTATCAACACATAACACAATGATTACATACAGTCTAACGTCGATTTAATTTCGGGCTAGCTAAATAATTACTATTCTTTCTTTCTCAAACCATCCAAATCCTGTACGTGTCCGTTGAAGACGTTTATATCAACATTTCCCTGAATCCCTTTGATACTTCCCTTGTCTGTGAATTGCCAGAATACCCAGTCTTTTACAATGTCGGAGGGATTGCCTTTGGTATTATACCACGCTATCCATACGGGGTATTTATCAAAACGCGAATCATCAGCGATTGCACTTGTATAAAATCTGTTGTAGGTATATATAATAGGTGTTATGCCATAATGCTCTTCAACAATTGTCAACCAGTTCAGTAATCCTGTTTTTAAACTAGTTAGGCTCTGTACACGACTATACTTTTCAATATCTAGAATTGGTGGGAGGTCTCCTGTTTCAAGGGTGACATTTTTTATGAAAAACTCAGCCTGTTCACTGCTTTTTTCATCCGGACGATAATAATGATAAGCTCCTCTTATTACATTATTATCTTTAGCAGACTTCCAATTTGTAGTGAATTTTTTATCTAAGCGATTTTTTCCGGCAGTAGCTCTTATTATTATAAAGTCGGGACGATCCTCATCACATAGCTTTTTCCAGTCAATGTCTGATTGATACTCTGAAACATCAATTCCAAACACCGTATAGTCTTTGAGATCTTGTTTAATTTTCGAAAACTTCTCAATTTTTTGAACGATAGGCTTGAAGAGATTAATGATGTCTGAATAGAAAACACAAACAGCTATAATTGCTGCTATGATTAGCACTATTTTTAATGTAATGCTACTTTTTTTCTTTCGACGTCTTCTGACCATTAATTAATAAAGTTGTCTGAAATATATTCTGCAATTTGAATCGCATTTGTGGCTGCACCTTTTCTCAGATTATCGGCACTTAACCAAAAGTTTATAGCCTTGTCGTTCGATTCATCAAGCCTTATTCTTCCAGCAAAAGTTTCATTCTTATTCTGTGCAATTAAAGGTGTTGGGTATTCATTTTTAGATGGATTATCAAGTACAATTACTCCCATTGATGCAGAAATAATCTTTTTTACAGATGATATTTCCGGTTTTTTGAAAAACTCAACATTAACGCTTTCGCTATGACCACCTAATACAGGAACCCTAACAACAGTGCAAGTAATTTTTAAATCGTTGATATTTAAAATTTTTCGTGTTTCATTGATTAGTTTCATTTCTTCCTCTGTATATCCATTTTCGAGGAAATCGCCACCATGAGGGATACAATTTAAATCAATAGTATGCGGATATGCAGGATTTTCAACTTTTTTACCGGCTCTTTCACTCATTAATTGATTATATCCCTTAAATCCCGAACCTGTAACTGACTGATAAGTTGAAACAACTACCCTTTTTAATTTATATTTAAGATGTAATGGCCACAAAATTTGAGTAAGCGGAATTGTTGAACAATTAGGATTCGCAATTATATAATCATTTTCGTTAAGTATTGATATGTTGACTTCGGGAACTATTAGTTTTATGTCATCGTACATTCTCCATGCAGATGAGTTGTCAATAACTTTTGTTTTGATTTTTGCAAATAGAGGAGCATATTCCAATGAAACACTTTTCCCTGCAGAAAATATTGCAATGTCAGGTTTTTCTTTCAATGCCTCATTAATAGTTTTTACAGTATATTCTTTTGAATTAAAAACAATTTTTTTGCCTGACGAAGTATTTGAAGCAACAGGAATTAACTCATCAGGAATAAAATTACGCTCTTCCAGAACTTTTAATATTGCAGTTCCAACCATTCCTGTAACACCTACGATTGCTAGTTTCATACAACTTATGTTTTTTGTGTAAAAATATAATTTTTAAACTAATCTTTATCCAAAATAGAAATAATAAAATAATTTAAGGTATTTTTACAATGTTATTAGCCAAAAGTTTTGAGTGGACAAATTAATTAAATAGTTCAAGGCTAGAATAAGGTAACTTGAGACTTAAGGGATTAAAATAAATTTATAATATGAGAAAAATACTTTTCATACTTACGCTTCTTCCACTGGTAAGTTTTGCACAATTCAGTGATGATTTCAGTGATGGAAATTTTACTTCTGATCCTGCATGGTCTGGCAACACAGACAAATTTATAATTGATGCATCAAATCAGCTTCAGTTGTACGAAAGCCCACAGGCAGATGGGACATCGTATCTTTCTACCAGTTGTGGTGCAATTAATGATGCAAGTTGGGAATTTTTAGTAAAGCTTCAGTTTAACCCTTCATCAACGAACTATTGTGAGATTTATCTTACATCGAATAACTCTGATTTATCTTCTGCTACAAATGGATATTTTGTTAAAATTGGGAATACTGCTGATGAGGTTAGTCTTTACAGAAAAAATCCGACAAGCAGCACAATGATAATTAACGGGACAGACGGGAGACTAAATACTACAACAGTCAACGTTCGTGTTAAAGTTACCCGTGATAATGAAGGGAACTGGAGTCTGATGTCCGATACACTGGGCGGAACAGATTATTATACTGAAGGATCAATTTTAGATAATACTTATTTCAGTTCATCATATTTTGGGGTTAAATGTGTTTATACTTCTACCCGTTCACAGCACATCTTTTTCGATGACTTTATTATAACAGGTGACCCTTTTGTTGATGATATTCAACCTCAATTGCTGTCATCACAAGTACTTGACTCTCAGCATTTTTTGATGAATTTTGATGAAGAGTTAGATCCCGTATCAGCTTTAGATGAGCAAAATTATTCTGTAAACAACGGAATTGGTAATCCGGCCGATGTCTCTTTTTATAATTCTGATCCCTCAAAAGTATTGCTTGAGTTTTCATCGTCTTTTGTGTCCGGCACTAATTATATTTTACAATATCAAAACATAGCAGACTTAAGTATGAACCCTGTTGTTCCGGGAAACATACCTTTTAGTTATATAGATTTTTCAGCGGGCATGATTGTAATCAATGAAATTATGGCAGATCCCGACCCTCCGGTTGGTTTGCCAAATGCTGAATATGTAGAATTGTACAACACTTCTGATTATACAGTTGATCTAACAGATTGGGTTTATACAATAGGGACAACGTCAAAAACTCTTACCTCATATCAGCTCGAAGCCGGAGAATATTTGATATTATGTCATACTAATTATGTTTCAGAATTTGAAAATTTTGGTAATACACTTGGTATAGCATCATTTCCATTAATTACAAATGGAGGTCAGACAATTGTATTAAAGGACAATGAAGGACAGGAAATAGACCGCGTTACATATTCTGACACATGGTATCAGGACGCAAATAAAAAGAATGGAGGCTGGTCACTTGAGAAGATAGACCCGGTAAACACTTGTTCACCACAAACAAACTGGATTGCTTCAAACGATGAGTTTGGAGGAACACCTGGAACAATTAATTCTGTTTATGCAATAAATAGTGATACCCTCGCTCCTGAAGTTCTTAGTGTTAGCATTACTGCCGGAAATGAAATTACTATTATATTTTCTGAGTCTGTGGATACTCTTTCAAGTCTTGTTTTGACCAACTATGATGTAATTCCTGATTTTGGCAATCCTTTTTATGCTGTAACCAATCCTTTAAACGAAACAGCAGTAATCTTACAATTTCCTTCCTCATTTAACGAAAATTTAAATTATTCAATTACAATTTCAAATGTAAAGGATTGGTGTGGAAATATTATGACCGAACAAAGTGTGAATTTTATACTGTATAATCCTGCTGATTATGATGTTATTATTACTGAAATTATGGCTGATCCCGATCCGGTTGTACTCCTTCCCGATGTGGAATACATAGAGCTTTTTAATAGAACAGAATATGATTTGGATTTAGCGAACTGGACAATAAGTGCAGGTACCACCACTCGCACATTACCTTATTGTATGATTCCCGAAGGGGGATATTTGGTTTTGTGTCATGAGAGTAATCAAGAAATGTTTGATGAGATGTTAAATGTTGTTGGTGTAGAAAGTTTTCCCGCATTGACAAACGGAGGAGCCACTCTTATATTAAGAGATAAAAATAGTAATGTTATTCATACTGTTACATATAGCGATACTTGGTATCAGGATAATTTTAAGAAAAATGGAGGCTATTCGCTTGAAATGATAGATTTAAATAATGTATGTGAGGGAAAAGAAAACTGGAGGGCAAGCAATAATATTTTAGGAGGAACACCGGGTATTGTTAATTCAATTAATGGAAGCAATCCTGATATTACATTGCCTTATCCGATTGCTGCAGAAGCAATAATGCCGGATACGTTAATAGTATATTTTAGTGAAATATTGAAATCTGAATTTGCAAATGATGTTTTAAATTTTGAAGTTGAAGAGTTTGGACATCCTATTTGGATAAGTGCTAGCGAACCTAATTTTTCAACAATTACAATGAAATTTGACGGAGAATTTGAAATAGGAAAATTGTATTTCATTAATATTAACGATAGCATTAGAGATTGTGCAGGAAATAAAGTTGTAGTAAATTCTTCATTTAGATTTGCTATTGCCGATTCTGTTGTGGCAGGCGACATAGTTATAAACGAAATTCTTTTTAATCCATTGTCCGGAGGAAAAGATTTTGTCGAATTGTACAATAATTCCAACAAAATATTGGATTTAAAACATTTATGGGGATGTAATAAAGATGAGGCCGGGAACATTAAAGACTCCTATGTCTTAAGCAATATTAGTCGTTTGCTTGAACCGGGAGAATACTGTGCCGTTTCAGAAGATATAAATTTTTTGATTGACAATTACTATGTTCCGTATTTAGAGAATCTTTATAAGTGTGGTAATTTACCCTCAATGGCTGATGGTGAGGGAAACATTTTGATAACAGACAGGTTTTTAAATGAAATAGACATGGTTTATTATACTGATGATCAGCATTATAAATTACTGGCATCAAAAGATGGCGTGTCTTTAGAAAGAATAAATTATAATCGCAGTTCGGCAGATAAATCAAACTGGCATTCGGCATCACAGACTGTAGGATTTGCTACACCCGGATATAAGAATTCTCAATTTTCATCCGAGATAGCAACAGAAACAGTAATTAGTTTGAGCCCCGAAGTTTTTTCTCCTGATAACGACGGCTATAATGATAGATTAGCTATTTCATATAAGCTTGACGAACCCGGATATACTGCAACAATGGCTATATACAGTTCAGACGGCAAATTTGTAACATATATACTTAATAACCAAATGCTTGCAATGGAGGGAAGCCTGTTTTGGGATGGTTTTGATAGTGGTAATAATATTTGCCCTGCCGGTATTTATATACTCTATGTCGAGATGTTTAATCTGACAGGGAATAAAATTGTCGAAAAACATGCAATAGTATTGAGTAAAATGGTTTACTAGTGTTGATGGATTTAAAAGTAAATTGATAAAAGGTCTTTATTTATCAGATAATTTCTTTTCCAGACTCTCAAGTCGTTTAACGATATCATCAAGGTTTTTAAAATGTATATATGATTTGTGATATGCTCTTATTTCATATGCAGGAGCACCCATCAAAATGCTGTCTTCTTTTAATACATTATTTGAAATACCCGATTGTGATGAAATTTTTGTTCCATTGGCTATCGTTATATGAGGACTGATACCGACTTGACCACCAATCATACAATTTTCGCCTACTTTTGTTGTGCCGGCAATTCCTGATTGTGCTGCAATTACAGTGTTTTTACCAATTTCCACGTTGTGAGCCACATGGTTGTGGTTATCTAACTTTACACCTGCTCTGATAATAGTTGATCCCATTGTAGCTCTGTCAATTGTTACCAAAGCCCCCAATTCAACATTGTCTTCTAATATAACATTACCAATTTGTGCAATTTTCATAAATGCATCGCCATTATTTGGGGCAAAACCAAATCCGTCAGCACCGATAACACAACCGGCATGCAAAGTGCAATTCTTTCCAATAACCGTATTGTAATATATTTTGACACCAGGAAATAAAATACAATTGTCACCAATATTAACATTGTTTCCAACATAACAACCAGGATATATTTGTACATTGTTTCCTATTTTGGAATCTTTTCCTACATAACTGAAAGCGCCAACATATACATCTTTACCGAGTAAAGCTTTTTTGTGAACAAAAGATTGTTTTTCTATGCCTACCGGTTTTTCTATCATTTTGTTATAAATATCAAGTAGCACAGCGATTGACTTATATGCGTCTTCAACTCTTATCAAAGTTGCTTTTACTTCTTTTTGTGGTAAAAAGTCATTGTTAATCAAAATAACAGATGCAGCGGTTTCATAAATATAATGAGTGTACTTGGGATTAGCCAAAAATGATAAAGACCCCGGTTTCCCTTCTTCAATTTTTGAAAAGCAATTTACAACAGTATTTTCGTCACCTTCAACTTTTCCATTTAGTATAGAGGCTATCTGTCCGGCAGTAAATTTCATTTTGAAATACTTAAATTTATAATATCTTTCGGAGCACAAACATAATATTTTTTTACAATTTTTCCCAACACAGAGATATTTAACATATCCGATGCTTCCGAGATGTCTATCAATTTGTTTGGATATAGTATATTAATACGTTCGTCAGCATAGGTATATGCATTATTTGAAACTTCTCCGGTGAAGACGAAATAAGAAATTTCCTCATCGGTAAGAGAGTATTCCTTTTTGGCAATTTCTTTCATTGAACCTATAAAACTATCTTCGGGTTTTTCTTTACTTATTAGTATTTTAGGAAATTTTCGGTTTAAAATACTATTTGAAAGATGCGAAAGAATTTTGTCATCAGAATACATACTTTGTTTTAACAGACAGAAAACATCATAATCATCAATCATTGCAAAGTTTGCAATAATATCCTTTTTATTATGAAGCTTATTTTTGTCAATTAGGAGGTCTATATATTGATTATTAGTTCTAATATTACTGTTTTCTAAAAGATATTTTAACCGCATTATGAAGGCAGACAAAAGCAGTTCTGCGATTAAAGAGGTTTTGTGTAAATAAACCTGCCAATACATAAGTCGACGAGCGATTAAAAACTTTTCTATACTGTAAATTCCTTTTGATTCGACAACAAGATTATCATCAACCACTTGAAGCATTTTAATAATTCGTTCCGAACCAACAACCCCTTCTGATACACCTGTAAAAAAACTGTCTCTTTTCAGATAATCAAGTCTGTCCATATCAAGTTGACCTGAAATTAGTTGATGGAGAAATTTTTTATGATATTGATTTTGAAAAATTTTTATAGCTAAATCTAATTTGTTTTTAAATTCAGCATTAAGTTCCTGCATAAATAACAAGCTAAGATCTTCGTGATGCAGATTAGGAGTAAAACAATTTTCGAGAGCATGGGAAAAAGGACCATGTCCGATATCGTGTAACAAAATTGCTATTTTAGCAGCTTCAGCTTCTTCTTCGGTAATTTCGTGATTTTTGCTACGGATAACATCAATTGCCATTCCTATAAGGTGCATAGAACCAATAGCATGTTGAAAACGAGTATGTACAGCTCCCGGATAAACTAGATATGATAATCCAAGTTGTTTGATTCTCCTTAAACGCTGAAAATAAGGATGTTCGATAAGCTCGTAGATTATTCCACCCGGGATGTTGATAAATCCATGTACAGGATCATTGATTATTTTTTTCTTGTTAGTCAACTTTTTAAATGTAATTATGCAAAATTATAATAAAGAAACCGATTTACAATGTTTGGAGTGTTCTTAAATTGAAATATTAAATTTCTTTAATTCTATGTTTGTCATCATCATCGTAAAAAACATTGAGATAAGATTTGTATCTAGATAATGAAATGACGCCTTTCTCCAGAGCTTTTTTTACCGCACACTGCGGTTCATTTATATGTGTACAGTTGTAATATTTGCAATTTGGGGATAATTTGAATATCTCCGGAAAATAGTGATACATTTCTTCTTTTTTCAAATTCACCAGCCCAAAACCCATAATTCCCGGAGTGTCAACAATATAACCGCCAAATGGTAGTTTTAACATCCTAGCAAAAGTTGTTGTATGTTTTCCGGCTAAATGGTATTCAGAAATGAAGTCTGTTTTTAGGCGATATTCTGGAGCAATTACATTTATTAAAGAAGTTTTTCCGGTACCGCTATGTCCGACAATTAAACTGATTTTGTCTTTAAGAATTTCAGCAACATTATCAATGTTTACTTTATTCTCAACAGATATTTCAATAGTTTTATAACCTATTTTGGTATATATAGATGAAAGATATTTGGAATGCTTTAACTCCTCACTGCTATATATATCGATTTTATTAATAAGGATTATGCAAGGAATGCTGTATGATTCTGCTGCGATTAATAATCTGTCCAGAAATATTGTTGTTGTTTCAGGTTTTTGTAATGTAAACATTATTACTAGCTGGTCAATATTAGAAGCTATTATATGTGTTTCTTTTGACAGATTTGTTGATTTTCTTATTATACAATTTTTTCTACTGTGAATTTTGTTTATCAGTCCCAAAAGATTTTCTGTTTCTTCAAATTCAACAATATCACCTACCGATAATGGGTTGGTACTTCTATAACCTTTAAGTCTTAGTTTACCCTTAATAACGCAGGTATATATTAAATTATCACATTCAACTGAATGAACGGCTCCTGTGGTTTGTATAATTCTGCCCGTTTTCATATTACCGACACAAAGATATATCAATCATTCAAAATTTAACTATTAGGGATTAAAATCTCACATATATTATTTTTATTAACAAACGCATTATTTGACATAAAAACTTTTTCACCGATTGCTGAATTATAAATATGGTATTATCTTTGACAAAAAATAGAAAAAAAATATGAAAAAATCAATCTTTGTTATAGTCGGGATATTATTAATAGGTATTGTCGGATTTTCTCAAACAGAAAAAGAATATAAGGTAGGCTGCATTGCTTTTTATAATATTGAAAATTTATTTGACACTATTCCCGGAACAAATGATGTCGAATTTACACCTAATAGTGAAAAACAGTGGAATTCGGAACGATATTTCCAAAAAATGGAAACCATGGCCTCTGTTATAGTAGAAATAGGAGCAGACTTTACGGGTACAGCGCCGGCAATAATAGGACTTAGTGAGATAGAAAATATTACTGTATTAGAAGATTTAGTTAAGGCCGAACCAATTAAAAAATACAATTATCAGATAGTTCATTTTGATGGTTCTGATTACAGGGGAGTTGATTGTGCGTTGTTATACAGGCCAGAGTTTTTTACTGTTACAAATACTGCTATGCACCTTGTCAGAACTCCTGATGATCCTGACTTTAGAACAAGAGACCAGCTTCTTGTCAGTGGCTTGTATGATGGCGAAGAAATGCATTTTATTGTATTACATTGGCCATCACGCAGGGGGGGAGAGCAGAGAAGTGAACCAAAACGTGCGGCAGCAGCAGATGTTACAAGACATATCTTTGATTCAATATTAATTATCAATCCCAATGCAAAAATAATTTGTATGGGGGACTTGAATGATGATCCTATAGATAAAAGTGTTAAAACGCATTTGAATGCAACAGGGACTAAAGAGGAAGCGATATTTCCTAAATTGTATAATCCAATGGAAGAGCTTTATAAAAAAGGAATAGGTTCTTTAGCATATAATGACAAATGGAATTTATTTGATCAGATAATTATGACTCCGGAATTTCTTAAATCTGACAAATCATCATACAGATTTCATAAGGCTTTTATTTATAATAAGGCATATTTAATGCAGAAAGAAGGAAAGTTTAAAGGTTATCCTTTTAGAACTTATGTTGGGAATACTTATATGGGCGGATATTCAGATCATTTTCCTGCATATATTTTTATAATCAAGGAAAAATGAAATAATAATTGACATTATTTGTTTTGTTGTTCTACATCTAATATTTCAAACATAGAATTTTTACTTAAAAACTCGGGAACAATTTCCTTCATTTTTTTTACTATTGCAAATTTATCGCTATTATTACTTGTTTCAATGAGTTCGAAAATTTCATTTTTTACCAGTTTCGGTTCATATTGACGAACTTGAGCAATCATTATTTGCGGGTGATATGTAGGTAAAGTATTTTCTTTATTTGCCAAAAGCTCTTCATAAAGTTTTTCGCCAGGACGTAAACCTGTTACTTTTATTTGGATGTCAATACCCGGTTTTAGTCCTGATAAAGATATCATCTTGCGAGCCAGGTTAATTATTTTAACAGATGGACCCATATCAAAAATAAAAATTTCACCACCATGCCCCATATTTCCTGCTTCCAGTACAAGTTGACAAGCCTCGGGAATTGTCATAAAATATCTTGTTACGTCTGGGTGTGTAACAGTAACAGGGCCACCTGATTCTATTTGTTTCTTAAATCGAGGGATTACAGAACCATTAGATCCCAACACGTTTCCAAATCTAGTGGTAATAAATTTTGTTTCATTAGAATTAAATAATGACTGAATGTAAATCTCGGCAATTCTTTTACTTGCACCCATAACGTTAGTTGGATTAACTGCTTTGTCGGTGCTTACCATTACAAATTTTTTAATTTTGTATTTGTTTGCTGCATCTGCTATGGTTTTAGTACCAAGTACATTTACACTTATGGCTTCTGAAGGATTGTTTTCCATCATTGGCACATGCTTATAGGCAGCAGCATGGTAAACGTATTCAGGCTTATATTCTTTAAAAACCCATTCGATGAGTTTTTCGTTTCGTATATCTCCTATGACAATTTCGAAATTTGTAAAATTGAGTTTCTCTTTTAGTTCAAGTTCGATATCATATAAGGGAGATTCCGCAATGTCAAACAGAATTATTCTTTCGGGCATAAACAATGTCAATTGTCTTACAATTTCGCTTCCTATCGAGCCTGCAGCCCCTGTAACTAAAATCGTTTTATTTAAAACATCTTTACGAATGCCGTCTTTATTCATTTTAATTTCTGCCCGCTCAAGAAGGTCTTCAATTTTAACATTTTTAAGCTGATTAATGTTGAACTCACCATTAATCCAAGCGGACATATCAGGAATGGTCTTTACCTCAACTTCATTGTTCAGACAGGTTTCTATTACATATTTTTTTCGTGTTACAGAAACACCTTTTTCAGAGATTATAACAACTGATATTTTTTTACTTTCAATTATCTTTTTCAGGTTTTTCAGGTGATAAACTTTTACGCCGTCAATTTTACTTCCTGTAACCTTACTGTGATGATCAATAAAGCCAACTACTCTGTATTTTGTTTTACTGTTTTGATCAAAAGCTTTTTTTGTAATTAATGCGGGCTCACCGGACCCATAAATCAGTACATTATCGCTCTCTTTTCGAGGGTTGTTAAATTCGGTAAAAATATTTTTTAAGAGTAGGCGTGAAAAAGATAATACGAAAGTTGTGATAAAAAACTCTATTATTAAAACAGATATTGGAACAAGATATCTGTCTATAAAACTAAGACTTAAAAAATTCAAAAGTAATAATACAATACTTCCTAAAAACAACACGCTTAATATTCTAATAATGTCTTTTGTTCCAGTATGTCTTACCATTCCAGCATAAGTCTTTCCTACGAAAAAAGACAAAGCGCGAATACTAAGAACTGTAATTATACTTGTGGGAATAAAGTCTGCTTCAATAACCGGGATGGAAAAATTGAATCTTAAATAAAAAGATAAAACTAAAGATAGGAAACTTATACAAACGTCAATCAAAAAAACCACCCATCTGGGAGTTATTCTTCTTAATATATTTATATTAATATTCACTTCACAAAAATATAAAATACTTGGTACATTTTTATAATTACTATTTTCTTTTTAATTATTTACTTCATTAGACTGTGATTAAGAACACTGAAGATGAGAAGTGTAAAGTTTAAATTATTAATAAACAATATCTCAAAAAGGGATTGATAATAGAGTATTCTGGAGTAAATTTACATCGTTGTTATTTATTTAAATTAGTCTCATCAATGTAAATTTTTAATAATATGTATAAAATTTACACATTAAATTATTTTTAAATGAAATATTTTTATACATTTGCCAAATTGAAAAAGTATAATGTAGTCCAATTAAATCAAATGTTTAATTTAAATTTATAAAATTATGAAAAAAGTAAAAATTTTATCACTATTATTTGTGGCTTTTGCTGCATTAACTATCTTTAACAGTTGTAATAAAGAGTATGCTCTGCCAACTATTACATGGTCAGGACCGGTATCTGTTATTGTTGATTTTGAATCAGAAGAAAACTATGATGTTAATCTTGCAATCACTTTTGGAGCAGAAGCAGGATTGAATGAGATTCATATTTACAAGTACATACATTCAGGTTTGGATGATGTAACTACTGTTGAAATGACAGCCCCCACAGGTTATGCAGATTTAACAACTTTTGATTACACATTTACTGATGATAATGACGCAAGTGATTTTACAGGTGGTGTAACTAAAATTGTTTACGAATTTGTTGTAAAAGATGCAGAACTTCAGGAAACAACTAAGGAATATACAATTTTTGTAGTTGAAGCTTACTCAGTAACTTTTGTAGTTAAAGACGAAGCCGATAATGTAATTACTGATGCTATTGTAACTTTTAATGGAGTAGCTAATGCTGCTGGTGATTATGTTGTTGATTATGTTGAAGAAGGAACTTATGAATACTCTGTTGCAAAAGCTGGTTATCAGACTGTTACAGTTACTGATTTTGTAATGCCGGCAAACAATACTACAGTTGATGTTGTTTTACTTCAAAATATAGCAGCAGAATGGTCAGCTGAAATTCCACTAGCTCTTTATGGCCAAACATCATGGGCTTCTTATAACAGCACACCTGTTACTAATTACTTTTCAAACGTAATTGGAGTTGCTTTCAACTTTACAGATGCAACAACAGTTAGAATTCAAGATACTAATTATACAGGAGGTACACTAGGTTGCGATGGTTGGGTTATTGTAACAGACATTGCTAACTTAACAACACAAGCTTCTTTGGCTACTGCTTATAATGATGGAACACCGATTCATCAATACGATCTTCCTTATGATCAGCACAAAGCTTATGCTCCTGTGTATTTCATAAGCAAGATGGGAACAACCTATAAACTAGTTTATTATGTAGCTGGACATCGTGATGGTACAACCGGTAATGTTGTTGTATTCAAATATAAAAGCTAATAGATTTTAGATAAAAATTGAACCGCTCTTCGGAGCGGTTTTTTTTTTGCTTGCCAGCAGAACTTAGATATATAAAAAAATATCTTTTGAAATATTAATTATTATCAACAGTACACGAATCAAAAACTTGTTTTGATTCGTGTGATTGGTTAGGTTGAGATTTTTTGGATTAATAAAATCGCTAAAGCAATTTTATTAGTTTTAAAGTAAATGATTAAATCAAAATGCTCACTAAGTTCGCAATTTTGAGGGATTAACAAAACCGCTTCGCAATTTTGTTGATCCCTGAGGGGGGTATTCAAAAGCAAATGCTCACTGCGTTCGCATTTTTTTTATTTTCTCACTGCGTTTACAAAAACAAGTTTTTGACACTTGTGAGAATTGTTAAATACTATTAAGTAAGCGATTAATAAAATCGCTAAAGCAATTTTATTAGTTTTAAAGTAAATGATTAAATCAAAATGCTCACCAAATTCGCATTTTTTGAGGGATTAACAAAACCGCTTCGCAATTTTGTTGATCCCTGAGGGGGGTATTCAAAAGCAAATGCTCACTGCGTTCGCATTTTTTTATTTTCTCACTGCGTTTACAAAAACAAGTTTTTGACACTTGTGAGAAAATAAAAAGCTTCACTTGCGTGAAGCTTTGCTTTTGGGTGAAAGATGGGATTCGAACCCACGGCCCTCGGAACCACAATCCGATGCTCTAACCAACTGAGCTACAATCACCATTTTGAGGCTGCAAATATACAACCTGTATTTATATTTGCAAAAGTTTTTTTTAAATTTCGTAAATATTGAAATCGTAGGATTCAATAATTGGATTAATAAGAATCTTTTTGCAAAGCTCATCAATTTTAGAAATCGCCGTTTCTTTACTGTCGGCTTGTATTTCAACATCAATATGCTTTCCAATGCGAACGTTAGTAATGCTTTCAAATCCGGTTTTTTGTGCAGAATTCATAACTGCTTTTCCTTGTGGATCCAATAATGCCTTTAATGGCATTACGTTAATTTGTGCTAGAAATTTCATTGTTATATGTTTTATTTTACTATAATTTTGTTTTATTTTTAGATAAAAATTGTCTTAAAATTGATAAGGCAAGATATAAAATAATGCTGAACGCCAAACCCGAAATTCCGAATATTATTAAAAATATTATTGTTGATATCAGCAATATGACTTGCCAAAAATAATTTTTTAAGTCAAAACCATGAATTTTTAGTGAAAACAATTTAATTCTCGAAATCATCAACAGAGGCAGAATTGTAATTGTAGAACTAATAAAAACAGGATTATGAAAAGCTTCGGTTAAATTAACTAATCCAAAAACAAAAGGACAACAGATTGAGATTATAAAAATTGCTGAAGCAGGGGTTGGTAAACCACGAAATTCTGTTTTTTGTTCCGTGTCAATATTGAATTTAGCAAGTCGAAGAGCAGAAAAAACTACAATAATAAGGCTTGCAAAAGCAAAATGTTTTGGTAGTATGTGGTTTGAAATAATATGATTGTAAATTAAGGCAGTAGGAGCAAAACCAAAACTTATTAAATCGGCGAGCGAATCAATTTGTTTACCGAATTCCGACACAGCATTAAGTAATCTGGCAGCAAACCCATCGAAAAAGTCACAAATTGCAGCAAATATAATAAGATAAATAGCTGTGTCTATATCTCCCTGAAAAGCAAAAATTGTTGCAGCGGCCCCCGAAGTAAGATTTAGTGAACTAATTACCGATGGAAGACTTTTAATAATTTTCATGCTAATTAAACTTTTTTTCTAATTTTGACAATAATTATCAATATAAACTGTTATTTTGTTAATTGAAAATTGACAATATGAAATTGAAGACAAAAATACTAATTATTATATTAATAATTTCAAATTATTTGTCTGCTCAGATTGCTCCAAAATACAGTAATGAATTTTTGGCAATTGGTGTAGGAAGCAGGGCGCTTGGAATGGGAAATTCTGTTGTTGCTTCTGTTAATGATATTAATTCTGTGTATTGGAATCAGGCAGGTTTGTGCAAACTTGACAAACAACTGGAAATCGGAGCAATGCATTCAGAATATTTTGCAGGAATTGCTAAATATGATTTTATTGGAGCCTCATACAAAATTGACAATAAATCGGCTGCAGCAATTTCGATGATTCGTTTTGGTGTAGATGACATCCCGAACACTCTGGATTTAATTGACAGTGATGGTAATATCAGATATGACAGAATCTCATCATTTTCCGTTGCTGACTATGCCTTTTTATTTACCTACTCAAGAGTGTTACCTGTTGATGGATTAAGTGTTGGGGGGAATTTTAAGCTAATTAGACGTAATGCTGGAGATTTTGCAAATGCCTGGGGATTTGGGTTAGATGTCTCGACTATGTATCAAGTGAATAACTGGAAATTTGGAGCAAGCATTCGTGATGTTACTTCAACTTTTAATGCCTGGAAGTTTAATCAGGATTTATTAAGAGATGTTTTTGAAGCAACCGGAAATGAGGTGCCTGAGAATGGCCTTGAAATAACATTACCACGTTTGTTGTTGGGATCGGGATACATGTACAATATTAACGATAACTTTTCTTTATATTCGGAATTGGGGATGCAAATTACTACTGATGGAAAAAGAAATACACTTATTAAAACAAATATTTTTAGTATAGACCCTTCTTTTGGATTAGAATTTGGTTTTAAAAACATTGTCTTTGCACGTGCCGGAGTAAATAATTTTCAGCAAATACCCGAATTCGATAACACAACTTCATTTTCATGGCAACCAAATATTGGAGTCGGCATAAATATTTACGGTTTAAGACTTGATTATGCTTTAACAGACATTGGAAATCAAAGCATTGCCTTATACTCTCATATTTTTTCTTTGAGTTATCGATTTAATGGAGGAGGACTGCTAAAAAAAGACAGCCAGTCAAGAATGCCTGAAATGCAATAAATATTTTGAGGAAATATAGTTTTTATACGGAGAACGACTTCATAAATTTCTATATGTTATTTATGACAAGTTAGAGAAATAAACAGTCAATTAACATATTTACAAAACGAATGTATTAAGAGATTGTTTTTTTTTGTAATTTTATCACCATGAAAAAAGGTAAACTATATATATTTATATTGCTGTTATTAATTATAATTTCAGGTAAATATAGTATTGCCCAATCATATGCAAACGAGTGGATAAATTATAATCAACAATATTTTAAAATTCATATAAGTGAGGATGGTGTTTACAGAATACCCTATGCAACACTTTTATCCTCAGGGATTCCTGTGGGATCATTGGATCCAAGAAACATTCAGATTTTTCATAATGGAGAGGAACAATATATCTATATTCATGGCGAAAATTCCAGCGGAATTTGGGATCCGGGAAGCTATATAGAATTTTATGGCAAAAGAAATAGGGGAGATCTTGATCTTGATTTTTACGATAACCCGGCAAATCAGGTAAATCCTGATTATAGTTTTTATAATGACACTTCTGTTTATTTTCTTACTTGGAATTTTTCAACATCTAACAGGAGAATGACCAACCATAATAATACAGAATACTCCCAATATATTCCTTATGCACAGGGTTATTGTTACAAAAACATCAGAGTAAACTATACAGGGGCATATTATGAAGGCTCTATTAGGTCATTATTTACCGAAGGAGAAGGTTGGTTCGACGCTCAAGTTATTGTAGTGGATGCACCTTGTTCAAAAACGATAAATGTGCCTAATTATTTCTCGGGAACAGCAAATACATATTTTGAAATAACTGTAGCAGGAGTCCCTGCTAATCAGGTGATGTCTTCTGTACCCCATCATTTAAAGGTCGAGTTTCTTGGACAGGTTAGAATTGACAGGACATATTCCGGGTACCAGTTTGTTAAAGAAAATATTACCTTACCATCTTCATCGTTAACTAATCCTGTTCAATTTACTTTTACGGCAAATGATGCTATCCAACCTGAAGTTCCTGACAGAAATGCAGTGTCATATATTAATATTAAATATCCGCATACATGGGATTTCGAAAATCTTAATTATTTTGATTTTTATTTACCGATTAATTATTCTTCCGAAAAGGACTATATCGAAATTACAAACTTTAATATTTCAACCCCTGCTATCATATACGATTTAACTAATAACGAGAGAATAAGTGTTGAAAATTCCGGTGGAGTCTTAAAAGCTCTTGTTAACAATACCGGTACTGAGAGATTTCTTGCAATAGCAAATCAAGCTGGATTAAAATCCGTTGATAGAATAACAAAAGTTAGTTCTAATAATAAATTTACTGATTATATTGGATTATATCCATCGGCTGATTTTATCATTATTACACATAAAAATCTGTGGACAGGAGCTCAACAATATGCCAGTTATAGAAGTACAACAGGTCTTAATGTGGCACTGCTTGATGTTGACCAACTTTATGATCAGTTTGCATGGGGTGTGCGAAAACATCCGTCTGCAATTCGCAGATATAATGATAAGATTTATGAGCTCTCGAATAAACAAAAGATAATGTTTCTAATTGGGAAATCTATTCATTATATTGATGTTAGAAATAGCCCTACAATAATGGCGGAATGTTTAGTTCCTTCAGCGGGATATCCGTCAAGCGACAACCTTTTGACTGCAGGGCTTGCCGACACAAGGTTTGAACCTCTTGTTGGAACAGGAAGGCTTAGCGTTTCAACAAATCAAGGAATATTGAATTACCTTGATAAAGTTATAGAATATGAATCAAACCCTCCCGAAGAGTGGATGAAATCTGTAATACATTTTGGAGGTGGAATATCTGCTTCTGAACAAACAACATTTGCGAGTTATTTGAATAGTTATAAATTAATTATAGAAGACACTTTATTTGGGGGGCGAGTAAGTACATTTTTAAAGACTTCCTCGGAACCAATTCAAATAACGCAGTCAGATTCAATTCAATATTTAATTAATAACGGGGTTAGTCTGATGACTTTTTTCGGACATGGCTCTTCTTCAGGTTTTGATCAAAACATTGATTATCCCGAGAATTATTATAATACTGGAAAATATCCATTTATTCTTGCAAATTCTTGCTATTCAGGGGATATTCATCTAAGGGGACATTCAAGCATTAGTGAGAGTTGGGTAAATTCGGTAAATAAAGGCTCAATAGGTTTTCTCGCTTCTGTTGGAGACGGACTTGCAACATATTTAAATATTTATGCAGGGGAGTTATATAAAAACATTGCTTATAAGGCTTATGGTATGCCGATTTCGTTGCAGATGATTAATTCAATAGAATACATTGGCAATCAATATCCCAGTAATCCAAGGATTGAAATTACCTGTCACGAATTTACATTACATGGAGATCCATCCATTAGAATTAATTATTTCGAAAAGCCTGACCTTACTGTTACTCCTGCACTTTTAACATTTATTCCGGGTGAGATAACAACCGTTGCAGATAGTTTCGATTTGAGGATTGTTGTAAAAAACATAGGACGAGCCACTAATGAAACATTTTTTGTAAGTATTAGCCGGAGTCTTCCGGACGGAACACAGTATGAATATAATGTACCAGTTTACGGATGTAATTATTTTGATACAATATATGTAAAAATGCCAGTTGACAGACTTAACGGACCGGGACTTAATACTCTTACGGTGTTTGTTGATGCGGGAGCACAAGTGGATGAGTCAAATGAGAATAACAATCAGGTTACTATTGCATTTTTGATAAAGTCTGGGGATTTGTTTCCTGTTTATCCATATAAATATTCAATTTATCCATCAAAAAATGTAAATCTGATTGCATCTACAGGAGATCCGTTTTCTGCTATGGCAGCTTATAAATTCCAGATTGATACGACCGATCAGTATAACAGCCCTTTATTAAATCAGACAACAATTTATAGTGAAGGAGGAATTGTTTCATGGGGATTACCATTTGAAATGACTGATAATAGGGTATATTATTGGCGTATTGCAAGAGATCATTCGAATCCCGACAGTCTTGCGTGGAAAGAATCAACTTTTATTTATATGGAGGGAGAAGAAGGATGGTCACAAGCTCATTTCTATCAGTTTAAAGAAGACGATTACAATTTTATTATATATGACCGACCTGCATATAAATTTACTTTTGTGGATTATCCAAGACAGCTGGTTTGTCAGAATACCAGTCAATATTGGCTTGAGAATTATAATATTAATTCGTACAGGATTGATGGCTCGATTGCAAACGGTTTGGGCGACTGGGGTAATTGTGGAACTACACCGGCAATGCTTATTGCAGTAATTGATCCTGAAACAATTTTAGCATGGTCTTCGGACATTGCAGATTTTGGACATAGAAATTATCCTCAGTGCTGGTCAAGTAATAGGCCACAATTCTATTTCACATTTACTACCGGTTGGGGAACCACTGTTTATTATGATGGGCTTAATGCTATGAAGGCTATGATAGAAAGTGTTCCTGACGGACATTATATTTTAGCATACTCATGGTCTAACGGTTATTTTGAAAACTGGCCAGATTCAGTAAAACAAACATTTGAAGATATGGGGGCAGTTTATATAAATAGTGTTTTAAACGGTAATCCATATATCTTTTTTACAAAAAAAGGAACTCCTTCTTCTACTCAAGAGAGATTTGGTAATTCATCATCCGAACTAATAACACTTTCAGTTAATCTATCTACTGATTTTGATAGAGGGAAGATAAAAAGTGTTACTGTTGGACCTTCAAATACATGGAAATCATTGAACTGGGAGCATGAGGCTCTCGAAAGTCCTTCTGATGACAGCGTAGTCTTAAAAGTTTATGGTATTAATAATTTGGGGCAGGAGATACAAGTAATGGAAGACATTGTCCCGGATACTTATGAGATTTTCGGATTAGAAGATTCGATAGATTATACCATTTACCCTAACTTAAAACTTGAGTTTTTCACTAAGGATGCAACAGATAAAACTCCTGCTCAACTTATAAATTGGCAATTGCGTTATCTGGGCGTTCCCGAAACAGCCATTGATCCAAAATCAGGTTACTATTTTTGTTGCGACTCTTTGGAGGAAGGAGATGAAATCAAATTTGCCGTTGCAACAAAAAATATTAGTACCATGGATATGGACAGTCTGGTGGTTAAATACTGGATTCAAAATAGTCAGAACGAAATTATTGACATTGACATTCGTAAACTTCGAAACCATCCCTCAGGTGATGTAATTATTGATACAATTGTATATTCGAGTATTGGTTTATCAGGAATTAATAGCATTTGGATTGAGTATAATCCAATTAATGAATCAACAGGGACATATTATCAGCCCGAACAGCATCATTTTAATAATATTGCGGTTAAATATTTCCATGTTCAGGGAGACATAACCAATCCACTACTGGACGTGAGCTTTGATGGAAGATATATTATGAATGGAGAAATAATATCAGCAAAACCTGAAATACTTATCAAACTAAAAGACGAAAATCAATATTTGGCACTTAACGACACTTCTTTATTCAGAATATATTTAACTGATTTACAAACAGGAACAGAGAAAAGAGTGTATTTTGGTTTGCAAGACAATCCGGAAGAAACAATGGAATGGATTCCTGCAGACTTGCCCGAAAATTCAGCAAAAATTATTTATAACCCCATATTTACTACTGATGGCTTGTATAGATTGCGTGTTCAGGCAAAAGATGTTTCTGAAAACGAGTCTGGAGAAAACGACTATGTTGTTGATTTTGAGGTGATTACACAGTCGACAATTACACATCTTTTAAATTATCCAAATCCATTTTCAACAAGAACAAGATTTGTTTTTGAACTTACAGGAAGCGAAGTCCCTGATGAGTTGCAAATACAGATATTTACGGTTACAGGCAAACTAGTTAAAGTAATATTTCTTGATGAGATTGGTCCTGTGTATATTGGAAAAAACATTACCGAATATGCCTGGGACGGAAAAGATATGTATGGCGATCAGCTTGCAAACGGGGTATATTTCTATCAGGTTAAAGCCAAAATCAACGGAGAAGATATTGATCATCGCTCAAATGAATCAGACAAATATTTTAAAAAGGAAATCGGAAAGATGTACCTAATCAGGTAATATTTGCATGTAAAAAATTGTATAAATTTTTTAACAAAAATCTGTTGATTACTTTATTGAAATTTTCTTATAACTTTTTTCGGGCAGCTTGGTTTTTTGAAGTATTTTTATAATTCTATATTATTCAGTTAAACAAATAAGAAATGCCGGAATTTATACACTTACACGTACACTCACAATATTCTATTTTAGACGGGGCAGCAAGCATTAACGCATTAATTGCAAAAGCAAAAGATTTTGGAATGAAAGCATTGGCACTGACTGATCATGGAACAATGCTCGGAATTAAGGAATTTCACACAAAATGTAATAAGAATAATATAAAACCCATTATTGGTTGTGAGGTATATGTTGCAAAAAGAACAATATATGATAGAACCGAAGCTTCAGATAAATCAGGGCATCATTTAATTCTACTCGCTAAGAATCTAACAGGGTATTATAATCTGGTTAAATTGGTTTCGAAAGCAAGTCTTGAAGGATTTTATCAAAGGCCAAGAATAGATAAAAATCTTATAAAAAAATATAAAGAAGGGCTTATTGTTAGCTCTGCATGTTTGGGTGGAGAAATACCAAAACTGATTGTAGAGAATAAGATAGAAGAAGCTAAAGAAGTGATTAAATGGTATAAGGATGTTTTTGGTGACGATTTTTATCTTGAAGTTATGCACCATCCTTCTGAAAAATTAAAGCAAAAAAGAGAAGTCTCGGATGTGCAAAAGTTGGTTAACGATAAAATATTTGAATTAGGTAGAGATTGTGGGGTCAAAATAATTGCAACCAATGATACTCATTTCGTAAATGAAGAAGATGCCGAAGCTCATGATGTTTTAATTTGTCTGACAACAAATGCAGATGTTGATGATCCTGACAGGATGAGATATACCAAACAGGAATGGTTTAAATCCCCCGATGAGATGTTTGGTTTGTTTGGAGATCATCCCGAAGTGTTGGCAAATACTGTTGAAATTGCTGATAAAATTGAAGTTTATAATATAAACAAAGACCCTATTATGCCCGAATTTCCAATTCCTGAAAGTTTTGGTAAAATTGAGGATTGGTATAATAAATATTCTGAAGAAGATTTAATAGGAGAATTTACAGAAAAGAAATACAAAGCACTGGGAGGGTACGATTCTGTAATTAGAATTAAGTTCGAATCAGATTATTTAAAATTTCTTGTTAACAAGGGTGTTGTCGAAAGATACGGTGAAAATTATTCGGACGAAATTAAAAAAAGAATTGAATACGAGCTTGATACAATAAAAACAATGGGGTTTCCCGGCTATTTCCTTATTGTTCAGGACTTTATTGCCAAAGCACACGAAATGGGTGTTCTTGTAGGAAAAGGAAGAGGTTCGGCAGCCGGTTCGGCAGTAGCTTATTGTACAAAAATTACTGATGTTGACCCTATTGCGTTTAATTTATTGTTTGAACGTTTTCTTAATCCGGAACGTATTTCAATGCCTGATGTGGATATTGATTTTGATGATGACGGCAGAGCTTTGGTAGTTGACTATGTTACGCAAAAATATGGTAAGGATAAAGTCGCTCACATTTGCACTATTGGAACAATGAAAGCCAAGGGATCCCTTAAAGATGTTTGCAGAATATTACGGGTTCCTTTATCACAGGTAAATGCTCTGACAAAAAAAATTCCTACAAATGGAGCACTTAATAATGCTTATAATATAATTATTGAGGAAGAAAAGAAATTTGGCAGCCTCGAAAAAGTGATTTCAAATATAGATAAGCAAATTCTTGCAGCTAAAAAAGAGGAAAAAGAAGAAGAAACCGCGGTTTGTGAGACAAGAAAAATTATTGCCGAAGAAATGCTGGAGGCAAAAAGCAAGAATGATACTAACATGCTTAAAGCTTTATCTATTGCATGTACTTTGGAGGGTTCGGTTAGGCAAACCGGAGTCCATGCCTGTGGGATGTTAATTGGTCGCGACAAATTGGAAAACAATATTCCGTTAATGCGGACAAAAGAAGATGGTGATCTCGCAGCAACTCAATATGAAGGTACTCTTGTTGAGTCTATAGGCTTGTTAAAAATGGATTTTCTGGGATTAAGAACCTTGTCTATCATAAAAGAATGTTTATCAAATATTAAATTATCGAAAAATGTCGATGTAGATATAGACCATATTTCTCTTGATGATGAAAAAACTTTGAATATTTTTAAAGTTGGTGCTACAACATCAATATTTCAGTTTGAATCTGAAGGGATGAAATCTCATCTTAGGACATTGAAACCGAACCATTTTAATGATTTGGTAGCGATGAATGCTCTTTACAGACCGGGACCAATGGAATATATTGCTGATTATGTCCGAAGAAAAAATGGAAAGGAAAAAACAGTTTATGATCATCCGATAATGGAAAAATATTTAAAGGATACCTATGGAATTACTGTTTTTCAGGAACAAGTGATGCTACAATCAATAGCCCTGGCAGGATTTACAGGTGGTCAGGCGGACACATTGCGAAAGGCTATGGGGAAAAAGGACTTAAAAACAATGGAGGATTTACACGAGAAGTTTATTGTTGGCTGTAAAAATAATGCAGATTTTATTGACGGTTGCAATCAAATGAAAAAGAATCCTGACGAACTAATAGATAAAATATGGAAAGACTGGTCAGCATTTGCCAGATACGCTTTCAATAAGTCTCATTCTGTCTGTTATGCCTATATAGCATATCAAACAGCTTATTTAAAAGCACATTATCCGGCAGAGTTTATGGCTGCGAACTTAACCCGAAACATTTCTGACATGGATAAAATTTCTGTGCAGATGGCCGAATGTAAGAGGATGAAGATTAAGGTTCTCAGCCCCGATGTTAATGAAAGCTTCAGGGGATTTACGGTAAACAAAAAAGGCAATATAAGATTTGGTCTTGCAGGAATCAAAAATGTGGGGACAAACGCAGTAGAAAATATAATAGATGAGAGGGAAAATAGAGGCCCTTTTAAAGACATATTTGATTTTGTTTCGAGGGTCAATCTTAATGCTGTTAATAAAAAGAATATAGAAGCCCTTGCTCTTTCCGGAGCATTTGATTGTTTTAAAGAAATCTCCAGACCTCAGTTTTTTGCCTTGATAAATGAAAATGAAACTTTTACAGAATCACTGATTAAATTTGGAAACAATGTTCAGCAGTCATCAAATTCAGGAATGACACTTTTTGGTGATACACATTCGGTTGAAATAACACAGCCGTCAATACCAGGCGTTGCTGAGTATGATTTGCTAAAATTCCTTGAGTTGGAAAAAGAACATATAGGGATGTACCTTTCGGGTCACCCTCTTGATCCTTTTAAATTCATTATCAATACCATGAAAATTACTAGTTTGAGAGAAATGGAAGATGATGACAAGGTAGTTGGGAAAAGAGATATAAAAATTGTTGGACTCGTGACAGATGTTACAGAAAGAATGACAAAAACCGGAAAACCATACGGAAAAGTGACAATGATTGATTACACCGGTTCATATAGCTTCATGGTTTTTGGTAAAGAATATACTGACAATAAAAATCTTTTTGTGAAAGGTTATTCTTTAATGATATATTGCAATTTTAAAGAGGGAACCAGCGATAAATCCAAAATGTTCTTCTCCGTTTCTAAAGTGGCTTTATTGTCAGAAATAAAAGATACTTTATTTTCAAAACTGACTTTACAGATTTCTGTTGAAAACATAAATGAGGAATTTATAAATGATGTATTATCGCTTGTTAAGAAAAATAAAGGGAAAATTAATCTTAATTTCGCATTGTTTAATTCAGTTGATAACACTTCTGTTAAGCTCTTTTCACGTACCGAAAGAATAGGTTTGACGGAAGAATTTATTGAATTTTTGGAAAACAATCCTTATGTCGAAAATGTTAGTTTAAATTAAAATGATAATTTAGCAAAATATTAACTTTAAAAATTAGATTATGGCACTAGAAATTAATGAAAAAAACTTTGAGGAATTGGTAATGAATTCGGGAAAGCCAGTAGTTTTAGACTTTTGGGCAGTTTGGTGTGGACCATGCCGTATGATTGCACCTCTTATCGAAGAAATGCATAATGAATACGGTGATAAAGCTATAATTGGAAAAGTAGATGTTGATAGCAATAATGACATTTCGGTAAAATACGGGATCAGAAATATTCCTACAGTTTTATTCCTTAAAAATGGTGAAGTTGTTGACAAAGTTGTTGGAGCTGTTCCAAAATCTACTTTAACCGCAAAACTTGACGCTATTTTGTAGACGATTATTAAATTATTTTAAAATGAGTATTAATGAAATTCAGGATGAAATAATTCTGGAGTTTTCTGCATTTGACGACTGGATGGACAAATATGCCTATTTAATAGAATTAGGTAATAGTCTGCCCGTAATGCCGGACGAATATAAAACAGATAAGAATCTAATTGAAGGCTGTCAGTCAAAAGTATGGTTTCACGCAGAATTAATAGATGGTAAAATTGTATTTTCTGCTGATAGTGATGCAATTATTACAAAAGGAATAGCGTCACTTCTTAACCGTGTATTATCGGGACAGAAGCCGGAGGATATTTTAAATGCTGAATTATATTTTATCGAAAAGACAGGATTGCAGCAACATTTGTCTCCGACCCGTTCAAACGGACTAATGTCAATGGTTAAGCAATTAAAGCTATATGCACTTGCATATAAATCAATAAGCAAATGACTATGAGCGATAAAATTTCGAAAATAGAACAGGAAATAGTTTCTGCACTCAAGCAAGTTCATGATCCCGAAATCCCGGTCAACATATATGATCTTGGATTGATTTATAAAATTGAGGTTCTCGACAATTATGATGTTGAAATAGACATGACACTTACGGCTCCTAACTGCCCGATGGTTGACAGTCTTCTTGAGGATGTGCAATCTGCCTTAAAAGCACTGGAAGATGTGCGATCTGTAAATATTAATATTGTCTTTGATCCTCCCTGGTCCAAAAGTATGATGAGCGAAGAAGCCTTGCTTGATTTGGGATTGATATAATATAAGATTAATATAAAATTCATATACAATCATATTTTAAATCATAGTTTTGCTATTTTCAAAATTATTTGAATAGATTCTATGTCTTATTTTGGCAAATTTTTGATTATAACTAAGTTTTAGTTGCTTTGTATTTAAAAATTTTATATTTTTGCAGCAACCTGTCAACTAGGCTGAGTATGAAATTCAAATATTTTTGGAAAATTGATTTTGGGAAAGCCAAAAATATAGATAATTTTGATACTTATGAAGTTATTGACAAAGTTAGACATTTATAAAAAGTTAGAAATGGGATACATTAAGTTTGATAAACAACAGCTGATTAATCTCGAATACTCTCTTAATAGAGAGTTGTTAAGGACTAACCGTGCAGGGACTTATGCAAGCACAACTATTGTTGGGTGCAATACCCGAAAATATCATGGCTTGTTGGTTTGTCCAATGGAAGACATTGATAATGATAATCATGTTTTGTTATCTGCTTTAGATGTTTCAATAGTTCAAAACAATTCTGTTTTCAATCTCGGAGTTAGAAAATACCCGGGGAATAATTATGACCCTAAAGGACACAAATATGTTAGGGATTTTGAAATTGATGTAATACCTCGAATTGTATATCGTGTTGGTGGAGTAGTTTTACAAATGGAGAGAATTTTAAGTGAGGATGATAGAATAATGATAAAATATACCTTACTTGATTCTCAGCCAGATACAAAGCTTAGATTTAAACCATTTCTTGCATTTAGAAATGTACATAAACTTAGTAAGGCAAACTTGTTCGTAAATACAAAGTACACTTCTGTTGAAAATGGTATTAAGGTAAGAATGTACGATGGTTACAAATCATTGTATATGCAATTTAATAAGGAACCGGAATATGTTCACGTTCCTGATTGGTATTATAATGTAGAATACCAAGAGGAGCAAAACCGAGGATATGATTACCACGAGGATTTATATGTCCCCGGTTATTTTGAAATGGATATTAAAAAATCTGAAAGTATTATATTTACGGCGTCGATTAAAGAAATAAAGCCATCTTCAATTTCCAGAAAATTTAATGCAGAGATAAATAAGCGTCAACCTAGAGAAACATATATTGAGTGTTTAAAATCTTCTGCTCAACAATTTATTTATAAGCGTAACTCAAAGACAGAAATTAT
Source organism: Bacteroidota bacterium (assembly GCA_029558535.1). Classification (GTDB taxonomy): domain Bacteria; phylum Bacteroidota; class Bacteroidia; order Bacteroidales; family ML635J-15; genus Bact-19. The sequence goes on along the minus strand of JAKQEK010000378.1, from coordinate 106,888 downwards.
TGCCGGATTTCCATGGTTTGGAAGATGGGGCAGAGATACTTTCATTGCTTTACCCGGTCTTAGTCTTTATAACGGAGATATAAAAACTTGTAAAGAAGTTTTAGAAACCATGACTAGTGAATTGAATGAGGGATTGTTTCCTAATATTGGTATGGGTGAAACTACTGTTATGAATTCTGTAGATGCTCCTCTATGGTTTTTTTGGACATTGCAGGAATATCTTAAATTTACAGAAAATAAAAAGCAGTTATGGGATGATTTTGGCAGTAAGATGAAACACATTCTCGTGCATTATCGTAATGGTACTCATTATGGAATTAAGATGCATGATAATGGATTGATTTGGGCAGGCGAAGCAGGAAGAGCTCTTACGTGGATGGACGCAGTAATTGGGGGCAAACCGGTTACTCCTAGGCATGGTTTTGATGTGGAAATAAATGCACTATGGTATAACGCAGTAATGTTTACTCTTGAATTAGCTAAATTTAATAATGATCATGAATTTGTTTATTCGTGGTCGTTTGTGCCTGAAGTAACACAGCTGTCATTTATTGAAAAATTCTGGTCTGAAGAGAAACAGTACCTTGCCGATTATGTAACTTATGAATATTCAGATTTTGCAATAAGACCAAATCAGATTTTTGCTTGTTCTCTTCCATATTCAATGATTTCTGACACTATGCAAGAAAGAGTATTGGAAACTGTCAGGAAAGTTTTATTGACACCGAAAGGAATTCGATCATTAGCACCAAATGACCCTTCGTATATTGGAATTTGTGAAGGCTCTCAAGAACAGCGTGATAGTGCATATCATCAGGGAACAGCCTGGCCATGGATATTAGGTCATTTCTGTGATGCATATCTTAAAATTCATGAAAAAAGTGGGTTGTCCATGGTAGAAAAGATATTTAATTCTTTTGAAGAAGAAATGACAATTAATGGCATTGGGACTATCTCTGAAATTTACGATGGGGATCCTCCTCATACAGCAAGAGGAGCTATTTCGCAGGCATGGAGTGTTGCAGAACTCATCAGAATTTATAACATAATAGAAAAATTTAAAACAGACTAGATATAGTCAATTGAAATAAATGATAATTATTATTAAAAATATTGCAAATTTAATTTCCGGGGAGGCAAAGAAATGAAAGTTTTGATGTTTGGGTGGGAATTTCCGCCACATATTACCGGGGGTTTGGGAACGGCTTGTTATGGGTTAACAAAAGGCTTGTCAAATTTTGGCACAGAAGTTATCTTCGTTGTACCTAAAACATATGGCGATGAAGACTTAAAACATATTCAGCTAAAGGATGCAGGAGATGTTGTTATTACAGAAAAAAGAATGCAATATGAAGAATTTTGGGATAAGTTCAGATATCTAGAAGTAGGTTCAAATCTTATTCCGTATATGGACCCTGAAGAATTTGCAAAAATATATGACAAAAAGATTTTTCTAGGATCTGAATACAGAGAGCAGGTTTTTAAAACAAAATTTACTTTTACAGGGTCTTATGGAAAAGACTTGTTTCAAGAAGTTGCCAGATATGCTCTTATAGCTTCTTATATTGCAGCCTCAAATAATTTTGATATTATTCATGCTCATGATTGGTTGACCTATTCGGCAGGAATAGCAGCTAAGGAGGTTTCTGGTAAACCACTGGTTGTGCACATGCATGCTACAGAATTCGATCGTAGTGGAGATAATATTAATCAAGGAGTTTATGATATCGAAAGGGCGGGAATGGAAGCTGCAGATAAAGTTATTGCTGTTAGTAATCTTACAAGGAAAATAATAATTGAAAGATATGGAATTCCTGCCGAAAAAGTAGTAACAGTTCATAATTCTGTTGAACCTGTTACCTTACCGGAAGATTTTAAACTAACTAAAGCATTTAAAGAAAAAACTGTTACTTTTTTAGGTAGAGTTACATTTCAGAAAGGCCCTGATTATTTTATCGAGGCTGCGAAAAAAGTCATTGATAAAGACCCTAATGTCCGATTTGTGATGGCTGGTAGTGGCGACATGTTAAACAGAATGATAAAACGTGTAGCAAAGCACGGAATAGCAACAAAATTTCATTTTGCAGGATTTTTGAAAGGACAGGAGGTGTACGAAATGTTTTCGTTGAGCGATGTTTATGTAATGCCATCTGTTAGCGAACCATTTGGAATTTCCCCTCTTGAAGCTATGATGTCTGATGTGCCTGTGATTATTTCGAAACAATCAGGAGTTGCCGAGGTATTGAAGCATGCTCTTAAAGTTGATTTCTGGGATGTTGACGATATGGCTGATGCTATTTACGGCCTTTTACATTATGAAGGATTGTCAAAGATGTTTAAGAAATACGGTAAACAAGAAGTAGAAAATCTGAGGTGGGAAAATTCAGCATTTAAGGTCAGAGAGGTTTATAAATCACTTTTAGGAGATATTTAAAATTATAATAAAACATTATATATGAGAACGATTTGCTTTTATTTTCAGGTTCATCAGCCCTTCCGGTTAAAGCGTTATAAGTTTTTTGATATCGGCAATGATCATTATTATTATAATGATTTTGAAAACAAAACCATTATGCGAAAAGTTGCTGAAAAGTGTTATCTGCCTGCAAATAAAACGTTTTTAGATTTAATTAACGAATATGGCAACAACTTTAAAATAGCTTATTCGATTTCAGGTGTTGCAATTGATCAGTTTGAAATGTATGCTCCCGATGTGCTTGACAGTTTTAGAGCACTTGTTGATACCGGTAAGGTTGAAATATTATCAGAAACATATTCTCACTCATTGTCTGCGTTAAAAAATAGAGAAGAATTTGAAAGACAGGTAAAACTACACAGAGATAAAGTTAAACAAGTTTTTGGTGTAGAACCGAAAGTCTTTAGAAATACCGAGCTTATTTATTCAGATTGGATAGGAGAATATGTTGCCGATATGGGCTATAAAGGAATGATAACAGAAGGAGCAAAACATGTCCTGGGATGGAAAAGTCCAAATTATTTATATTGTAATGCGATTAATCCGAAATTGAAAGTTTTATTGAAGAATTTTAAACTGTCTGATGATATCGCATTTAGATTTTCAAATCACGATTGGCAGGAATTCCCTCTTACTACCGAAAAGTTTGTTTCATGGTTAAACGCTCTTGATCCTAAAGATGAGATAATCAATTTATTTATGGATTATGAAACATTTGGCGAACATCAATGGAAAGAAACCGGTATCTTCGAATTTTTAAAGGCTTTTCCTAATGCAGTTTTAAAATACTCTAACTTTAAATTTAATACTCCGTCGGAAATAGTTAAGAAAGTTGATCCTGTTGGAGCAATACACGTTCCATATCCTATTTCGTGGGCAGATGAAGAGAGAGATTTAACAGCATGGTTGGGAAACGAACTTCAGGATGAGGCTTTTAATAATTTGTATCAATGTTATGACAGAGTAAAAGAAATTAACGATCCTGAAATTTGGAAAGATTGGTTATATCTTCAGACTTCAGACCACTTCTATTATATGTGTACCAAATGGTTTTCGGACGGAGATGTCCATAAGTACTTCAATCCTTATAACTCTCCATACGAAGCTTTTGTAAACTACATGAATATTCTTAGTGATTTTATTATAAGAATTGAAAAATAATTTTTCAATTTCCTCTGAGAAGTTTATTATAACAGATTAATGGACTTTCATTTCCAGGTTCGTGTAAATGCATGCCATCGCTTCGGCAATTACTCCATTCTTTACAATCTTTGCAAATGCCTGTTTTGAAAACACTTCGGTTTCTGAATTCTATAAATTTATTCTCCCAAATATCGAGAAAATTATCATTATATATATTACCTTGAACAAAGCCTCTGTTAATATTCGGACATGCACAAATGTCACCATTTGACAAAATAGATGCAACATGAACACCGGCTCTGCAGAAGAAGAATCCATCTCTGATTTTCGTTTCATAATCATCTAAATATCCATCGCAACCGTAACTTGTCGAAATTTCTTTACCATTTCGGTTTTCTACAATAAAGTCCAAAACGTATTTAAATTGCTTTGAGTCCAGTAGTAATTCGGGATTAGATGCTGCCCTTCCAATAGGATCTATTACAAAAAGCCTCCATTTTTTTACTCCTGTTTTTATAAGCAAATCTTTGATGTTGTCCAATTCTGTAATGTTTCTTTGATTGACACAAGTAACGACATCATAAACCATTCCTTTCTCAGAGGTTAGTAAACTAATTGCATTTATCGCTCTTTGAAAAGACCCGGTTTTCCCTCTTAGCCAGTCGTGATTAGCCTCCAGACCATCTAAACTTATAGTTGCCGATCGAAGACCACTATTTCTTAATGTGCGAAACAACTCAGGTGTCCACAAATAGCCATTGCTAACCATACCCCAGGGAAAACCCAGAGCTGTAATTTTCTTGCCAAATTCGGGGAGGTCTTTTCTCATTAGAGGCTCTCCTCCCGTTAATACTATCATTACTTCGTTAGGGTTATATTTTTTGGCTACTTGTTTTGCTATACCAATAAAATCTTCTACTGGCATATCCTTAATATCAGGAATCACCTTGCAGTCACTTCCGCAATGAAGACACGAAAGATTACAGTTTGACGTACATTCCCAAAAGAAGTAGTTTAATTTGTGAAGCTTTGATTGAGCTTTAATGTATTGATTGTGAAGTTTTTGAGCAATTTTTTTTTGCATTGAACAGAATACTTGTTAGACAAGGTTAATTAGTGGAATGGAAAACTTGATAATAGTTTTAATTTTAGTGCAATTCAGGTTCTACGTTAACTTTTGTTGTATCTTCTTCAATAAAATTAATCTCCTCATAATCTACAGGTACACCATATTTTGTAATTGTTTGATCGTAATCATAATCAGTAGGTGGAGGCCCATATTTTGTAACATGCCTTCTGTCGCGACAAGCATTTGTTCCAATCAATAAAACAATCAATGCGGAGAGCAAACCTGCTGCTTTTAGCCAAAAATAGACTTTAACTTTTTTCATCATATAAAAATTAACTGTGTAAAATTATTGAAAAAAACAATACGAACAGTTTTTAAAATCAAATATTTATATTTTACTTTAGCCAATGATTAATATTAAAGGTGTAAATGATAATAAAACGGTAACATAACTTAGGAGAAGATTTAATTATATTTTATTATTTTTGTTTTTAATATTAATTAGACGAAAAATAATCATATAAAACTATATAAAAATGTACGATATTAGTAAAATTGTAAGACCTGATTATGTTTTTGAAGTTAGTTGGGAAGTATGCAATAAAGTTGGTGGAATACACACAGTGATATCCACTAAGTCAATTGAATTAGCAAAAAACTGTAAAGAGCTAATTTTGATTGGTCCTGACACATGGCGAGAGTCAACAGATCATCCTGAATTTGTTGAAGATAACTCACTTTTTTCGGACTGGCACAGAAAAACTGAGACAGAAGGGATACGAATTCGTACAGGTAGATGGAATATTCAAGGAACCCCCAAAGTATTACTTATAGATTTTTCGAACTATATTAGTCAGAAAGATGCAATTCTTTTTAGTTTTTGGGAAGAATATAAACTCGATTCATTAGCCGGACAGTGGGATTATATTGAACCTGCACTATTCGGTTATGCTGCTGCAAAAGTAATAGAGAGTTTTGTAAATTTTAATTTATTTGTTCACGATAAAGTTATTGCTCATTTTCATGAGTGGATGACTGGGACAGGAATTCTTTATCTAAAAAAACAAATGCCTCATGTTGCTACAGTATTTACAACACATGCTACTACAGTGGGTCGCAGTATTGCAGGAAACAGATTGCCATTATATAAAAATCTAAGCCAGTATAATGGTGACCTAATTGCACGTGAATTAAATATATCATCAAAACAAAGCCTTGAGAAATTAAGTGCTCAAAATGCTGATGTCTTTACCACTGTAAGTAGTATTACTGCTGCAGAATGTTCTCAATTTTTAAAAAAGGAAGTAGATGTAGTAACCCCTAATGGTTTTGAAAACAATTTTGTTCCTAAAACAACAGAATATAAAGACAAAAGAACGATAGCACGAGAAAAGTTCATTAAAATTGCTGAAATTCTTTGTAATTATTCCTATTCTAAAGAACCTGTAATTATATCAACTTCAGGTAGATATGAGTTCTACAATAAAGGGTTTGATTTATTTATAGATGCTTTAGGAGAATTAAATAAACAAGAGATAAAGCAAGAAGTCCTGGCATATATTTTAGTACCGGGTAACAATTACGGTCCGTCAAGACCTTTATTGAATGTTCTTGAGAATTTAGATGGAGAGAGACATATTGAGAATAATTTTCTTACTCACAATCTGCATGATTCTGAATACGATCCAATTTTAAGCAGAATAAAAGCCAACGGACTTTTTAATAGACCGGAAGATAAAGTTAAAATTCTATTCGTCCCATCTTATTTGAATGGTAATGACGGTATTTTTAATTTATCATACTATGATTTATTACCGGGAATAGATTTAACGGCTTTTATTTCGTATTACGAACCTTGGGGATATACTCCTTTAGAATCAGTTGCTTTTGGGATACCCACAATAACAACAAATCTTGCCGGTTTCGGAAAATGGATGAAGTCAGTTCTGGATGTTAACGATAAATGCGTTGAAGTCATAGCAAGAGATGAAGAAAATTCTAATGAAGTTGTTGAAAATGCAGCGAAATACATTCTTGAATTTTTAAATCTCACAGAATCAGATAGGGAAGCATTGTCAGTAGCAGCGTTTAAGGCTTCTGAAAATGCTTTATGGTCAAATTTAATTGAAGAGTATAAAAAGGCATATACAATTGCTTTAAGCAAAATTGAAGGACGCGAAGATTTAATTGCAAATAAGCCACAAGCGAGACCAACCACAGAAGTTTTAAATGTTGAAATTCAATCTCCTCTTTGGCGTAAGATTGAAGTGCAAACAACTATGCCGAAAAGATTTGAAAAACTTATAGAATTATCAATAAACCTTTGGTGGACTTGGAATTATAAGGCAAGTCAAATGTTCAAATACATTGATCCAAAACAATGGCGGGAGAATTCATACAATCCGGTTACATTTCTCGAAGACATTTCTCTGGAAAGAATGATAGAACTTGAATCGGACAATGTGTTTACTGAAATGTACGATTCTGTTTGTGAGGAATTTTCTGCCTATATGAAAGAAGGTGAAAATAAAATGCCCCCAAAAGTTGCTTATTTTAGTATGGAGTATGGATTTAGCGATAATATTAAAATATTTTCAGGAGGCTTAGGAATATTAGCGGGAGATTATCTTAAAGAAGCGAGTGATACTAATACCGACATAGTTGGAATTGGGTTATTGTATCGTTTCGGATATTTTAAGCAAAAGATTACTTCGTTAGGAGAACAAAATGCAGAATATATTGCTCAAAATTTTGATAAAATGCCTATTTTACCGGTAAGAGATGAAAGTGGAGCACAATTAAAAATAATGGTACACTTTCCGGGGCGTAATGTTTATGCAAAAATATGGAAAGTAAATGTGGGACGCATAGACTTGTACTTGCTGGATACCGATGTTGATGAAAACCAGGAGCAGGATAAATACATTACATCACAACTTTATGGTGGGGATATAGAATTTAGATTAAAACAAGAAATGATTCTTGGTATAGGAGGGATTAGAGCATTACAAGCTTTGGAAATAAGACCAAATATTTATCATTGTAATGAAGGTCACGCAGCATTTATAGGACTGGAAAGATTAAGGATATTAAGAACAAAGCGTAATCTTAAATTTGATGAAGCTCTCGAAATAATTAGAGCATCTACACTTTTTACAACCCACACCCCGGTACCTGCCGGACACGATCTTTTTGACGAAGATATGATGCGTGTTTATATGTCACATTATCCCGAGAGGCTTAAAATCTCGTGGGAGGAATTGATGAGTTTGGGGAAACTTAAACCCGAGGATAAATTCTCAATGAGTTTTCTTGCAGCAAATGTGTCACAGGAGGTTAACGGTGTTTCAATGCTTCATGGTAAAGTCTCGCAGGATATGTTTGTTGATTTGTGGAAAGGATATTTTGCAGAAGAAAATCATGTGGGATATGTAACAAACGGAGTACATTATCAGACATGGACAGCAAAAGAATGGAAATTGCTGTATGAAAAAACATTTGGAACAGAATTTCTTAAGGATTTGTCGAACAAATCATATTGGAACATTATACACAATGTTAGTGATGAAACAATTTGGGGAATTCGACAGAAACAAAGAGCGAAACTTATTTCTGATGTAAAAGAGAGAGTACGTAAAAATGTTATCAGGAGGTACGAAGATCCCAAAAATCTTGTTGATATTCTTGAAAACATAAACGAAAATGTTCTTACAATAGGTTTTGCGCGTAGGTTTGCTACTTATAAAAGAGGTGATCTTTTATTGAGAAATCTTGACAGACTTTCCAGGATATTAAATAATAAAGATATGCCTGTACAAATTTTATTCGCTGGCAAAGCTCATCCAAACGATAAAGCAGGACAGGATTTGATAAAGAAGATAGTCGGTATTTCTAAATTACCAGCATTTTTAGGGAAAATTATTTTTATAGAAAATTACGACATTCGTCTTGCAAAGAAAATGGTTCAGGGAGTTGATATATGGCTTAATACTCCTACTCGCCCACAAGAAGCTTCAGGAACAAGTGGGATGAAGGCCGTAATGAACGGGGCTTTGCATTTTAGTGTTTTAGATGGTTGGTGGGTTGAAGGTTATCGGGAAAATGCCGGATGGGCACTACCCGCCGAAAGAACTTATCAAAATCAGGAATTACAAAACGAGCTTGATACACAAATGATTTATAATATGCTCGAAAATGAGATAGTTCCTCTATTTTATAAACGAGATGAAAATGGAACGCCTCACGACTGGATTAAGTTTATTAAGAACTCTATTGCTGATGTCGCTCCGCAGTTTACTACAAAAAGGATGATAGATGATTATATTGACAGATATTATAATAAATTGTATTTACGTTCCGAAGAAATAAGAAAGAATGATTATGAGTTGGCTATTAAAATAGCAGATTGGAAAAACACTATCAAACGTTCATGGAGTAATTTAAAAATTGTAAGTGCTAAATTCCCGGATTATGAGAAAAATCCTATGAATCTTAACGAGACATTTACAGGCGAGGTTGAAATTAATCTTAGTGATATAAAAGCCGAAGATATAGGGGTTGAAATAATTATCACTAGTGCTATTGCAAATGGCTCGACTAAAATTTATGAGAAATATACTGCAGAACTCGTCAGTGTTAGGAATAAAATTGCAAAATTTGTAATTACCGGAGCGCCTAAAAAGCCCGGATTTTACAATTATGCAATAAGAATCTTTGCACATAATGAGATGTTACCTTATCAACACGATTCGGGACTTGTTATGTGGGCATAAGTTGTTGTTTATTTTCATAATCTAATGTTTACCCCAATTTATTAATTGGGAAATATGCTAACAAAAGAGTAAATCAATAAAAGACAAACTGCTGTGGCAGTGTGTTTTAAAGTGAAAGGAAAATTTAAATTAAAAATTTCCCTTCATTTATTTCAATTTATTTATATAAATCGTTATATTTGTTGTAATCAAAATTTTTATTTTTAGCAGTCTGTCTAAATGCTGGCTTTACTTTTTATATTTTTTTCCTATGAAACTTTTTAGACTTGTTGTTTTTGCTATTCTGGTATTTTGTGTTGCATCATCTTCTTTTTCTCAAAACTGGGATCAAATAATTAAAATCTGTGCTTCGGATCGTCAGGGCGAGGACAACTTCGGTTGTTCTGTCGCAATTAGTGGAGTCTATGCTGTTGTAGGAGCTAATTACGAAGATCATGATGAAAACGGGGAAAATCATTTCTTCGAACCGGGATCGGCCTATATTCTTAAAAATATTGATGGAAGCTGGACAGAATATCAAAAAATTGTGGCTTCGGACAGAGCATCTGAAGATTGGTTTGGGACTTCTGTTGATATTCATGGTGATTATATAGTTGTTGGCGCATATAAGGAGGATGAAGATGAGCTTGGAAATTTTGTAGTTGGTGGAGCAGGCTCTGCATATATTTTTAAAAACGAAGGTGGGGTTTGGACACAAGTACAAAAAATCGTTGCTTCTGATCGTCAGCCTCAGGATCATTTTGGATATTCTGTAGCTATTAGCGACGATTATATTGTTGTCGGGGCGCCCGATGAAGATGATAATTCAGGTTCAGCTTATATATTTTATAATAATTCAGGAACATGGCAAGAGGTTCAGAAAATAGTTGCATCGGATCGTGCAGCCAATGACTATTTTGGTTTTTCTGTTGATATTGATGGAGACTATATAATCATCGGAGCTAGTTATGAAGATGAAGATGAAAATGGAAGCAATACTATAAATTGTGCGGGATCGGCGTATATATTTAAAAATATTGCAGGGAATTGGACTGAAACACAAAAAATTGTAGCGTCCGATAGAGATGAACTCGACTGGTTTGGGTGGTCTGTTGCAATAAATGGTAGCTATGCAATTGTAGGAGCTTATCACGAAGCCGATGATGAATATGGAAATAATCCTATGATTGAAGCGGGTTCAGCATATATATTTTATAATAATTCAGACACCTGGACAGAAGTTAATAAATTAGTTGCTGCTGATCGTGAGGAAGGTGATAGATTTGGTTGGGCTGTGGCAATTAGCGGAGACTATGCAATAGTTGGAGCATATTGCGAAGATGAAAATGTAATCGGAACAGATTCATTGATGAATGCGGGTTCAGCATATATTTTTAAAAATATTGAAGGCAATTGGACACAGGAACAAAAGATTGTTTCAAATGACAGGGGCTTAGCTGATTATTTTGGTATATCACTCGATATTGATGAGACATATATTTTAGTTGGTGCAAAACTTGAAGATAGTGATCCTTTTGGTCATTTTATTTTCCCCGAAGCAGGCGCTGCTTATGTTTTTTACAATTGTAGAGAGATTAATGTTAGACAGGATATAACTCAAATCGCAGATGGAGGAAGCTATGATTTTGGAGTAATTCCTTATGGTGAAAGTAGCGATGGGATTATTTTTACAATTGAAAATACCGGTGTTAACGAACTTTTATTAAGTGGGGATCCAAAAATAGAAATTGCAGGAACAAACGCTTCGGCTTTTAATATTAATCAGTCCTTGGTAAATTCGTCGATTTTGCCAGGAGAAGCTACAACATTTTCTATTGTTTTTACACCATCATTTACAGATATTCATACAGCCGAAATAAGTATTAGTAATAATGATACAGATGAAAATCCATATAATTTTACAATTTCAGGTTCTGGAGGGAAATTACCACAATCTATAAGTGGTTTTGAACCAATAAGCGAGAAAACCTATGGTGATGATCCATTTGAAGTTTCGGCTACGGCAAGCTCAGGTTTAGACGTAATATTTACCAGCTCGGACGATAATATTGCAACTTGTACTGGAACGAATGGTAGTACAATAACTATAATTAATGCAGGAACTTGTCAAATTTTTGCTAATCAGCCCGGAAATGAAATATATTTACCGGCAGAAGAAGTCCCTCAAACGCTTGTTGTAAATACAAAGCATATTGATATTACCGTAAATGCCGGACAATTTAAATATTATGGAGACACAGATCCTTTGTTAAATTTTACTGTTATTCCATCTTTAGTTCCAGGAGATGCTTTTACGGGAAATCTTTCACGTATTGAGGGAGAAGAAATTGGAAGTTATGAAATACAACAAGGAGATTTATCCGCTGGACCGAATTATGATGTTACTTTTTATTCTGATAATTTTGAAATACTTGTGAAACCAATTACTATTACTGTTGACCCTGGACAATCAAAGATTTATGGTCAGCAGGACCCTGTTTTTACTTATACATTTGACTTGCCTCTCGCTTCCGGAGATGAATTTACGGGTAGCTTATCTCGTGAGCCAGGTGAAGATGTGGGAACCTATGAAATACAAATGGGGACATTAGCATTAAGTTCAAATTATGAAATTAATTTCATTAGCAGTTTATTCGATATTACTCTAAAAACTATTACAGTAACTGTTAATAGTGAACAGTTTAAAATTTATGGTGAAACTGACCCGGTTTTTACTTATAGTTTTACTCCGGCGTTGGTGCTGGGCGACAGTTTTACGGGAGCTTTATCAAGAGAAGAGGGCGAAGATGTTGGATTATATGAAATTGCAATTGGAACCTTAGACCTGGGCGATAATTATAATATTATATTCAATGCGGATTACTTTGAAATTTTAAACAGATTGATTACAATATATCCATATCCGAATCAGTATAAGTCATACGGACAAGATGACCCTGAACTGGTTTATTATTCTGTACCAGACCCGGTCAATGGGGACGAATTTTCGGGAACATTATCAAGGGTATCGGGTGAGAATCCCGGATTTTATGCCATTCAATTAGGTAGTTTGAGCTTGAACGAAAATTATATTATTAGTTTAGTTCCCGAACATTTCGAAATTAAAAAACAAAACATAGTTGTTATTGTTGATGAGGGACAAATGAAGGAGTATGGTCAAAACGACCCCGATGTGTTTACATATACAACAAGTGGAAATTTGGCAGTTGGAGATAGTTTTTCTGGGTATTTAATAAGAGAACCTGGCGAAGATGTAGGACATTATTCCATTTTACAAGGAAGTCTGTCTTTAAATTCAAATTATATTATTTCTTTTATTGGCGAGGACTTTGAAATTACCACAAAACAAATTACTGTAATCGCAGATCCAAATCAGGCAAAAGTATATGGAGAAACAGATCCACCTGTTTTTACTTATTCGGTTTCCGGAACGTTATTGAATGATGATGAATTTTCAGGTGAATTGGCACGAAACATGGGAGAAACGGTTGGTGATTATTATATTTACATTGGTAGTCTTTCATTAGGCTCAAATTATAATTTAATTTATGAGGGAGATTATTTTCATATTACACCTAAGGAAATTATTGTTATTGCAGACGAGTCTCAATCAAAACTGTTTGGTGAGCAAGATCCTGTATTTACTTATTCATTTACGGGTGAATTAGAATCATGGGACAATTTCACAGGACAATTAAGCAGGGAACAGGGCGAAGATGTTGGCCTATATGAAATCCAACAAGGGTCTTTAGCAATTAATTATAACTACGACATTAATTTTATTTCTTCTGATTTTGAGATTACTAAAGCTGCTCCACAAATAATTTGGGATAATCCTGCTGATATTTATTATGGAACGCCATTGTCCGAAATACAACTAAATGCTAGCGCAAATATCGTGGGGACATTTGAATATAATCCGGATTTTGAAACAGTACTTGAAATTGGAAATAACCAAGAATTACATGTACTGTTTGTTCCGGATGATTATACCAATTATAACAACGCACAAGCAACTGTGTTTATAAATGTGCTATTGGGCAACGCAGTAATTGATTATGAAAGAATTGCCAATGTCTATCCAAATCCTACTACGGGTTTGTTAATGATTAATTATTCAGATTGCACAATAGATGAGGTTTTAGTAATCGATATATTAGGAGAAGTACTAATTGAAGAAACCTTTTCAAATCAGTTAATAACTGTGAATTTGTCGAAGCTCCCAGCCGGAACATATATTGTTATAATTAAAACAAGTCAAGGAGTCATTACAGAAAAAGTTATTAAATGGTAGGTTCATTTTATACAACTATTCTTATGAATTAAAATATTTATTATATTTGTTGAAGTCATAACGATAAAACTTATAAGCATTGCATAAGTATTTTACTAATTAAAACATTTGAATTATGAAATTGTCAAAATTGGTTATTTTATTGCTTTTTACCTTCGGATTTTTATTATCCTACTCTCAAAATTGGGATCAAATAATTAAAATTTGTGCTTCTGATCGTCAGGCTGAAGACAATTTTGGCTTTTCAGTTGCAATAAGTGGCGACTATGCAATTGTTGGTGCCAAATATGAAGACCATGATGTTGTTGGTGGCTCAAACAAAATTCAGGCAGGCTCTGCATATATATTTAAAAATGAAAGTGGAGCATGGACACAGGTTCAGAAGATAGTTGCTTCTGATAGATCTGCAGAAGATTGGTTTGGGAACTCGGTAGCAATTAGTGGGGATTTCATAGTAGTAGGAGCCGTTCTTGAAGATGAAGACGAGTTCGGTGCTAACAATTTAGAAAGTGCCGGTTCTGCATATATTTTTAAAAATGAAAGTGGGACATGGGTAGAAATTCAAAAGATTGTTGCTACAGACAGAGCTGCAAACGATTATTTTGGCAATTCGGTTGCAATAAGCGGGGATTATATTGTGGTTGGAGCATATTTGGAAGACGAAAACGCTGTTGGAGGAGCAACCATGGATAATGCAGGATCGGCTTATATTTTTTATAATAATGCCGGAACATGGGAACAAACGCAGAAAATAGTTGCTTCTGACAGATATAATAATGATTATTTTGGCTATTCTGTTGCTATAGATGGAAATTATCTTATAGTAGGAGCATATAATGAAGATGAAAATGTGAGTGGAGGGGCATCCTTAAATGCTTCAGGGTCAGCATATATCTTTTTTAATACTGCAGGTACGTGGAATCAAATTCAAAAAATTGTAGCTTCCGATAGAGAAGAACTTGACAATTTTGGTTGGTCAGTTGCAATACATGGAAGTTATGCTATTGTTGGGGCTTACAGCGAAGATGAAGATGAGACGGGGAATAATTCTTTAGAAGAAGCCGGCTCTGCATATATATTTTTTAATAATGTTGGTGTTTGGACAGAAACAAACAAAATTGTAGCCTCTGATAGGGAAAATGGTGATAGATTCGGACATTCGGTTGCTATTTATGGAGATTATGCCGTTGTTGGAGCATACCTTGAGGATGAGGATGAAAATGGTTTGAACTCTCACGATAATGCCGGTTCTGCATATATTTTTAAAAATGATGCAGGAAACTGGGTAGAAGAGCAAAAAATTGTTTCAACAGATCGAAGTTTAGCTGACTGGTTTGGTGTATCGGTTGCTATAAGTGACACTTATATTTTAGTTGGTGCCCAACTTGAAGATCATGACCCAAATGGAGAGACAAATTTACCAAGTGCCGGTTCAGCATACGTTTTTCAGAATTGTCGAGAGATTAATATCAGACAAAACACTACAGATATTGCTGATGGAGGAGAATTTAGTTTTGGTGTGATTCCTTTTGGTGATGATAGCGGTGAAATTATTTTTACAATAGAAAACACAGGTGTTGATAATCTGCTATTGACAGGAGATCCTAAAATTGAAATTTCCGGAGTAGATGCAGCAGCATTTAATATTGACCAAATTTCTGTTAGCTCTCCGGTTTTGCCAGGGACTTCAACAACATTTTCAATTGTATTCGAACCGGGATCTGTTGATTTGCATACTGCTGAAATAAGTATAAGCAATAATGATAATGATGAAAATCCATATAATTTTACAATTAACGGATCAGGTGGAAATCTAACCCAGACAATTAGCGGTTTTGATGCTATTCCTGATAAAGTGTATGGAGATGATCCATTTGTTGTGTCTGCTACAGCAAGCTCGGGACTTGATGTTATTTTTACCAGCTCCGATGAAAATGTAGCAACATGTACAGGTACTAATGGAAGTACTATCACAATAATCAATGCTGGCAATTGTCAGATTTTTGCAAATCAACCGGGGAATGCAATCTATTTGCCTGCTGACGAAGTACCTCAGTCAATGACAATTAATGTTAAACCAATTGATGTAACGGTTAATCCAGGACAGTTAAAAGTGTATGGCGAATCAGATCCAGTATTTACTTTTTCTGTTGACCCGATTCTTGTTTCGGGAGATGAGTTTACCGGAAGTTTATTACGCGAAGCAGGTGAGAATGTCGGCTATTACGAAATTCAACAAGGTAGCTTATCAGCAGGTACTAATTACAACATAACTTTTTATTCAAACGATTTTGAAATTTCGATAAAACCGGTTACGGTAACAGTGGATGAGGGTCAATCAAAAGTTTATGGTGAAACAGATCCTGCTTATACTTATTCTGTATCTCCTGAATTAGTAATCGGGGATAATTTTACGGGTGTTCTATCAAGGGTTGCAGGTGAAAGTGTTGGTTTCTATGAGATTTTACAAGGGACTCTTGGATTGAGTTCAAATTATAATCTCATCTTTGTAAGTAATGATTTTGAGATTACACAAAAAAATATAACAGTTACGACAAATAGTAATCAAACAAAAATTTATGGAGTTGGAGATCCCGTTTTTTCATATGGATACACTCCTTCATTGGTTCTCGGAGACAGCTTTTCAGGGGTTTTGACAAGAGAAATTGGCGAAGATGTTGGTCTTTATGAGATTCAACAAGGGACTCTGGATCTTGGGACCAACTACAACATAATATTTGTTAGTGCTGATTTTGAAATATTACAGAAGCCGATTACTGTTGTTGCTTATAATAGTCAGTTTAAAACTTATGGGCAAAACGATCCTGCATTTATTTATTATTCGATTCCATCGCCAATATCTGGTGACGAATTTACAGGAGCTTTGTCGAGGGTTGCAGGCGAAGATATTGGTTATTATGCTATTGAATTGGGCAGTTTAAGTTTAGGACCTAATTATGACATGAGTCTAACTTCAGCTGATTTTCAGATTAAGATAAAACCTATAACAGTAACAGTAACCGCAGGTCAGTCGAAAGAGTATGGCGATGATGATCCGGAATTTGCATACACTACAAGTACTGCGATTGCTCCGTGGGATAGTTTTACGGGTGCATTGAGCAGAGCACCGGGCGAAGCTGTCGGTTCTTATCCTATATCGCAAGGCACATTGGCATTGAACTCAAATTACAATCTAAGTTTTGTAGGAAATAACTTTACTATAACAGTAAAACAAATAACGGTAACAGCTGATCCGAATCAGACGAAAGTTTACGGAGATGACGATCCTGCCGCATATACATATTCGGTAGAAGGGACATTGGCTCCGGGGGATGATTTTTCAGGAGCTTTGACTCGGGATGTTGGCGAAAATGTTGGAATTTATCAGATAAAAAAGGGAAGCCTTGCACTAAGTTCAAATTATAATTTAGTTTATGTTGGCGATTACTTTCATATTACAGCAAAAGGTATTACTGTTACAGCAAATGAATCGCAGTCAAAAATTTATGGAGAATCAAATCCTGCATATTCTTATACTGTCATTGGCGAACTTGAAACCGGAGACAGCTTTTCGGGACAATTAACCAGAGAAGTTGGAGAAAATATAGGATTGTATGAAATTCAGCAGGGAACCTTATCCTTATCTATCAATTACAGTATAAATTATATACCGGCAGAATTTGAAATATTTCCCAAATCAATAACGGTAACTGCAGATTCTGATCAATCAAAAATTTATGGAGAAAACGATCCTGTATTTACTTATACTGTAACAGGAAGTTTAGTAAGCGGGGATAATTTTTCGGGAGCTCTATTAAGAGAAGAAGGAGAGGATGTGGGATTATACGAAATTCATCAAGGAAGCCTCGTGTTATCTAATAATTATAATTTGGTTTATTTTGGAGACGATTTTGAAATTACGCCAAAAGCAATAACTGTTACAGCAGACGCCGGTCAAAACAAGATTTATGGTGAGACAGATCCGATATTTACATATTCGGTAAATGAAGAACTTGTTAACGGGGATAATTTTATCGGAACACTTGCTAGAGTTGAGGGCGAAAATGCAGGTTTATACGGCATACTTCAGGGTGGTCTTGCTTTATCTAATAATTATAATTTAAATTATGCTGGTGCTGATTTTGAAATATTAAAAGCGAACTCTCAAATAACATGGGCTAATCCGGATGATATTTTTGTGGGAACAGAATTGACAGAGGCACAGCTAAATGCAACTGCTGATGTTGACGGCACTTTCGATTACAACCCTGATTTTGGGACAGTCTTGCCTGTTGGAGATAATCAGGCATTGTATGTTTTATTTACTCCTGCTGATATAACTAATTATAATACTGCTGAGGAAACTGTATTTATTAATGTTTTATTAGACAGCAATATCCCCGAAAATGATATTACAGCTAATATTTATCCTAATCCGACTACAGGTATAATTTTAATTAATAATTCGACATCGTATATTACAGATGTCATAGTTACAGACTTGACAGGGAAATTATTATTAAGAGAAGATTTGTCAAATGGAGTCATTTCGCTAGATCTATCTGAATTACCTACAGGTGCATACATTCTTCAGTTGAATACAAACCAGGGAGTTGTTACAGAAAAAATAATTAAAAGGTAAATCAATTATCAGGATAGGCTATCGTTATCATTTTGTTGATGACGATAGCTTTTTTTTGGAATAATCAGAAGGACTTATGCCAGTCTCGGTTTTAAAAACCCTAAAAAAAGTAGTATAAGAGCTAAAACCTGAATTTTTTGAAATTTCTTCAAGATCTGAAAAGCCTTTATTGTTTATGGATTCTTCAATAAGCTTTTGTGCTTCTTTTACTCTGTAAATATTGATTAATCCTCGAAAATTCTGATTGAAATTTTTGCGAATAGATTCTGATAAATATGTTCTGTTTGTGTGAAAATGATAACATAAATCAAAAGCAGTAATATCCGGATTTATAAATGGCTTATTTTTTTCGAGATAATCGGTTAATTGTTTTTTACTGATTTTAACTGCGTTTTCGATGTCTTCATTATCCGTAATAATTTGTGTCGCGTAAACTTCCTTTTGTCGAAATCCATTTAATCCAAGATACCAAAAGAAACCTGCAAACATAAGATATGAAATTATAACAAGTGAAGAATTATCCATTACTTGTTTGTTATTAAGAAGATGAATAATTGCAAAAAATATAACTAAAATAACAAAAGTAAAGCCCAGTCCTTTTAACCATTTTAATTCGGTAGTGTCATTTTGAGAAAAGATCTCTTTTACTTCGGCATAGTAATTTTTTAGAGTAATGAAAATGGCGATTGTATATAAAATTGAAGTTATTACAAAAATCAGTTTCCCAATATTATAAATTATTTTTCCCGAATGGAAATAGTCTTTTTGGGTAATATCTTGATCTAGTAAAAACCTTATAAAAAGTTCTTCATTTTCTGATTTTACAACGAATTTTTGAAGAATGATAAATGTTATAAAGATTGACAAAGGAAATAGCATGTGTTTTATTATAAATGCTTTTGAAATTTTATTTCTTGAAGTCATTGATTTTATATACATATACATTAATGGAAACAGAGTAAGTACAATTCCTGATTGAAAAGGGAACAAGGAAGTATAATAATCAATGTGTTCCTGAAATTTGAAATATGTCATTAGGTAAGTGAATGATGCGGAGATCATTAATAGTACAAGATATGATTTTGATTTTTGAATATATTGACGCGACAATATGTACGTCAAAGCCCAAGCAAAGGGAATAAAAAAGGATAAACCAAGAATTATTGTTTGAATTTCTTTAATCATAGTTTTCAAAAATACAAAAAACAGTTTATAAATATGCTTATTCTTTATTTACAACATTGATATACAGTAAGTTGTAATATATTGTAAAAATGCAAAGAATTGAATCATTCTTTTTTATTAAAACATAAAATTATGAATTATATTTGATATTGACATAATAAATTTAAGGTTTTATTATTGAAAGTTTTTATTTGGTTAATTTTTTGATTCAGTTTATCTGAATTGTTTGATTCCAACTCTCAGCCCGAAGAAGTTGCTTTTCCCCAAAGAGCAGCTTCTTTTTTGATGTTAATGTGCATCCAACCAGTTTGTTCCTACTCCGGTTTCAACCAACAAAGGGACGCTAAGGTTAACAACGTTTTGCATTTCTTCGATAACCAATTGCTTGACTTGATCTAGTTCAGGGATATATACATCAAAATTTAGTTCGTCATGTACTTGTAAAATCATTTTTGATTTAATATTTTCGATCTCGAAACGGGATATAATATTTACCATCGCCAGTTTTATTATATCTGCTGCTGAACCTTGAATAGGTGCATTTATCGCATTACGTTCAGCAAATCCTCTGACTATTGCGTTTTTACTGTTTATATCGGGCAAATATCTATACCTTCCAAAAATTGTTTCAACATATTCTTTTTCTCTGGCACTTGCAATGCACTTATCCATAAAGGATTTCACTCCCGGAAATGTTTCAAAGTAATTATCGATTAATATTTTAGCTTCTTTTGGCGGAATATTTAATCTCTGCCCAAGACCAAAAGCGGAGATCCCGTAGATAATACCGAAATTTGCAGTTTTTGCTTTTGCTCTCATTTCGCGGGTAACTTCATTTTCAGCAATTTTGAAAATTTTTGCTGCTGTAGCAGTATGAATATCAAGACTAAATTTGTTGAAAGCATCCAGCATATTAGCATCTTTGCTCAAATGTGCCATAAGTCGAAGCTCAATTTGCGAATAGTCAGCCGAGAAAAAAACATAATCTTTACCGGAAGAGATGAAAGATCTTCTGATTTCTCTTCCTCTATCTTCACGGATTGGGATATTTTGTAAATTTGGATTGTTTGAACTTAATCTCCCTGTTGCTGTAATGGTCTGATTAAAACTTGTATGAATTTTTCCGGTTTTATTATTTACAAGTCCGGGAAGAACATCTACATAAGTATTTATTAGTTTGTTTACTGATCGATATTCTAATATTTCGTTAATTATTGGATGTTTTTCAGATAACTTTACAAGTTCTTCTTCTCCTGTGCTATATTGTTTTGTTTTAGTTTTCTTTGGATTGCTGATTATTTTTAGTTTTTCAAACAAAATTACTCCAAGTTGTTTTGGAGAAGCAATATTGAATTTTTCACCTGCCAAACCAAAGATTTTTTCTTCAATTCGCTCGAGTTCTTCTTTAAGACTAATAGAGTATTTAGTTATTGTTTCGGAATCAATACTGACTCCTGCTTTTTCCATAGTAATTAGAATATTTACCAAAGGCATTTCTATTTCGTAAAAAAGATTTTCCAAACCTGAATTTTTTAATTCGGGAGTAAAGATGTTTTTTAATCGTAAGGTTATGTCGGCATCTTCGCAGGAATAATCAACAATACGATTTACATCAATATTTTTCATATTTTTTTGATTTATCCCTTTTTCTCCTATCAAAGATTCGATGGGAATCATTCTATAATTAAGATATTTTGCCGCAAGATAGTCCAGATTGTGTTTCTGCTCAGGTTGTAGCAAGTAATGAGCTATCATCGTGTCGAATTGCTTTGCCTTAACGCTTATCTGATAATTTAAAAGAACAGATAAATCATATTTTAGATTTTGTCCTATAATTAATTTTGAGCGATTGTTAAAAATCGGTTGAAACATCATTAACAGTTTTCTTGTACTTTCAAAGTCATCGGGCATAAGCACATAATAGGCTTCTTTTTCGCATATTGAAATAGCCAACCCAATTATCTCAGCTTCTAAAGTGTCAAGACTTGTAGTTTCGGTATCAATACATATTTCACTGCTGTCATTAAGCAGTTTTAATAGTTCTTCTATTTCTGCTAATGTTTCAATAAGCTTGTATTTCACCTCTGATTTTGAAAATGAAAATCTCGAATCGGACTGTGATTCATTGATAAGCGTAGTTTCGCTTTCGCTAAAAAGATTAAATTGTAATTCTGCTTTTGATTTGGACTCATTTTTTACTATAGGATTTATCTCGAAGTTAGACGTGGCATTATTCCCAATAATTCGGGTGGACAGTGTTTTAAATTCTAATTCCTGAAATATTTTATCTAGTTTCTCAAAATCTGGTTCATCATGGGTTAGATTTTCAAGTTTAATATTTAACGGGACATCTGTTTTTATTGTTACCAGTATCCTAGATAGATATAATTGTTCTTTATTTTGTTCTAGTGACTCTTTTTGCTTGCCAACCAGTTTATGAATGTTATTATATATTTCATCAATATTTCCAAATTTTTCAATAAGTTTTGCAGCGGTTTTTTCTCCAACTCCCGGAATCCCCGGAACATTATCAGAGGTGTCTCCCCATAAAGCCAAAATATCAATCATTTTGTCCGGTCTGTCAATACCATATTTTTCTTCAACCTCTTTTACTCCAATTATTTCTGCAGCATTGCCTGATCGCGAAGGCTTGTAAATAAGTATGTTGTCTTGTACGAGTTGAGTATAATCTTTGTCGGGAGTCATCATATAAACAATTGAATCATTATCTGCAAAAGTTTTTGCCAACGTCCCGATTACGTCATCTGCTTCATAGCCCGGAACTTCAATAACAGGGATATTATAAGCTTCGAGTATTTGTTTAATATATGGGATAGCTTTTTTTATATCCTCAGGTGTTGCTTCTCTATTAGCTTTGTATTCAGAATACATTTCATGTCTGAAATTCGGTCCTGAAGGGTCAAATGCAACACCTATATGACTGGGTTTTTCTTTGCTTAAAATTTCTTCAAGAGTGTTTACAAATCCAAATATTGCAGAAGTATTCAAACCTTTTGAATTTACACGAGGATTTTTTATAAACGCATAATATGCTCTAAATATTAAGGCATAGGCATCAAGAAAGAAAATTTTGTTTTTCATTTAGAGAGTTTTGGTCAAAAATAAGAAATTTTAATGAAATTTCAGGCAGTGTTATACTTTAGAAATTTTACAGCTTAATCAGTTTTTCTTTATAAGTGTATTTATCTGAATTTATTTCAATAAAATATAATCCCGGGTTAAAATCTGATAAATTTATTGTATTAAAACCATAATTCAGGGATTTTTGAATTATTGTATTACCAAGAGAATTGGATATTTTAATTTGACAGTTTTGTTCCATTAAATTTAAAAATAATTTATCTTCTGCAGGATTTGGATATAAATCAAAATGTCTTTCGCTAATAAATTTATGTACAGGGCTAATATAATTTTCGAATATCGTAAAATCATTATTATTAGAATAAGGATTATCCGCAGAAATCTCCACAAAAATTTCATCGCTTATTAAACCGGGTTTTTCAACACTTAAGAAATAGCCTCCATATTCAAGATTGTTAAAAGTAAAACTTCCGTTTTCGTCAGTTAAATTGAAGTCAAGCAATACATGATTTGAATTTTGTAATAGCACAACCATGTTTTTCGCAACACCTTCATTTGACTCTGAAATTTCGAACCATACATTTTGAAAAATATTTTCTTCGTAAGCAATAGTGTCTTCATAAGTTACTTTGCCGGATATGATTCCCTGATTGAAGTATATATCATTATATGAATAGAGGGATGTATTATAAACGGTATCGTTGTAAAGATTAATAAATGAAGTTTGCTGCCAATGGACATTATTATCAAAATAAGTAGAGTTATATTTTGGAAAATAAATTTCTTCTGTATCAAAATATGGGATTATATGAGTCAGATAAAGAAAATCTTTTGGTAAACTTTCAAAAGTGTAATATCCATTTTCTACAAAGCTAAAATCAATTGCAGTATATTCTTGATTTAAATATTTATAGAGAACTGCAATGCCTTGAGGCAGCAGGGTTTCTCCCGCATTCACAATTCCGTATAAATTTGCAAGTAAAGGAGAGATGTAGTTTACGTGCAAGGTTCTGCAAAAGACATCAGTACAGCCATAATGAGTTTCAATTGTAAGGCATACATTATAAGTTCCGGTATTTCTGTATATATGAAGAGGGCTATAAGCCGAGGAAGTTGTACCGTCACCAAAGTCCCAAATGAAGTCATGCTGTTCGCCATGTGAGTTATTTATGAACCGATATGCTCCATCAAGATGAGAAAAGGTCGTTGAGTCAATATAAAAAGACGAAGAACAATTGTTGTTGTATCCGATAGTTACACAATTAGTTCCATAACAAGTCTCGCCATTTGTTAAACTCACGCAATAAGTTCCCGGCGAAAGGTTTTCAATATGTTCTCCTTCGTCACCATTGCTCCAGAAAGCTTCGTAGCAACATGGAATATCAGAATATCCATAAACAGTAGCAGTCCCGTTATTATAATTAGGAGCAGTTGCATTTGTTGTAATAAAGTCTATATCGAGATAACAATATGGAGAATTTGGAGGTATTCCAATATAAAGATTCTTTGTTTTAGAAGAAAAACAAAGCTCTGTTGTTATTACATTAAGACAAACTTCATATATACCAGGAGCATCATAAATATGAGTTGGGTTTTCTTGATAGCTTGTGCTTCCATCTCCAAAATCCCAATAATAGTGTACGCTACCTTCATTATAGCTTACAGAAAAGTTTATAAACTCCACATGTAATGGGCTGGTTTCTTGATAATTATAGTTTGCGTTACATACAGCAAATAAAAAAGATGAATTATAAGTCAGCAAAAGAGCCAAAACTATATGTGGGAAAATGTTTTTCATCAGAATCTTATACTGATACCTGTTTTCAAGCCATATTTCATACTCTTTTCGCTTATAGCATAAGAGCTTTTATATAAGGAATTAATGTCAGATCTAAGATGAGGTTCAATAAAAATTGCTGTATTTTTTGATATGCGATATTGAAAATTTATACCTGCATAATAATCAAAAAGTATTGTGTTAGATGGCAAATCGGTTGCATTGACTATTTCTCCCGACATAATATTATATCCGGTACCTGCTCGTTTTGTTAAAAAACTGGTTATTAATCCGGCTTTTGGCGTTATTGATAAATTACCATAACTAAATTCGTAGCCGACAATAATCGGGACATCAACAATGTGATAGGTATTTTCAGCATTAATTAATTTGTCGATTTGAACAGAGTCACGATGCGTTAATAGCACAGAATCGGTAAAATAAAACATACACGAATCAACATATTCAATATAAACGATATTCCCTTGTAAATACTCATCAAGATCAAGAATCATAATAGTGTCGTAATCCCAATTGTGGTTTTCAAAATAATTATATTGATATGTTGTTACAGTGTCATAAACTTTTATAATTTGATTTAGATTTTCAGGCATTTGTAAATAAGAGAAACCCGATTCTAACCTAAATCTATTGTAATTGAATGATACTCCAAGTCCGACACTATATGTGTAAGCGGGTTTGTTGTTAGCAGAATAAAAATTGTAATTTTGCTCTAATTCAGAATTTAGCAATTTGTTTGAATAGCTGTTTAAATATGGCGAATAGAACAAATCAACAGTAAACCATGATTTTTCAATAATTATTGGTTCGCCCACATGATTATAACCAATAGTATCATATACAATCGGATTTTGATAAGGAATTTCAGAAAGTTTTAAATCAGCAAATTCAGACCAATCGGGATGATATTTCAATGAATAAGTAATATTTCTAACAAGTTTTGGAGGCAATAGTTCCGATTTTGTAATAATTTCTTCAATTTGTAAGCTTTCAGTTTCTTTTAGTTTTTCTTCTAATAAGATGTTGTTTTCTATTTCTTCGTTTAATTCATTACTCGTTATAGCATTGCTTAATTCAGACAAGTTGTTTTGGATGTTGATGTTTTCGTTGTGTTGATTTTGTATTAAGATATTTGGTTCAGAAATTTGATTATCAGTATTGTCAATAATCGTTGGTATAATTATGGTTTTAGTGTCATCTGACAAATTATCATTGTTATTTTGTAGATAAGCTACATTTGTTATATCAACAGTTGCATTAGTTTGAGCTAAATAATAATCCAAATATTCGGATGGGTTTGGGATGTTAAAAAGATCATTGGAATTGTCGTTAGATTCAATGTTTATCGAATTGGCATCGAAATGTACAAAATTTAAATTAGGATTATTATTTACTGTTATTACTGTACCAACAACTGCAGTTACAATTATCCCCAGATAATAAATATTAAAACTGAATGGAGTAAAATGTATAAATTTATTTAACCAAACAAAAGCTGCCACCCTTCGCCAAACGTGTTCTGACGGAGATAGTCTAAATCCGTTAAAAGCATTTTTATATATAGCATTGAAGCGTGGTACAGTCAGGCGTTTGTTTATTCCTGACCATACTTTTCCTGAGGGATTGACTTTAAATTCGTCAAATTCCGACCGGAAAAAATCTTCAATATTTTTACTACTGCTCATCTTTAATAAGCTTGTTTTCTTTTTTCAATTCAATTAATCTTAGTTGCAAATATGCTCTGGCTCTACTATATTGTGATTTTGATGTCCCAATATTTATTTCGAGCATTTCTGCAATTTCGCGATGTTTATATCCTTCAATCGCGTAAAGGTTAAAGATTATTTTAAAACCTTGTGGCAAATCATTAATACTGTGAAGTAATTCTTCGCGAGTAAATTCATTGCTGTCTATTTCATAATCCTCTATATCGGTTTCAACAATATTATCAAAGTCCTTATGGTAATCATGCTTTTGAGATACTCTATAATGACTTATGGCTGTATTAACCAATATTTTTTTCATCCATCCTTCAAAAGAACCTGTTTCGCTGTATTGATCAATTCTTGTCAGGATTTTTACAAATGCATCCTGTAGAATGTCTTCAGCATCTTCTTTAGACTTACTGTACCGGTATGCAATACCAAGAAACAAAGCCGCGTATCTGTCATACAGACATCGCTGTGCTTTTTTCTCCATTTTCCTGCAGCCGGCAATTATTTCGTGTAAGTCAGGCATTCTTAATTACATTACAGACATTATAATAAAAATAAAGGTTGCATAATTATAACAAAGATATCGAGAAATGAATTACTAATGGTAAAATTATAAGAAAAAATCTTGTTTTTTTATGTGAGATAGGGTTTTATTACGAATTTAGATAAATTTCTATCAGACCTTTAGGTACAGTTATATGAATTTCTCTTTTTTCTTCGTCAATTTTTGTTATAATATCTTCTGCAAAAGGAATAATAATAGTTTTTCCTTTGAATTCAGTTTCAAATATTGGATTACCGGGTATCATATCAAAATTTTTAACATTTCCAATGAACCCATAGTGTTTATCAAAAACAGAAAACCCGTCAAATTCAAATGACACCTCATCTTCTATGTTATCAAAAACTGTTTCGGTTAAAACATAGACCTCACAACCAATAAAATTAGTTGCTTTTTTTAGATTATCAATATGTTTAAGTTTGACAATCAGGTTATTTCCGGAATCCTTAACCGATTCTGTAAAAAAAGGAACCAGTATCCCTTCTTTGAAAAGAAATACCGGTTTAGTTTCTTTAATAATACTGTTTGAAAAATCTTCATGAATTGTTAAAGACAAACTTCCGGTTAGTCCATGTGTCTTAAGAACATGAGCAACAAGAATCAATTCGTCTTTTCCAAAGAACATTATTTTTCAGTACTTTCTTCTTCGTTATTAGTTTCAGGCTCTTGAGAAACTTCTTCAATGTTTTCAGCCGGAGTTTCAACACTAGCTTCAACTTCAACAGAAGTTGTGTCTTCTACAACAACATCTTCTACTATTTGGTTGTTAGCGTCTTCTTCCTCTTTTTCTTCAGCCTGTGCTTTTACAGCTTCAGCATATTTTTTTGCAATAGCTGCTGCTCTTTGTTCTTTAATTGCTTTTTCAGCTTCTAATTTAGCTTTTTCATCTTTAATTCTGTTGTCGTCAAGACCTTTGATTTTATCACTAATCTTTGATATTTTAGTCTTTTCCCATGCAACATAACGTTTGTCAGCTTCAGCTTCGTCAAAAGCACCTTTTCTTACCCCGTCAAGTAAGTGTTTTTTCATTAAAACGCCTTTGTAGGATAAAATTCTTCGTACTGTTTCGGTTGGTTGAGCACCTGTCATTAACCATGTTAATGCTTTGTCAAAATTCAGCTCAATTGTAGCCGGATTTGTTGTCGGATTATATGATCCGATTCTTTCAATAAACTTACCATCACGTGGTGTGCGAGAGTCGGTAGCAACAATGTAATAAAAAGGAATACTTTTGCGACCGTGTCTTGCTAGTCTTAATTTAACTGCCATAATAATTACTTTTTTAGTTATTTAACTTATTCTCGGTTTCTCGAACCGGGCTGCAAAGATAATATTTTATTTATAACTGAATTAAAATTATTTGAATATTTGTAAAAATATTGAAACACATCTTGGATTCGTTGAAAAGTGATAAAAAATGCAACATTTTCAATTTTATTTCGTTTTGGGAGAAAGAATTGTAAGAAAATTTATGGAATAGCTATATAGAAAGCATCAGTTACGCGAAAAAATACATTATTTTTTTGTTGTGATTAATAAAAATACTAATTTTACAAACTTAAAATTTAAAGCTATGCAAGTTAAAAAGTCTGACAAAGTCAATTTAGAAAAAAATAAACTTAATTTCTTATTGATTGGTTTGGTATTCTCCTTGGCAATTTGCCTTGTTGCGTTTGAATGGACAACTGAAGAAATGTCTGAATCGAATTTGGGTGGTTTAACTGGGGATGAGGTCTTTGAAGAAGAAATTGAAAATACTGTTCAGGAAACTCCCCCTGAAGAAATTGAACAACCTGAGCCTGAGCCAGAGACCGTTATAGAAGAGCTTACGATTGTCGAAGATGATGTAAAGGTTGCTGATGTTGATATTAATTCAGAGGCAGACGATAAGACAAAAACAAATATTAATATAGTCCAAAGCTTTGATGTGGAAGTAGAAGAGGAGGTTGAAGCAATTGCTTTTGCTGTTGTTGAAGACAAACCTGTGTTCCCGGGTGGAGATGCTGCTTTGATGAAATTTATTGCCGATAATACAAAATATCCTGAAATTGCAAAAGAAAATGGTATTCAAGGTAGAGTATTTATTCAGTTTGTTATTGATAAAAACGGAGCTGTTACAAAAGTTCAGGTTGCTAAGGGTGTTGACCCTTATCTTGATGCAGAAGCTTTAAGAGTTGTAAAATTGTTACCTAACTGGACACCCGGTAAACAAAGAGGGAAGCCGGTTCCTGTAACATTTGTTGTCCCGATTAATTTTAAATTATATTAAATGTATTAATAAAATATTAGACCCTGTCTTTTCGGCAGGGTCTTTTTGTTGTATTGAATTCAAGTATTATGCAAAGTGTTATTAGTCCTGAAAAAGTGGTTTTGGTAAGTGTGATTGATCAGGATCATAATGCTGAACAGGTTTATGAATATCTTGACGAATTAAAGCAGCTTGCCGAAACTGCTGGTTTGGAACCTGTGAAATTTTTTACTCAAAATGTGAGTTATGCAAATTCTAAGACTTATGTTGGTAGTGGGAAGCTTGAAGAAATAAAAAGATATATTAAAGATAATGAAATTCCATTAATTATTTTTGATGACGAATTAACTCCTGCACAACTTAGAAATATTGAACGGTCCTTAGAGCTTAGGGTTCTTGATAGGACTAATTTGATATTGGATATTTTTGCTCAACGAGCCATGACAGCTTATGCAAAAACGCAGGTTGAGTTGGCTCAATATCAGTATTTGTTACCAAGGCTTACACGGATGTGGACGCATCTCGAAAGACAAAGAGGAGGAATTGGTTTTAGAGGTCCTGGCGAATCTCAAATAGAAACTGATAGAAGAATTATACTCGAAAAAATTGCCCGATTAAAAGAAGATTTAAAATCTATTGATAAACAAATGGCTCAGCAACGAAAAAATCGTAATAACATGGTCAGGGTTGCTTTGGTTGGTTATACTAATGCCGGGAAATCCACAATAATGAATTTGCTGAGCAAGGCAGAAGTATTAGTTGAAAACAAACTTTTTGCAACTCTCGATACTACTGTTCGCAAAGTTGTGGTAAATAATCTTCCATTTTTATTAAGTGATACTGTTGGCTTTATCAGAAAATTGCCTCATAAGCTGGTAGAATCTTTTAAATCAACACTTGACGAAGCTCGTGAGTCTGATATTATTATACATGTAGTAGATGTTTCGCATAAGTCTTTTCAAGATCAAATGAGTGTTGTAGAACAAACATTAAAAGAACTTAAAATAAATGATAAACAAGGATTTGTTGTTTTTAATAAAACCGACAAGTTCAGTTTTATTAAGAAAGATGAAGATGATCTATTACCTAAAAATAAAGAAAACTTTTCTCTTGACGAGTTGAAAAGTACTTATTTTGCAAAACTCTCAATGCCTTGTGTTTTTATTTCTGCCACTCAGTCTGATAATATTTTAGAGTTCAGAGAAATTTTGTTCGAGATGGTGAAAAAAGTTCATTTTGAAAGGTATCCATACAATACTATTTAAAATCAGTTCTTAAAAAAGTGTTTAAAATGTTTTTCCGAAACAAATATTTTGTATAATTACATTTTAATAAAAATTACACTGCGATGAAAATTTACAATTTAGGTGGAAAAGGGACTCTTTTAGATCAATTTATTTCAGAGATTCGTGATTACCAAATTCAGCAAGACAGAATGAGATTCAGGAAAAATTTGGAACGAGTAGGTGAAATTATGGCTTATGAAATTAGTAAAACTCTTCCATTTAGCGACGAAGACATTACGACACCACTTGGCATTGCAACAGCCCCCACTTTAAAAGAGCAGCCGATTATTGCCACGGTATTAAGAGCAGGAGTACCTTTTCATCAGGGATTTTTAAATTATTTTGATCACGCAGACAGTGCATTTGTTGCTGGATATAGAAAGTATGATAAAAGCGGAGAATTTGAAATTAAAATAGATTATATTTCGTCCCCGCCTTTAGAGAAAAAAATACTATTGATTAATGATCCGATGCTTGCTACAGGTGGAAGTATTGAGCTGGCGTTTAAAGGATTATTGAATTATGGAATGCCCAAACATGTTCATATTGCATCAATAATAGCAAGTAAAGACGGACTTGATTATATTGAAAGAATGTTGCCGGAAAGCATAATTTCTGTGTGGGTTGGAGCTATTGACGATGAACTGACAGTTAAATCTTATATCGTTCCGGGACTAGGTGATGCAGGAGACTTAGCTTATGGTAAAAAGACGGATTTGTAACATGTTCTTTTGATGATCATAAACCAAACCTAACATTGTAATAAAAATCTGGCAGTTGAACGGCTTTTTTGTTCAATCAAAATCTTTTTGCCATTTGTCATTTTATGTACGGCATCATCAGTATAATATCTTATGGTCACAAGTTCCAGATTAGTATTGTATTTTACATAAAACTCTTTTTGTAATTCACCAATAAGGGCCTTAAAATATCTGTTATCTCCGTCAATTGAAGCAGAAAAGCTAACAGCCGAGTTTTGAGTAATATTGACTTTAGCTTTATATTGAGCAAATAATCCAAATATTTTACTTATATTTTCTTCAACAATAAAGGAAAAATCTTTTGGAGAGATAGAAATTAGGATTTGATTTGTCTTTAAAATATATACAGGAATAAGTTTGAGTTTATAATCTAATTTCTTAATAATAGTTCCCGTTTCATCAGGATTTTTAAATGATTTGACATACATTGGAATGTCTTTGTTCTCAAGAGGCTTAATTGTTTTTGGGTGTATAATTTTTGCACCAAAAAAGGCAAGTTCAATTGCTTCAAGGTATGACAATACATCCAACTTTTCTGCAAAAGAACACCAATCAGGGTCAGCATTCATTATTCCGGGAACATCTTTCCAGATTGTTACGCTATTGGCATTAAGCAGATATGCCAGAGCAGATGCCGAATAGTCAGAGCCTTCTCTCCCTAGTGTTGTTACCTCTCCGTTTGACGCTCTGCCTATGAACCCTTGAGTGATAAAAATTCCAGTTCCTGTTCCAAAAATATTTTTTACGGGTTCGGAGCTGTTTTGCCAATTAATTTTTGCATCGCGATGGTTAGAATCAGTTATAAGAGCCTGTCTGGCATCAATTAATGAGTTAGAGATACCTTTATGTTTTAAAAACTCGCTAAAAATCGAAGAACTAAACAATTCACCATAACTTACTATCGCATCATATTCCAAATCATAATCATTAGTAGGCTGTGAATTTATTTTATTGCGTAGTTCAGAAAGTAATATGTTTAACTTCGATAAAGCCTCATCATAGTTGTCAATAAAAGCACCTTTCAAATAATTTGTATGAAAATCGCAAATATTGTTTAATAATACATTTTTCGAATCGCAATCTTTGAAGTAAGCATTTACGAGTTTTTCTAGTTCATTAGTGGTCTTGTCAATTGCAGAAATAACAATAATAAGGTCTTTTTCGTTTTCGATGATTTTTACAACATTAATTAATGCCTCAGCATTTTTTATTGAAGCTCCTCCGAATTTATAAATCTGCTTTATTATCTTCATCTTTAACTTTAACTTTATCCTTGTTTTTAACTGTATCGGTATTCATATTTTGTGTCAATTGCTGAATAAATTTATATTGAAATAAGAATTCCTTCAAGATTACTCTTATTACTGTATATCCGGGTATTGCCAACATCATTCCTAAGACTCCATATAAAGATCCGGCAATAATGATAACAAAAAATATTTCTAAAGGATGTGCTTTAACACTTTTGGAATAAATTAGTGGTTGAAAGATTATATTGTCGGTTAATTGAGCTACTGCAAATACCGCAAGTATTTTTAGAATTAATGGTAATATCTCATTGTAAAAATCCAGATTAATATTTGCAGTAGTAATTAGGATTACTCCAATTGTCGCTCCAATCCATGGCCCAATATATGGGATAACGTTTAAAACGCCACCGATAATTCCAACAAGTAGAGCCAAATCGAAATCAACACCTATTATAACTAATCCGGAAGTAAATAAAATCATCATAAAAAAAGTTTCAAGAATAACTCCCAATAAATATCTTGAAGTGAGTTTGCGGATTGACAATAGAACTTTTGAAGTTTTTAACTCATATTTCTCCGGTACCATCATTAAAACCCCTTTATCAAAAAGTTGTTTGTCTTTAAGGAAAAAGAAGCTGATAAATGTTACGGAAAACAAGGAGAGAAATAAATTCCATGCTGTTCCCCCAAGGTCGTTAATGAAATTTCCAACAGAAGTGAAATTAATTATAGATGATATTTTATCTAAAATAAAATCTTCTGTTGAGAATTCAGGTTGGTTTAAAATAGGTGTTTTCTGAATAAAATCATCAAGGTTCTTAATAGGCTTTTCAAGACCTTCAGATATAGTTTCGATATCAATTGCCTGAAATTCACTAACCTGATCAATAACTAAAGGAACCAGCAATCTAAACAACATAATAACAATGAACCAAATAATGGCAATTGTCATCAATGAAGCCATCCATTTAGGAATGCCGAATTTTTTTATTCTGATTTTACCTAATAATTCTACAAGCGGGTTTCCAATCATTGCAATAAATGCCGCTATCAGAATCCACATAATAATATTTGAAAAATAGATTACAAACAATACTAATAAAATAAGCCCAATAAGACCAACGATGTATTTTTTGTATTTTTCCATTATTTATTTTTTTACTAAAGTAACGAAGATATATAAAAAAATAACCGCCTGTAAATATTTTTTATAAACAGGCGGTAAATATTATAATTTAATTTTAAAAACCGAATTCTCTTTTTATTGTATCAACATAATCAAGTTTTTCCCAAGTAAAGAGTTCTACCTCAATATCTTTTATCCCTGAATATGGAGAATTAAAATGCTTTTTAACTACAACTGCCGAACGTCCAAAATGTCCGTATGCAGCAGTTTCTCTATAAATAGGGTTTCTTAGTTTTAGTCTTTTTTCAATTCCTGCCGGTTTTAAATCAAATATTTTTTTGATTTTAATAGCAATTGCACTGTCGTTAAAATCAACTTTTGAAGTGCCATAAGTGTTTACATAAACACCAACAGGTTCTGCAACGCCAATAGCGTAAGCTAACTGTATAAGTATTTCTTCGGCTATTCCTGCTGCAACCATGTTTTTAGCAATATGACGAGCTGCATAAGCCGCTGACCGGTCAACCTTTGATGGATCTTTACCGCTAA
The DNA here is from genome assembly GCA_029558535.1 of Bacteroidota bacterium. Classification (GTDB taxonomy): domain Bacteria; phylum Bacteroidota; class Bacteroidia; order Bacteroidales; family ML635J-15; genus Bact-19. The sequence goes on along the minus strand of JAKQEK010000378.1, from coordinate 72,910 downwards.
AAGCACCTCCTCCATGAGCACCTTTGCCTCCGTAAGTGTCAACAATTATTTTTCTTCCGGTTAGTCCGGTATCACCATGAGGGCCACCTATTACAAATTTTCCTGTAGGATTTACATGCAAGGTATAATCATCTTTAAAAAGTTCCTGAATTCTTACCGGGAGGGCTTTTTTAACCCGAGGGATTAAAATGTTTTGGACGTCTTCCTTAATTTTATTTAACATTCTCAATTCGTCTAGGTCAAAATCGTCGTGTTGTGTAGAAATAACAATAGTGTCAATTCGTAAAGGTGATTTATTATCATCATATTCTATCGTTACTTGAGATTTTGAATCGGGACGTAGATAAACCATTTCTTTTCCTTCTCTACGAATTTCAGCAAGTACCTGTAACATACGATGCGAAAGATCTAAAGGTAAAGGCATATAATCATCAGTCTCGGTACAAGCATACCCAAACATCATTCCCTGATCGCCAGCACCTTGTTCTTTGTGCAGCCCTTCTCCTTCAATAACACCTTGGTTTATGTCCGGAGATTGTTCATGAATAGCGGACAATACACCACAAGAATTCCCGTCAAAGCGATATTCTCCTTTGGTATATCCGATTTCGTTAACAACTTTGCGGGCAACTTCCTGCACATCAACGTAAGCGTTAGATTTAACTTCTCCGGCAACTACAACAAGACCTGTTGTAACCAAAGTTTCACAAGCAACTTTTGATGTTGAATCAAAAGCCATAAATTCGTCAAGAATAGAATCTGAAATCTGATCCGCTACTTTGTCAGGATGACCTTCTGATACAGATTCTGAGGTAAAATAATAACTCATCTCAATAGTTTTTAATTATTAATATATCTTCGGGATATTAAAGGATGGAGGCAAGACAAGTTCTAGCATTTTTTTATTCGTGGTTGCAAGCATCCAAATCTATCCACTGTTAAAACAATGCAAATATATAAATGTTTATCTTTTATAAAAAATATTTTGAGAAATTATTTTGACAGATAAATTTATCATAAGGCAATAATTTTTTATTTTTGCGAATAATTCAAACATTTGGTTTATGTCAGGACACAATAAATGGTCAACAATTAAGAGAAAAAAAGGAGCAATAGATGCCAAAAGGTCAAAAATCTTTTCAAAACTATCGAAAGAGATAACAATTGCCGTTAAAGACGGTGGCGGCCACGATCCGGATTATAATGCAAAACTAAGGATTGCAATTCAGAATGCTAAAGGTGTTAATATGCCTAAAGACAATATTGAACGTGCAATAAAAAAGGGAGATCAGGATGGAGCAAATTTTTCTGCCAGCAGTTTTGAAGGTTACGCACCACACGGAATTGCAGTTTTTGTTGAATGCTTATCAGATAATAATAATCGAACGGTTTCGAATGTAAGGGCTATTTTTAATAAGTATAACGGCACCTTGGGCACAAACGGTTCGTTAAGTTTCTTATTTGACAGAAAAGGAGTTTTTGAATTCGAAAAGCCAACATCAATTGGTTTTGAAGATCTCGAATTGGAACTTATAGATGCCGGTGCTGAAGAAATTGAGGTTGATGAAAACAATGTGACAGTTACTTGTGCACTCGAAGATTTTGGAAATCTCAACAAAAAATTTGAAGAATTAAAAATTGAGCCTTCAAGCGCAGAATTAGAAAGAATACCAAACGACACAAAGGTTTTGCCGGTTAATGAGGCTAAATCGGTTTTAAAGCTTATTGAGCTGCTCGAAGACGATGATGATGTTCAGAAAGTGTTTCATAATCTTGAAATGACTGATGAGCTTGAGGCAGAAATGGACTAAGCAGGTGGTTAATCGTCAGTAAATGAAGCACATAGCTAAAAGAAGCTTTTTTTCTAAAAAAACAAAAAAAAATTTGCATAGCAAAGAAATTATTTTTTTCTTTGCAGTCCCCAAATACGAATTGGTTTACGGTCCGGTCGTCTAGGGGTTAGGACGTCAGGTTTTCATCCTGGTAACCGGGGTTCGATTCCCCGTCGGACTGCAAAGAAATTTGCTAAACAATTGAAAACGTGTTACTTAGGTAATGCGTTTTCTTGTTTTGGTACCCAAGTTGTACCCAATTTTCAAAAACTCAAGTTTTTTGTACAAATTTTATCGGATCAAGCAAATTTTATCTGTTTCGTTAAATCAGCAAACAATATATTGATAAGAGTTTATTTTATAAACTATTTGCAAATTGAATATGCGAGTGATCAAAAATGAAGTAAAATTTTAGTAAATTTGTACAATGCGAAAATTAAAATAAATGAATGATCCAACATATACAATCAGCATAAAAACCATTGATTTGGTGTCGCGAATTGCTGAAAAACTTGGCGAAATACGTGGAGCAGACGAATATAGTCGGAATTTACGTTTGCGAAAAATCAATCGTTTGCGTTCCATTCAATCCTCTTTAGCAATAGAGAACAACACTCTTACACTAGGTCAAGTTACTGACATTATTGAAGGTAAGCGGGTTTTAGGACTCCCACACGAAATTCAGGAGGTGAAAAATGCTTATCAGGCTTACGAACATTTGCTTGAATATGACCCTTACAAAGTCAAGGATTTCTTGAAAGCTCACCAATATATGACTGTCCAATTAGTGAAAGATGCAGGACATTTTCGTTCACAGGGAGTTGGCGTTTATGAGGGGACTAAACTTGTTCACGCAGGAGCGAATTATCAATTTGTCCCACAATTAGTAAAAGATTTATTTTTATGGGCAAAGAAAACAGATGTGCACCCGCTTATTAAAAGTTCTATTGTTCATTTTGAAATTGAATATATTCATCCATTCATAGATGGAAACGGCAGAATTGGACGACTTTGGCAGACACTCATTCTTTCCAAATGGAACGAACTTTTTGCATGGTTGCCGGATGAAACGGTAGTCTATGAAAATCAGCAATCCTACTATGACGCTTTAGCAATTTCGCAGAAATCAGGTGATTCTGTTTCATTTGTCGAATTTATGCTAGATGCTATTTTGCAGGCATTAGAGGAATTGCCTATCCGAAAAATTACCGATATATTTACCGATATAATTACCGATAAGTTATCAAAAACAGAATTGGAAATTTTAGAACAAATAGCAGGCTATCTTGACAAAAACGGTGAAATAAACAACTATCGCGCACAATTATTAACGAACAAATCCGATATTAGCGTAAAAAAATATTTGGCTAAGTTTGTTGAACTCGGGCTATTGGAAGTAGAGGGAAAAAATAAAGGAAGAAAGTATAAGATTAAAAAAACGCAATAGCTCTAAGGTTATCTACAGGAAATTGGCGGTTTGGTGGTAAAATGAAGCTTTATGCCTCGAAATTGTCAGCTTATTTCAGGATGGATCAGCATGTTTTATGACCCGATGTTATATGTTATCCAGTGTTATGCCTTAATAGTTTGATTTATTATTCAAATACAATGGCTACCGATAATCGTTCCCAATACTTTGGTGAATATACTAATTAAATCGGGTTAAGTGGTTGATAATAAGGCTTAACCCGGGGTTTTTTGATTATAAATGTCACCGAAATGTCCTTATTTTTTTAAAACTTATGTTTCTTTGTACAAATTTTTTCAATTTCGTTCAATGCAGCAAATAATATATTGATAAGAGTTTATTTTATAAACTATTTGCAAATTGAATATGCGAGTTATAAAAAAAGTTATAATTTTGAATGATTACAAGAAAATCACATATTTGAAAATTGAAAATAAAAAGAGAGAGAAATCTTATATACACATTGAATTTGGTTGTATAAAAAAGAAAGAACTGTTTATATAAACTAGTAAAGTAAGAATATTGAATTATCTTAAATTATATTAAAATGGAAAAAAGTAAGTTTTTGATAACCTTTTTAAAAATCTTAGTTGTGTTAGTAATTTTATTTTCTGTCCAATTGCAGGCAAAAATTTATGATGAAGATTCTGTTAAGATTGTTATTACCCAGACAGATCGGATTACAACTACTTCTCTATATTTTGAGTTGGGTGGCAAATTATTCCCTTCCTTAAATGTTGATTTTAGAAAGAGGGAAAATTTTGCTTTAAGCGTTGGTATCGGCTTTTGGACAGATAGTGAAGAGCATGAACAATTAATTTTTGCCCCATCTGTTAATGCTTATTATTTATTTGGAAAAATGAATAGAATTGAGATTGGAGGAGGAACAGGAACTTTTATTAGTACATATGAAGGTTTTGCTAGTCTTTTAATTTTTGGGGATGTAGGTTATAGATATCAAAAAAAGAAAGGATTGTTTTTCCGTGCGGGATTTACACCATTTATTGGAATTCCTATAAATGGTAAATCAAGGTTTTTAGCTATGCCATGGGTGGGGTTAAGTTTAGGATATAGTTTTTCCAAATAAGTCTTTTAAGTAGTACCCAAATTATAACTAAAGTAATAGAATAAACACTTAATTCTTCAACCCTTAACAATTTGACAATCCATTACATTTTAATAATTTTGACAACTTCGTTAAATGTGCCTGTCGAAAATTTGAGAAAATAAACACCTTCTGCCCATTTTTCCATATCAATTAGGTAGGTTCCATTCTCAAATTGTAAATTAGAAGTATTTGTTTCGTAAACCAAATTGCCGTATAAGTCGGTAATAACTATGTCGGCATAAACAACATTTCCGACAATTTGTAAATGTAAAAGATTTTTACATGGATTTGGAAATACTGTCAGTGAGGTTATGTTATTATCAATACAGTTTACGGCAATTGATTTTAATAACTTTTCTTTTCCGTCATAATCCACTTGGCGTAAGCGGTAATATATTGTTTCTTCTTTTGATTTATCATCGGTAAAACTATAAGCAATCGGAGAATTACTATTCCCGGCACCTCTTATCTGTCCCAGAAATTTCCAGTTTAACATATCGCTGCTCCATTCTAGTATAAACCTGTCATTTGATATTTCGGTATATGTAATCCAATACAGAAAGATTTTATCTGATTTGCATTCACCATAAAAAGAAATAAGTTCAACTGGTAAGGGATCACAATCTGTAGAAATGGTTACCTGGTCTGTTCCCGAAGATGGACAATCGGGATTACCTCCTGTTACAGTTACGGTATATATGGTAGTTGTGGTAGGAGATGCAATAGGGTCAGAAATATTTGTTGCACTTAAACCTGTTGCCGGAGACCATGCATAAGACGTTCCCCCACTGGCTTGTAAAGTAGTACTTCCTCCGCAGGGGATAAAGACATCAGGGCCCGCATTAGGAACAAGAGCACCATTTCCATCTACCCCTAGTGTATATGCACAAATATCACCCGCATAACCATCTATCATTAATAAATATTCGTTTCCAGGAGTTAGACCAGAAATTTCAAACGTACCGTCTGTTTCTGCGGCAGGGCTCCAAATAGAGCCATATCTCACAAAACTTTCGCAATCAGATGATGAAAATACTCCAATCTGAATTCCTCTACCTGATTGACAGTTTTCTACCCAAACATTAAATGTAATTGAGCTCTCATTTGCCATAAAACTAATCCATGAATTGTTTTCAATTGTCCATGGCGACCAGACAGCATAAATACCTGCGACATCATCTTCATCAGTAGGGTCTGTGGCGCTGTGAGCAGCATCATAATCGGCAGTATTGCCACAATATGAATCAAGGTTGCAAATAGGAGTAGCTTCATTACAATATTCTGCCCCCGGAGGATTTTCAGAACAGTCAGGCTTACATGTTATTGTGGCTTTCCAACCTGTAGATACAGTTGATGAATTTGACACAAAACGAAATGTAATAGCACCTGTTTCATGAGAAGATGTAAGATTTGGTGGTAAAGAATTCCCCGAAAAAGGACTCCCTGCAAATTGGGGACTTGCAACATTCGGACCATTATATGCATATAGTAAATCTGATCCTGATTGTGTGGAGAAAGAATTGAATTTTACAACAATAAAATTTCCATCATCAGGATAAAAGGTTTTGGTGATATTCTCGTCGTTGCTATAGTTACTTAAATTACCACCACTGTCAAAAAAGATTCCTGAACATGTTGTTACAGTTGTTGTATCCATAAAATAAATATCATTAACAATTTGGATATTTACATTATCAATCCCTAAGTCATATGAACTATTGTCGCCAACAGCCTTAAAACGTACAACACAGGTTGGTGATATAGTACTGTCAAAATCAACATATTGTTCAGCCCAATTGTAACCAGATCCCAGACTAAGCATAGAAACCCATGAAGCCCCACCATTAGTCGAAAACAACACTTCGAGATTATCAGAACCTGATGCATTCTTATAATCAAAAGTCATTCTTTTATAACCTGCCGTACTAAGGTTCACATATAAATCCATTGTCCCATTTCCCGCTGAATAATATGAATGGAAATTTGCCGCACCGGTTCCAGAAGCAGGAGTTACTATGCCCGATGATGAGGATGTCCAGCTTGCATGACAGCCTTCGTTTTGACGCCGCCAAGAATTTGCATTCCAAGCAGGAGTGGTTTTCCAGTATTTATCGGGAACGTCCTTAGATCCGAATTTGTCAATCCATGAGTTTTCAAAACCCATAAAGTATGGAATGGAAGTGTATTCCTGGTCCGGTAAGACGCTAATGTTAATGTTATCAATGCCAATATCATAAGATGAATTATCGCCTGTTGCCCTAAACCTGACAATGCATGTTGAAGACTCTGAATCTCCTAAATTCACAGAACGTTTTACCCAATTCCCACTGCAGACGGTTGGTTCATTATCAAAAGTCTGAAGAAGTGTGAAAGGACCTGAAGGGCCATTAGTTGATAAATATATTTTTAAATTGTCTGTTCCTGAGGCATCTAAAAAGTTAAAAACTAATAGTTTTGTACCTACGGTATTAAAATTTACATATAAATCCAAATCACCTACGTCGGCGGAATAATATGAATGAAAGTCAGCAGCTCCGGTACTTCCATTAGGGGTTACTAAACCAGATGAAGATCCCGACCAGTCTGCCGTACAACCCTCATTTTGTCTTCGCCACGAATTGCCTCCCCAGGCAGGATTTGTAGTCCAGTTGACCCCCGGAATATCTTTATATCCTAGGCGATTAGTCCACGAATCTTCAAAATCTTCTTCGAAAGGCAATTCTGCATACACAGGATCGGGTAAAATACTCACACATACATTATCAAGTCCAATATCGTAAGAGGTGTTATCCCCGGTTGCTTTAAATCTTATAATACAATTTGAGGAAGTTGAATTGCCTAAAACGATGGATTGCGTTAACCAATTTATTGTACAGCAACCCGAAGGTAAAGTTGTTTGGCTATTATAAGTACCTTTCGACACCCAGCCGGAGCCCTCATTAAAGAGTATCTCGAGATTGTCGGAGCCTGAAGCATTGAGATAATTAAATGTAAGCAATTTTGTTCCGGGAGTATTAAAATCAATATATAAATCCAAATATCCGGTACCACTTGAGTAATAAGAATGAAAATCAGCAACTCCGGTACTTCCAGAAGGACTAACTAATCCACTTGATGAACCTGTCCAATCGGCATAAGAACCTTCATTTTGTCTTCGCCATGATGTCGCTCCTGTTGAAGGTATTGTTATCCAGGAATTATCCGGCACATCTTTATAGGTGCTTCTGTTAATCCAGGAGCTTTCAAAATCCTGACAATACGGGATTGTCGCTTTTACAGGGTCGGGGATAGTTTTAATGCTGATATTATCAAGTGCCGGATCGTATGAGGTTCCATCTCCGGTGGCTCTAAATCTAATTACACTGGTCGAAGATGTATATGCAGATAAGTCAACAACATAGGTTGTCCATGCTGAATTTGTTGTTAGCGAAGAAAGTGTGACAGGGAATGTGCTTCCTCCATCTGACGAAAGCTTAATACTTAAGGCATCTGAACCACTTGTGTTTTTATATTCAAAAGTTAATTCTTTTGTTCCGGAAGGACTTAAATCAACATATAATAATAAATCACCTGTTCCTGAGGAATAATATGAATGAAAATCTGCACATCCTCCTGAACCGCCATAAGGCGAACTTATTCCTGACGATGGAGATGTCCAGTCTCCCAGGCTGCCTTCATTTTGTCTTCTCCATGAAGTAGGGCCTATTTCCGGTTCATTTATCCAGCTTTCATCAGGGATATCTTTGCAATTACCCGGGCCACGGCTTAACCAACTACCATCAAAATCTTGAAAATATGGCAGACTGGCATAAACAGGTTCATCAAGTACTTTTACATTTACTTCATCAATGCCTATATCAAATGAAGTATTATCTCCTGTAGCCTGAAAGCGAATTACGCTGGTAGCAGAAGTATATGCTGAAATATCAATTATTCTGGTAATCCAGGTGGCTGAGACAACTAAAGTTGTTAATGTTACAGGAAAAGTGGCACCACCATCATTTGATAATTTAACAACAATTTGATCGCCACTGCTACTGTTATTCATATATCTGAAGTAAAGTTTTTTGGTTCCAGTCGGACTTAGATCAATATATAAATCCATTTTTCCTTGTTTTGGGGATGTGCAATAATACGAATGAAATCTTGCAGAGTACCCGCTAAATACACCGCAGGAACCTGAAGTTGGAGATGTCCATCCTGCTGATGCTCCATCATCATTTCTTCTCCACCAGGAGTCTGCATCAGTTGCATCATAAGTATTTACCCAAAATCCATCAGGCACGTCTCTTGTTCCACTCTTGTTTACCCAGGTTGCATCAAAACCCTGATAATAGGGTAAAGTTGCATACGCACTAATAAGCCTGTTTCCTGTAGGAGCTTGTACTGTTGGTGTTTTAACGGAACCAACGGTTATTGAATTACATTCTGCATCAAGATAATTACCATAAGTAGCAGTTGCCGGAACATCGTATGTAAGCCAAAAATAATTTGTTCCATAAGCCAGATTTTGAGTAAAACCATTAATAACGAACGAACCACTGGGAGAAGAATAAGTTGAGCCAATTTGTGTTGTTGCTGAAAAATAATCTGTTGTTCCGGTGTACCACAATTTTGCATTTGAAATATCAACCGAAGCATTTGTGCTGCCGTTTGTGTTAAAAGTAAAGGATGACACATTTATTGGATTTGCCGGTCCGCCTGTTGTTATTATTTTAATCCCAATTATTTCTTGATTATTTGAAGGATTTGCTACACATGAAGTATTTTCTTGTGTTGTTGTTGATGAAGAATAAATCATGTTAAGTCTAAAAGCAATACGAAAAAAACTAAAAGACGTAATATTATCAGATGTAATGGTTGCACCCACATTGTTACTCCCGATATCTTCATAAACGCCCTCTTGTTCAGAAGATTTTGCAATACAATTCGATGTTGCAAGACCAGATTCTGTTAATCTAACATAAGTTCCGGTAAGCTCTCCCGAACCTGTATAATAAGCTTTCCAAAAACGATTTGTTGCCATGTAGTCAATTCCCTCACCTTCTGTACCTCCAGGGTCAGATTCGAAAACCTCAGCGGTCACAATTATAGTTCCGGCAGATGATACTGTGGGGTCAACCATTTCAAAAGGTTTGTATTCAGTTTTTCCGACCGGGAAAAAATAAGTGCTTCCTGCCACCAAACTTGCGGGCAATGTTCTCGATATAGGACCTTTGATAAATGAGTTTGCAGAATATCCCGTAACAGAAGTTGTGGAGGAGTTTGTTACTGTTAGCATGCTATTCTCATTGGAAATAATATAGCCTGCTGTTAAGGTGAGAATTCCGGAGACAGACAATTCTGTGCCCAATGTTAAAGATTCGCCCGTCCTGTTAATAGTTAGATTTTTAATTGTTCGGCTACCTTCTGTAAAAAATACTGTTCCAATATCTCCACTTCCCAAAATTGAAATATTTGAATCCGCCCCACCGGATATTGTCCCATTTCCGGAAAATTCTCCATACATGCTTAATGTGAACGCACCTATTGATAATGCAATTTCGTCGCCAATATCTAAACTTTCGTTTACTGTAATATTAGCAGTCATAGTTTTTGTGCCGCTATTACTTAAAACAAGATTTTTATATCCGCCATAAGCCGTACTATTGGTTACATTTTGATTTGTTCCATTATATTCAACAATTGCATTATCTCCCAGTTCAATTACAGGGGTGTTAGTAGAACGAATACTTGTAGCTGTTGTAGAAGAAAAACCATCAGCATCAGCGGTTATAAACGAGCCGTTAATTCTGATATTAACTGAAGCAACTTGTGCATATAACTGTCCTGTAGTGGTTTTTAATGTGCCATTTATTGTAATATCCGGAGAAGTGTTGTGATAAAGATTTAGATTGTAAGTAACTAAATCAAGAATACCTCCGGCTTCAATAGTAAGTTGATCGGCACTCGTTGCAGTTGTTAAGCTAACCGTATGTCCACTTTTTATAATAATTCCTTCACAATTAATATAATTGGGAGCAACAACGGCAGTTGATGGTGCGGGATTTACGAAATTAGGATCGGAAGAGGTTTCCCATATAGAGGGGTTATTCCAGTTTCCGCTCGTTGTTGTCCGGTAATACAATAACACAGGGTTTCGTCCTGTATATTCATTGTTTGTTAATGGTCCTGTTGTATTGGTTAGAGAAGATGAGGTAATAGTGTTGTTAGTTGTATTTACTGTGCTTCCGGCATCTTCTACCCATACTGAATTTCCATTATCATAACGGCATAATTTTAAATCGGCTTCAGTGCCATTCACATCATCATCTGTATAGTTAAATACAGAAACATAAGTATAAGTTGTTAATCCTGAAATATTAAACATCCAATATCGGCTGATATTGGAAGAAGCAGTTTCAAATGGGTGTGTTTCATCAACAACCCCAACACCTAGTCTTCCACTAACTGCATTTGCGGAAAAGTCAATAATTACAGGAGAATACTCTGCAGTACCTGAATTATCTCCAACTGGATATGTAAATGCAGCCGTATTTCCTGTTGCAAAAGATTTATAAAACAATCCTGTACCACAAGGAACAATCATATTGGTTGATGAAGGACTATTTCCATTAATTACCGAGGTATTGCTGTTCATTATTAAATCATATTCCCCTAATATAATCAAACCACTATTTAGGGTGAGATTCTTACCAATTGTTACACTTCCATTGAGAGTTTTATTTCCGCCATTTGAAAAAGCAATATGAACATAATTAGGACTTGCAAAAACTGATTGATTTCCACTTCTTGCATAAGTTACCACACTTTCTGAAGTTGAAGTAGTGGTAAAAGTGCCGATACTGTTATTTTCTCCGTTAAGAGTCAAAGTATGAGCAAGTCCGGTTCCATTCATTCTGAGAGTACCTGCTCCCGACAAGTTACCATTTATAGTTATATTCCTTAAAACTGCTCCTGAATATAAAGTTCCTCCCGAAATATTTAAGTGATTAAAAGTAATATCACTTCCTAATGTTAGTGTCCCGGACCCGGCACTTACTTCGAAAATATCTCCTGTGCCATGAGTAAAATTTGTTGGGGGAGTAAAAGTTGATGCTCCTGCCGAATTACTATACAAAATTTTATGAGCTAAGTTTCCCCCGCTCATATCAATTGTACTACCATTAAAATTCAAAGCCAATGAGGTCGCTGTTAAAGTTAATGTATTCGCAGAACTTGAACCGAAATCTAATACTCCACTGCTAACGGTAACCTGAGTAGGCCATGTCGCATCACTATTTAGCAGTAGGGTTCCTGCTGCATTCTTTACAATTCTCACATAGGTTCCCAGGCTACCTGCCTGAGTATAATTTTGGATACCAGAAGCCTTAGTAAATCGTAATTCAGAATAACTACCAGAAGAGTTTAGGGTTCCTGCATTTTGGTTAAAATCTCCATCAGTAATATCAAGAACGGCAGGAGATGTTCCTCCTGAATACAAATTAAACACACCACCCGATTGAATATAATCTCCATTTAGAGTTATTATGTGTGGACCTCCTGAACTTGAAAGAGTTAAAATCCCGGAGCCTGTTGTCAGAATAGATAAATCACCATTTACAGTAATTGAGGTATTCAATGCACAAGTAGAAGTTTGATTTGTACAATTCCATTTAAAATTACCAAAAGAATGACCTGCAATATTTGTCATTGCAGTTGTACTTGTAATTCCTGTAATTTCTAAAGTAGAATTACTGTTCCATGATATTTGGGAGGTTGCCGGAATACCGGTATTATTAACATTATGTTTATATGTGCCCCCATCACCGACATACATTGTTGCTGAACCATCAAATGTAATATGATTTCCTGTGCTTGAACGACAATAGGTGCCATTTACTGTCATATCTGTTCCTGTGCCGTCTTTAAGCGTAAGTACGGATGTCCCTGTTGTTTCTACTGTGCCTCCCGAATCTATTGTTATTTCATCTACTGAAATATTTGTGTTTACCGTAACTGTATGTCCGTTTCGAATTGTGATACTCAAATCTTCATAAGTTGGGGAGGCTGTTGCATCAACCCAATCATCCCCATCAAAGCGTTCCCAGGTACTAGCCATATTCCAGCTACCGGATTGTTTGGTCCTATAATCGGAGGGGGGAGCAGGAGCAAAAGTTAAAATTTCTATATCATCAATGGCAGCAGGTGGTTGGGTGCCACCACTTCCATCATTTCTCCATGAGAAAACAAGTCTTTTTGTTGTTCCGGCATTTGACGGATCAATAACAATCTGTTCTTGTGTCCAGTCTGGTTGTAATACGTAAGTGCTACCAATCTGTCCGCTACCAAGGGCTGTCCCGGCGACAGGAGTAGTTGTCGTAGCAATTAAGAAAACCTTTAAATCGTCATAATTATTTTCTCCATTTAATTTGTACCAAAAACTTAGACTAATATCTGTTTCATCTGCCGGGAAAGTGATGTCTCTATATGCATGAACAACAGATGTGGCATGAGTGTATGCATTGGCACTTGAGTTATTGGAAATATATAAAGATTTTGAACCGTTGTAATAGGTTGCAGTACCTAGCCACCATTTATTCGCTGGAGTTCCGTTTATTAAAGTAAAAGTATTATCACCTTCAAACGTTTCGCTATAACTTGAAGGTGGAGATGAAGAATTAATTTCAATATTATCTATTGAAGCCGGAGGATTACTGCCGCCACTACCGTCATTTCTCCACGAAAATACCAACCTTTGAGTTGTCCCCGCGACAGAAGGGTCAAGAGTAATAAAAGCCATCGTATAAGAACCCGAAGAAACATAAGCAATTCCAATTTGTCCACTTGCTAACTGTGTTCCAGCAACGGGGGTGGTAGATGTAGGAACAAGAAAAGCTTTTAAGAAATCATATCCGCTTTCTCCAACATTTTTCCACCAGAAAGTAAGTGTAATAAAAGTTTCTCCGGATGGGAAATTTATATCAGCATAAGCATGAGAAACTGAAGAAGATGAATTTGTGTACTGGTTTGCCGAACCGTTATTGGTAATATATAGTGAATTTGTCCCTGCGTATTTGGTAGCTGTTCCATTGACCCAGTAGTTGGTTTGGCCACCCTGAACGAGGGTAAACTGGTCGACCGATTCAAAATCTTCTGTAAAAACAACTGTGGCAAAAGTGTTGAATCCGCAGAACAGTAAGCTTGTAATTAATAAGAGTATGACTTTTTTAAAGTTGTAAAATTTATCTAAGCTATGTACAAATAAATATGCAGAGTAACTACGCTTATATCTGCTTTCCAAATGCATATTTATTCAATTTTACCTTTAAATAACTATAAAAGCTCTAATTCAACCCTTCAGCTCATATTAAGTTTAATCCGGATTTGCCCCATCTAACAATAAAAAATAACTTCTCCCTTATTGGGAAAATCATGATTGAAAAAATAACATATACAAATATAATAAATATATTTATATATTCAAATTTTTATATGAATAATTAAATTATTTAAATAAGATTGAAATTATAAATATTTCCTGAATTCTATATATCAGTTTTAATTTACAATTAGTTTCTTTATAAAACAGTTATCTGCGAAATGTATTTTTAATAAATAAGTTCCGGCTGAAAGGTTACTAATGTCTATTGCCTTTTCGTTTTCAGTTTTGTAAACAGATTGTCCTAAAACATTAAATATTTCAACAGTATAATTTGTTGCAGACATTATAATTTCAAATTTATCTTCGCATGGGTTTGGATAAATACGTATTGTTTCTTCTGCTGTCGAATTGACAGTTGTAGGATCTATAACAATTATATAATCTTCTTTCACATCAGTGTGATTTCCGCAAACTGAATTTTCAGAAGTTAAACTGACAGTATAAATACCCACTTCAAGATATTGATGCCATGGCTCGATATCTTCCGAAGTATTTTCATCACCAAAATCCCATAAATATGTTTCAGCATTTGATGAATTATTTGTGAAATATGCTATGGCAGAGGGTAATTCGAGGGTAGTTGCCAAAGCAGAGAAATCTGCTATTGGGTTATTTCCATAATAAGTTGTTATTGATTTACATTCTGCATTTCCGCAGGTGTTTTCCCAGCGACCGTAATAGGTAGTGGTTTGATCAGGAGTTACAGACAGATTGTTGCCTGTTCCTATATTAGTTTCGCCACAATCTTCAATATACCATACAAACTCATCACCACTTCCCCCTGTATAAGAAAGTACAGTACTTTCATCATTACAAATGTTCGTAATTGACGCAGAAACCGACTCAGCCTCATCAGGCAAAGGAGAAACGGTTAAAGTTACCGACTCACAGTCAGAATACCCACAAGAATTTTCCCAGCGACCATAATAAGTTATATTCTCTGAAGGACTTACAGTCATTTCATTGCCTTCGCCAGCAAAAACATCGCCACAATCCCCGGTGTACCATTTAAAAGAAGAACCACTACCACCAGTAAATGTCAACAAAGCTGACTGTCCTTCACAAAACTCTGTTATATCTGCTTCGACAGATTCGGGTGCAACAGGTAAAGGATTTACAGTAATACTAATGTTCTTGCAGGCTGAATTTCCACAAGAATTTTCCCATCTGCCATAATAGACCGTGCTCTCTGTTGGAGTGATACTAAGGTCGTTTCCTGCTCCGACAAAGGTATTTCCGCAATCGACAGTGTACCAGTTAAAAACGTCACCAGAGCCTCCTTCAAAACTTAAAATGACTTCTTCATTATAACAGACAGTATTTTCAGAAACGGTAACTGCAATTGCTTCAGTTGGCAATGGATTTACAGTAATAGTTAGGCTTAAGCAATCAGAATTTCCACACTCATTTTCCCACCGTCCGTAATATGTTGTTGTCTCATAAGGATTTACGAGCAAATCGTTACCTGATCCAACAAGCAACTCTCCGCAACTTCCTGTGTACCACTTATATTCGTCTCCGCTACCTCCGACATAAGACAATATTACATTTTCACCCGGACAAACCGAATAATCAGATGGATAAACAGTTGTAGCATTAACAGGCAAAGGATTTACTATTATATCTATAATCTTTGTAATATCATCGTCTTCAATTTCTCCATAAGCTGTAAGAGTAACAGAATAAGTCCCTGCTTCAAGAATTAAAGATGGAGATTCTTCTGTACTATTTTCGTTTTGGGGTCCTGAAATGTCCCATTGATATCCAGTTGCATTTTGTGAGAGATTTATAAAATCTATTGTTTCTCCATAACAAACTGTGGTAGAAGATGTTGTAAAGTCTGCAACAGTCAAATCAGTTGGATCTACATATAGGATTCCATCACTTGAACTGACAGAAGAAGTGAGATTGACAATATTTGTTGCTCTAACTGTGAAATAATACGTTGTTCCTGAAACAAGTTCAAGTCCGGTATGTGTTACAGAAATAGAGGTGCTGTTATCCGTCCAGTCAACCATGTCAGAATCTCCTGCATTCAATCCGATACAATATTCATAACTTACAATATATGAATTTGGTTCATCTGCTCCGGTCCAGTTAGCCTGGAGTTGATTTCCGACATAAGTAATATCAATGTCTCCTCCGGGGCCGTCATTAACTGTTGTAATAGCAAAAGGAGCAGTGAAGTCAATATTTACATCAGTTCCACCCACTTCTGAAATGTTTCCGCTTATATCTGTTACTATTGTTTTTATTCTACAAGCCGGTAATGATGAATTTATGTTTTCATATCTTACTTCCATATCGGTTCCAACACTAACAATTTCAGTTTCGGACCTTGTTTTATAGATCTTTATATCGTCATAGTCGGCAATACAACCACCGGTACGTAGAGAAACTGCAACACCCTCGGTAAGTGGAGATGGGTCTGTCCAGTACGAAACGAGAATATTGTTTTGATATGCTTTAAGTTCTCCTGTTGCAGGGTTATAGGTTACTTTGTAGTCGTACCATGTGTCTTCGTTGACTGTTACATTATCGTCGGTGTGAATAACAATATCATCATCAGTTGAACGATATAGCTGACATTTGTTTTGGTCGGCACGGAAATATATCATATATGCGTCTCCTCTTTGGTCCAATTCTGGATCACTGCAAAAGATGTAAAGTCCTGCACGTCTGTTTGTTCCTGATCCTGATAGCTTCATTTGCCAGTGATACAAATAAATATTATCAATTCCTTGAGTAACTTCGGTATAAATATTATTATTTGATAATGCTTCATTAGATTGCCTTAAATGCCCGTTATTTATTGACCAAGTACCAGATAGATTTGTCCAATCGGAATGTATTGAAGTGCCGAAATTGTCATTAAAAAACCCAAAATCTCCGTTTGCCCGCCACTCAATTCCGTCATTGTCTAAAACCTGATAAAATCTCAAATCCACAGCTTCGTTATCTTCATCGGTAAAAACAGCAGTAAAATCATCAGATTGCCATTCGTCGGCAGTTACTGATGTTGTTGGTAATATATTATCCTCAACACAATTCCATATTCCTTCAAATCCGGCATTTACAGTTGCTCCATCTGAATGGAAATGTAAGGTCAACGCATTACCTGTTGAAGCAATAAAACCGGGATTTCCTGTAGTATTACAAAATTTTCCTAAACTTGAGGAGCCGGTATTAGGGCCGTCAAAGATTTCTAAATAATCATAATTACATTCTGCTCCACTGCCTGCCTCAATATCAAAAACAGGAAATTCGAGAGTTACTTGTGTCGCTCCGGTGGGGGCTATAGTAAAAGTATAATCACTTTTGTTGTAATAGTTTTTGTTTGGACCGCCAAGATCGTAAAAGGTATTTGAGCAAGGAACTGTAGAACAATCAGTAAATTTTTCTCTCAATAAATCCCAAAGTTCAGTAAAACCGTCATCATAAGCTAACGCCCATATTCCTATGCCGGCAATTCCCATCATATTTACCAAATCGTATCTATATGCTAGACTTTCTTCATCGTCACAAAAGCATTGTCTCCAGTTCGACGAATAATAGACATAATAAGGTGTAAGACTATTTGCATCCCATTGCCGGGTTGAGTAATTCCCTGAAGAATTTCCTTTGACGACCTTGTATGTCCTAGAGCTTACAGAACTTGTGGTTGACGAAGGAATTGTGTTGCTCGTTGTATTCCATTCATGACCGTAATATGGCAATCCCAGAACGAGTTTTTCTTTACTTGCGCCTTCAGATAAATAGTAATTAACTGTTTTTGCCAGATTGTAGTCAAAACTTGCAAATGTGTATAAAGGAGCAGTAGGTCCGGCAGTTCCGCTTCCGGCATAATAATATGCGTATCCCATAATTGTATAATAATCAATATAAGGATCAACGGCAGCTTCGTTAAAAACATTACCCCAGTCAACAGCATAAGTACAAACACTAACCTGCGACCCTGGAATAGCAGTATGCATTTGATTACATAAATCAATTAAAAATGCTGTAAATTGCGACTCTAAGGAAGCAGAAACTCCTTCAAAATCTATGTTAACTCCATGCGCACCTCTGCTTTGAACCAAATTTATCAGATTTGTAATGAGAGTTTGCATGGCAGTAGGATTTCCGAAAAAAGTAGAATGATTTGAAAATAATGTCACACATAAATTTACTCTTACTCCGTTTGCCAATGCCGTTGTCACAGCAGGCGAGGTAGCCCAACCGTGAGTGGTTATTGCATTTCCGGTAGAAGCATTTACTTCGTAAGAAAAAAACGACATGTCAGATAATAATGACCAGTCATAATTAACTTCTAAACCTTCGCACCAATATGGATGCCAGCCAAAAACTACCTTGTTTAGATTACAGGTTTTTGCTGATTTGGATTGATTCATATTGACCGGTTGATTTATTTCTCTGTATTCTTCGGCCGTAATACCTAATGAATTGTAATAGTCAAGCTCTTGTTGGTGTATCGAATATTGAAACTCTTGTGCAATTGCTCCAAGGCTAAATAAAAAAATTGTAAGTGATATTAATGCTTTTTTCATAAATATTGATTAAAATGATCATTTTGAAATTAATTCTATCTCTCCATCAAACTTATGTACAAAAATAGCAATTATTCTAAAAAGAGAGGTTTACACCTAACTAAATATATCCATGAAAGTTAATATTTTAAACATTTTAGATTCAATTCTGTTATATATTCAGATTAAAACCGTATTTTTGCATCTGATGAGAGGGATGAAAAATATATATATTACTTGTCTCGCACTTATAATAGTGATTTCGACAAATGGATTTTTTGTTGAAAAATACTTATGTGGAGGATGTCAAAAACAACATAGCGAAGTAATATTGTTTGAATTTGGCGAAATATCACATAATCATCAGCATTGCAATAATTGCGAAGGAAAAGAACATGCTTGTTCTTGTCATAACGAAGAGCACTTAAAACACTCTCAAATTTCATATTTTTCGCTTGATCAATTATTTTTTGGAGACACACGAACTGATGCCCCCGCTAAGATTACTATTGATATTCCAAAGTTTTTAAACTCAGATTACTCACATTCAAATGCTCTGAATTATTTTTCAAACACAATAAACAAGACACTTAAACTACCACCCTTAATATTTTCAATTGTAAACAGTGCAAACCCTTGCGCTGTCCTTTCTGTTTTTATATTATGATTAAGACTGATTAAGAATTAAGTCAGTATTAATTAAACAAAAGCATTATGAAAAAAATATTAAGTGTAATATCTTTCATACTTGTAGTGTGGTCATTAAATTCACAGGTTACCGGATATGTTTATGAAGAGACAGAGGAATCAAAAAAACCTTTGTTTGGAGTAAATATCTGGTGGCTGGGGACCAATTTAGGCACTACAAGTAGTGAAGGTGGGGTTTTCTCAATTGAAAAACCTCCAAATAGTGATACGTTGATTTTCAGTTTTGTGGGTTATATTGCAGATACGTTTTATGTGAAAGGAGATAACCAAAAAATTGAAATTATTCTTAAAAATAAATTATTTCTCGATGAAGTAACAGTTGGTGAAAGAAGTGTTGGGACACATTATTCCAGAATGGAGATTGGGAGTGTTCAGACTATTACGGGGGATGAACTTTGTAAAGCCGCATGTTGCAATCTTTCGGAAAGCTTTGAGACCAATGCTTCTGTTGATGCTTCTTATAGTGATGCTGTTACGGGAGCAAAACAAATAAAGCTTTTAGGACTTGCTGGTAAATATGTCCAAATGATGACTGAGAACATTCCAAATTTATATGGACTTTCGCAGCCATACGCCTTAGGTTATATTCCGGGTCCATGGATGGAATCAATTCAAGTATCTAAAGGAACATCAACGGTAATAAACGGTTATGATGCGGTCACAGGTCAGATAAATGTAGAATACAAAAAGCCCCTAAAATCTGACAGACTATTTTTTAATCAGTTTTTCAGCTCAGCAGGAAAGAGTGAGACCAACATAGATGGAGCAATAAAACTAAACCCCAACTGGAGTACTATGGTTTTTGCCCATGCTCAAACAGATTTGTTGCAAATAGATCACAATAAGGACAATTTTCTTGACTTTCCTATGTTGAATCAATACAATTTTTTTAACAGATGGGATTATTTTAATAAAAATTGGACAGTTCGTTTTGGAGTAAAATATATTGACGAAACAAGAAAAAGCGGTCAGTTAGGACATATTTACAATTCTCCACTTGATGCAGAAACTCCTTACGGCATTTATATTGGGTCAAAACGTGTAGAGGCTTTTTACAAGACAGGTTATGTGTTTCCCGAAAAGCCATTTCAAAGTGTTGCAATTGTATCCAATCTTACATATCACAATCAGGATTCATACTATGGTCTTACTACCTTTGACGCTCAGCAATACAGTGCATATGTAAATTTATTTTGGCAGTCTGCCTTTAGAGGGAACGAAGATCATAAATACAATGCAGGAGCTAGTGTTAAATACGAAAACTTATTACAGTATTTAAATGACAGTTCGCTAAGCAGCTTAGAAATTGTACCAGGAGCATATTTTCAATATACAGGAACGTTATTTGAAAAATTGCATTTAATAGCGGGAATAAGAGCTGATTATCATAATGAATTCGGTTTGTTGATTACACCACGTCTTAATGCAAAGTTTAATCTAACGGGAAATTTGTCGTGGAGAGTGTCTGCCGGAAAAGGCTATAGAAAGCCAAACATTCTTGCTGAAAACAGTTTTTTGCTCGCTTCATCTAGAGAAATATTAATTGCGAATGATTTAAAATTGGAAGAGGCTTGGAATTTTGGCTCAAATTTAACGTATTATATTTCTATTGGAAAACGTGACATGGCCATAAATGCAGAGTATTATCGTACAGAGTTTCAGAATCAGATAATTGCAGATTTTGAAACCTTTGGACAAGTAAAATTCTATAATCTTGATGGCAGATCATTTTCAAATACGTATCAATTGGAAGTTACTTATCAGATTATTAAAGGACTTGATGTTACTGCCGCTTATAGATTTAGTGATGTGCGGCAAACAATTGGAGGAGTTTTGATAGAGAGCCCTCTTACAAGTCGCTACAAAGGATTGGCAAATCTATCTTATAAAACACCACTTGAGAAATGGCAATTCGACTTTACAGTTCAGTTTAACGGAAAAGGAAGAATACCGTCAACCGAGTTGTTGCCGGAAGAGCTTCAACTGGCAAAAGAATTTCCGGCTTATACAATTTTAAATTCTCAGGTAACAAAGTACTTTAAAAAATGGGAGATGTACCTCGGCTGCGAAAACATGCTGAATTTTACTCAACATCATCCAATTATTGCAGCAAACGATCCTTTTGGAAATAATTTTGATTCAGCTTTAATTTGGGGGCCTGTTCATGGGAGAAAGTTATATCTAGGGCTAAGATTTTCTATAAAACAAAGAGATTCAAAACAATAAACAAGTTATGATTATAAATAGTATTTTTTAACAATTTAAAACTAAAACAAATGAAAAAAGTAATTTTAATTTCACTCGCGCTGATAGTTGCAGGATTATCAAGTGTTTATGCACAGAGTTCAATCGAAAAAAAGGATGTAAAACAAAACCCTAAAATTTCCGAAGTAACCTTATCCTGTAAAATGGAATGCGAAAATTGTGCGGATGCTGTAAAAAAACAGCTCGCTTATACAAAAGGTGTAAAATTTGTTTCTACAGATTTTGAAAAAGATTTGGTTGTCGTTAAATTTCGAAATGACAGAACAGACATTGATCAAATCATTGCTTCTCTATCAGAAATCAAGTACACGGCAACTGTTTATAAACCCGGCTGTCCTAATGCAAACAAAGGTTGTTGTTCGGGAAGTTCAACACAAACAGAAACTAATTCGGGATGTGGAACTAAAACTGTGACAACAGATGATAAAAAGAGTGGATGTTGTTCAGGGAAAACCACAGAATCTACGAAGAAGTAAATTTCATTATTAAAAGACGAAGAAGCCCGATTTTTAATCGGGTTTCTTTTTTTAGGGCATCAGAATCTTCTGAAAATCTTTTTCATTATTCAGCAGTTCAACCGCTTTTTTGACTTCCGGATCGTTTTTTAATCCATATATTATTGCACCCTTTTCGTAATAATATTTAACAACAATTTCCTGACAAATTATATCCGTAATTTCATCTTTAAACATCATAAGATCTTTGTTTTTGTCGTGCGAAAACTTGGTCATTAAAGCTTCAAGCTCGGGAGATGCATCGCTATAATATTTCTCTTCTTTGGATGTTTCAATAAGTAATCTTAGATATTCTTCGCTTTTTGTTTCGTAATCAAAATCTTTGTCTTTTACCCAATTTACAAAATCTTGATAATCTGCATCAGTAAAAACAAATTTATCAGCAGAGGGTATTTCGGGATTTAAAGATTTATAATATACTGCAAAATCAAACAATAAATTTTTTATTATTAGACTAGTTGCAATATTGCTATACAGTTCGGGTTCAACGACTACATCAGGCATAATACCTCCACCGTCATATACTTTTCTTCCATTCTTAGTTTTAAATTCTGAAATCAGTGAATCGGGAACATTTCCAACACTTCCGTCTTCATTTCGGTTTGAATAGTCTAAAGCCTGAATACATCTGCCACTGGGAATATAATATTTTGCTGTTGTTACCTTTAAAACGCCGTTATAACTAAGTTCCCGAGTTGTTTGTACTAATCCTTTACCAAATGTTCTTTGCCCAAGAATAACTCCACGATCTAGATCTTGCATAGCTCCTGCAACAATCTCTGAAGCAGAAGCAGACCCCCTGTTAACCAATACAACAATTTTAATTTCAGTATCTTGAGGTTCGGCACTTGATGTATAAGTTTTATCCCATTGAGCGACTTTTCCTTTAGTGCTTACAATATGTTCCCCTTTTGGAACAAAAAGATTACAAATTTTCACAGCTTCGATTAGCAATCCTCCCGGATTTCCGCGTAAATCAATAATTAGTGAACTAATGTTATATTCTTTTTTCAAAGATAAAAATGCTTCTTGGACTTCTTTTGCTGCTGTATTGGTAAAATCATCCAAAGCGATATACCCGATTTTATCATCTGCCAAACCGTAATATGGGACCGAATTACGTTTAATTTCTTTTCTGATAACGGTAAAGCTTAAAGTACTTTCTTCGCCAGGTCTCTTAACTTTTAATTGAACACTTGTTTCCGGTTCTCCTCTTAATAATTCAGATACCTGATCAGAAGATATTCCTTTAATTGACTTATTGTCAATCTCTACAATAATGTCTCCGGGTAATAATCCGGCAATTGCAGCAGGGCTATTCTCATAAGGCTGTGCAATAACAGTAAACTCTCCACTTTTTCGTATTACGGCTCCAATACCGCCATACTGCCCTGTAGTAATAAATTTTATGTCTTCGATTTGCGATTCGGGAATATAAACTGTATAAGGATCAAGACTTTTTAGCATTCCTTCAATGCCTTTTTTTATTATTTCTCCCGGCACAATTGGATCAACATAATATAGGTTGAGTTCCTTATATAAAGAATAAAAAACATCCAGATTTTTTACGGTTTCAAAATTATTGTCTGTTTCCTGACTGTAACAATTAAATGATAGACTAAAAAACAATGTAATAAATCCGGTAAGGACTATTCTGTTTATTTTATTGAAAAGTGATTTAAGGATTTTGTGTTTTTTCATAAATCTTATTATAAATATCTTGTAAAGATAAAACTATATTTTGTTCAATTATTTTGTATTCGCAAATATAATCTCTATTCCAGATTACACCATAAAACAGACTTATTTTATTGTTAATACATAACAACTTTAAGTCCTTACTATTCAATCTTATTGACTCTTTTATTCGCCTTTTGACTAAATTTCTATCTGTAGCCTTGTTCAGTCGCTTTTTTGGAACAGAAATAAATACCTGAAAATTTCCGGATGAGGCAACATTTTTCGGGTAATACAATATTTTAAAATCTACATAATCTACTCTCTCAGCATTGTCAAACAATTCCTGAATCTCGGATTTTAATCTTAAAATTGATTTTCTTTTAAATGAAAAATTGTTTTTAGTGACCATAAGTTCAATAATCAGTTCGACAACAATTTGTCTTACTTATTTTTGACTTTAACAAACTGTTCGAGAGCGGCAGTCATTGACGGGGCTTCCGGTACAGGGGCCATTAAATCAAGTCTAAGTTTGTGGTTTTCGACAGCTTTAGCTGTTGCAGGACCGAATGCTCCAATACATGTTTCGTTTTGAACAAAGTCCGGGAAGTTCTGTAATAAAGAGGCTACTCCTGCAGGGCTAAAAAATACTAAAACATCATAATTAACGTTTTTTAAATCTGATAAATCCGCACTTACGGTTTTGTACAATATTGCTTTTGAAAACTCGATATTAGCAGCGCAAAGCTTATCCGGTATTTCATTCTTATGGACTTCACTTAAAGGGACAAGATATTTTTCGTTCGGGAATCGGTGTATATAGTCCATTAAATCATCAAAAGTGCTGTTACCAAAGAAAATTTTACGTTTACGATAAACAATATACTTTTGAAGATAAAAAGCAATTGATTCTGAAATACAGAAGTACTTCCATGTGTCTTTTATAGTAATTTTCATTTCTTCACACATCCTGAAGAAGTGATCAACAGACGTACGACTGTTAAAAATAATTGCAGAAAAGCAATTAATATCTACCCTGTCGCGTCTGAAATCTTTTGCAGGAATCCCATCAACCTGCACGAAAGGACGAAAGTCAATTTTAAGGTTATATTTTTTTGCCAGATCGTTATAGGGATTCTTTTCTGTTTCCGGCCTAGGTTGTGAAATAAGAATGCTTCTTATCTTCATTCTCTGAGATTTTATTTATACTACACTTAAACTTCCTGCAATTTTAACGACAATTAAAACCGGTAAAATTTCGAACACGCAAAAATACAAAATTGCATAATGATTTAAAAATTTAATTTTAAATAATATTAATAAAAAATTATACAATCTTATGGCAAATGCTAAAACAACAATTATTAAAATGCTGTATATGAGTATGTTTTGCAACCAGGGTTCAGAAAAAGTGGCTATAAAAAAAAACGGAAAAATAATTAATCCCATTATTTTAAAAATATTCGAAGTAATATTTGAATAACTTATTGTGATTTTGGTTATATCTATTATCCAACCTAAGAGAAATAGGCTAATTCTGTAAAAAGTGGTGAAACTTAAAACTATAACAAAGATTGCAAAATAAATCACAATAGGTTTATTTGTGGGCATAAAACTTATAGCCGGAGAATACATACTATAAGAGAAAACAGCAGTTGTTGTGCTTATTAATGCCATAATTCCGGTTAAAATCGAAGCCTGATTAATTGCATTATTATTATCGTCACCGCCCCTAATAGATTGTTCGCTTCTAAAAACGGATAAGAAAACATGTTTGAAATAACCATGATAGAGCAATTTTACTGTCAATAACAACAGTAAAATAATAATGGCAGAAACACAAATAATTATTTGACTACTATCAATATGTCTTTCAATTACAGGCAAAGAAGACAAAATGCTATCTATTACAGAAGCATAAATGGACATATTTTTATTTATTAATAGTAAAGAAACTTTCTCCTATTTTATTGCCGTCCATGTATATTTCAACAATATATTTTCCAAGGATAAGTTCTTCTTTGACGTCATAATAAATTGAAACAGCAAGATTTTGATTCTCGTAAATGATGTCACGACTTGCTGTATAGGTTATTTTTTTCTCCCTATAGTCAAAAGTTTGACCTCCGGACAAAGCATAACTATCGGGTCGGATAATTCTTAAATACACTCTTTTGGGTCCACTCGAAGCTAAATCGTTTGCGACTAAAGTAAAATAAGTTTCGATTTTTTCAAGTTTGGAAGATTTTTCAGTTTCTTTACCTCTTTTGTTATAAAACTTAAAACCTATATTTGCTGTTTTAACAATGCTTGCACCTTCAATTACCATTTCAAGTTCATCATTTCTTTCTACAACACCATCCATTTCTGATTTAATTCTATTATGATCATCTCGGATATTAATATTTTCGGCGATTAAAAATTTATTTAACTGATCTAGGCTGTCTATTTGATAAACATAATGTCTCATTATATTTCGCAATGACGCCAGTTCTTTCTCGTATTTCTGCTGTATGCTGTAATTATAGCTCTTTAAGCCATCCAACTCTTTAATTAAAGTCTGTATGTGTTCTTTCTCTTTCAATATCTCTGCATTTAAACTGTCATTATTGGTCTGTAGGGAATCATAATCATCTAATAAAGCTGATAATTGAGCTTTTAGATTATCTTTTTCAACAGTAACTTCTTGAGATTTAACAATAATTACCTTATTCTGTTGAGACAAATCGTAAAGCATAAAACCTAAAACTCCAATAGCCAAAGCCATTAAAGAAATTAAAGCAATCAACACTTTTGTTGTTACATCTTTCTTTTTATTTCTTATTTCAGTAATTTCTCCCATACATTATATTTTTTGACAAAATTACAAAAATTTGATAGTCTATGTTCTTTTTATTTATTTTTGAACATTAATTTTAACAAATATTAATGAAAATTATTGTTTTAGATACCACTGAATTTAAAATTGACGGTGGGGCGTATTTTGGTGTTATTCCTAAAACTATATGGTCGAGTAAGTATCCGTGTGATCAGGATAATATGTGCAAAGCTTCATGTCGGTCCTTGTTAATTGAAGATGGAGAACGAATAGTATTGATTGACACGGGAATTGGAGATAAACAATCAAACAATTTGGTAAATTCATATCATGCAGATTTTTCACAAAACCTTGAATTAAATATCCAAAATGCCGGTTTTTCTAATGAGGACATAACAGATGTAGTCCTGACGCATTTGCATTTTGACCACTGCGGGGGAACAACTAAACTGAATAATAATAGTGGAAAGTTTGAGTTAAGTTTCCCGAATGCGAATCATTATATTTCGAAAAAGCAATGGGAAAATGCATTAAATCCCAATTACAGAGAAAAATCATCTTATGTTAAAGATAATTTTGAGATACTAAAAGATTCGGATAAATTAATATTGGTTACTAAGACTACAAAAATTGGCAGAAGTACCGAATTAAGATTATTTGATGGACATACCCCGGGATTGATGCTTCCGATAATAAAATCAATGAAGCACACTATTTTCTTTACCGGCGATTTGATACCTGCAATGGCTTCAATACCGCTTGCCTGGGTTTCTGCTTATGATTTATTCCCATTAACAAGCATTGAGGAAAAGAAATCAATTTTATCTGAAGCTTGTGAAAACAATTGGATTTTGGTTTTTCAGCACGATTATTACAATGAGTGTTGTGATTTAAAGCTGACAGACAAAGGGGTAAGAGCAAATAAAACATTTAAGTTAGAAGAACTCCTTGCTAATGAAAACGAATAAAATACGGTACATAATATTTGTTTTAGCGGCAATATTTTTATATTCTTGCTCCGATGAATATAATTACAAACAAACAAAGAGATTATTGATTAAACATGATTGGAGAATAAACACTTTTGTAGATTATTCCCAAAACCAGACTACAGAATTCAGAACTGCGGTGTTTGATTTTCTTGACGATAATACCCTGATAAAAATTTATGAAAACAACGATACTGTAAGAACACAATGGGAATTAAGCGAAGACTCTGATTATTTGACCATAGGTTCCAACACATTTAGAATTACCGAACTTTCAAATAGGGTGTTATCTATCAGATACGGTGAAGTGGAAATGTTTTTTGTGAGCGAATAAAAAAGCCACCTTATCAGTGGCTTTAATCAGGTTGGTTATTATGATACTACTCTTCAGGCAATAAGTTAACTTTAATATAATTATTCATATCAAAATACTTATTTGCTGCAGCTTTCATTGTTTCAATACTAATTGTTTCAATCAAAGCATTATAATTTAAATAATCATTAGCAGTAATTTTGTTTTCATTAATATCTACCAATAATCTTTTCCAGTAAGAGTTTTCTTTTACATTAGTTTCAAATTCACGTCTTTCTTTTTCAACTACTTTTTGAATATCAGTATCTTTAATACCATCAGTTTTTAGAGAATTAACGATGTCAAATGTTTTTAGCCTTAATTCTTCTTCTCTTTCGGGATCACAACTGAAAGATATTGTGATTGTGTAACCTTCGTGAGTAGTTTTGTAACTTGACGGATAAGCGCCAATTGAATAAACGCCACTTTCTTTTTCACGGATATCCTCTAAAAGTCTGGTAGATAATATTTTACAAATTGCATCAAGTTCCAGACAGTTTTTGGCGTTATATTCAAAACTACCATGGAAATGTATTGCCTCGATACATTTTGCATCTTTTCCTTTTCTTACAGTTTTTTCAACCACTCCTTTTGGCGGTCTGATGCCTAGGTCAACAAAAGTTTCATTTTTAGTTACAATTGGTAAAGAGCCTAAATATTTTTCCAGTAAGACTTTAGCTTGTTTTTTATCAATATTTCCAACGAAATAAAATGTGAAATTCCCGGGATCGCTAAAACGTTGATTATAAATGTATTTTACACGTTTATAGTCGGCTTCATCTAAAATTTCCGGAGTAACAGGGCGACGGCGAGGATGATTATTTGCAATAGTCCATCTTAAAGTATCTGACCATGCAGATTGTGGATCAAGCATTTCGTTTTCGGTCATGCCTTTTTCTTTATTGATATATGATTTAAATGCAGATTCGGAAACTCTTGGCTTTGTAAATGACACATGTATCATTTGAAGCAAAGTTTCAAAATCGCTTACAGAACAACTGCCTGAAAATCCCTCGGATATTTCGCCAATATACGGTTGAAAACGTACAGATTTTCCCGACATGAATTTTTGTAATTCAGCCTTGTCGAAATCTCCCAAACCACTTTCTAAAGCAATTGATGCTGCGTATTTGCTACTGATATCATCTTTTTGATCATATAATGAATAACCGCCAAATGATTTTGCTTCGAAAAGAATTTCATCATCTTTGAAGTCTGTGGTTTTAAGAATTACGGTAACCCCATTTTTAAATGTCCAAGTTTCGTAATCCAATTCTTTGTTGGTTAGTTTTTTTGCGACTTTACCACTTGGTGGTAAACTGCTAATAAGAGGCTTGTCAGAAACTTTATCAACATAAGCATCTACTTTTTTTGCTGTTGCATCATTATAAATCTTTAAAACTTCTTCTTCTGTTGGTATTACTACACCTTCTTTTTCAGGAGTCAAGACTACAATAACAAGGTTTTTATCAATAATCATAGATTCACCGAATTTGTTAACCTCATCGAGAGTAATTCCGGGAAGATATTTCTTAAACAATTCATATTCATACTCAATACCCGGATAAGGATTATGAGGCGGTAAATAATTACTTTGATATTCTCTTACATAAGATTCAGATTTCTGTTTATCTCTTTCGTTGTACATTTTTTCAATATCCTTCAGCAAACTTGCTTTTTCTCTTTCGAGTTCGGTTTCTGTAAATCCATGTTGTTTCATTCTTTGATTTTCTGCAACCAATGCGTCAATGGTAGCTTTTATATCGTTATTTTGAACAACGCCTAGGCTAATAAACATAGATTTTGGGCCAATAAATTCTGAATATCCTGCATATCCCTGTGCAAAAGGCGGATTTTCCAGTAATGTAAGTTCTGCTAATCTGTTCGAAATCATTGAGCTAACCAGCATCCCAACGATATCTTCTCTATAATCAGCTACTGTATTTTTAGGTTTAAGAGGGTGCTTGTAAAACATTTGAACCATGCTTATTGGAGATTCGGGATCTGAAGCAACGCAAACTAGGGTTTCGTCATGGTCTGGGATATCTGCATAAAATCTTTCACGAGGAGCAGGGTGTTTTTCAATTTTACTGAAAAGTTCAATAACTTTCTGTTCCATTTCTTTTGCATCAAAGTCACCAACTACAACTACCGCCATAAGGTCCGGGCGATACCAATCTTTGTAAAAACGTCTTAAAGCTTCAGGGTCGCAGTTATCAACTACATCCATTAAGCCAATAGGAAGTCTTTCGGCATATATTGACTTATGAAATATAACAGCTAAAAATTTACGTTGCATACGGTCCATAGCACCTTGTCCCATTCTCCATTCTTCGTGGATAATTCCTCTTTCTGCATTAATTTCATCTGTTTCCAATGAAACTTGAGATGCCCAATCAAACAATACTAATAAACCTTTGTCAACAAATTCGGGGTTGTCAGTTGGAACTTTAATTCCATAAACTGTTTCGTCAAATGAGGTATATGCATTTACTTCCGGTCCGAATTTCATTCCTAAAGATTCCAGATAGTTTATCAGTTCATGTTTTGGGAAGTTCTTTGTTCCGTTAAATGCCATGTGCTCATTAAAGTGGGCTAATCCTTGTTGGTCATCGTCTTCTAAAACAGACCCTGCATTGACAACAAGTGTAAATTCGGCACGTTTTTCAGGGGTTGCATTTGCCCTGATATAATACTTCATTCCATTGTCAAGAGTTCCTGTCAATACTTTTGGGTCAGTTGGTAACTTGTCGGTTAGCTCAAGACCTTGAGCAAAAATTGCTGAAACACTTATCAGAATGCCCAGTAATAAAAATGTTAGTTTTCTCATAATTTATTATTATTTAAATTTGCAACAAAATTAAAAAGATAATACAATGTTTTGTTCTTTAAGTTGTATTAATGCTTAATTTTTTGTTAAAGATAATTCTAAATCAGATTGTATGATGAGGATTTATAGCCAGAGAATAAAAGTAATAGCCGTTTATTAACGGTTAAGTAACGGATAATGAATTAAACTGCTATAATCAAAACACACAACAAAATAAGAAGAAATCAATTAACATTAATCTTATTAAATTATCCTATTGATAATTAAAATCTGAATAATTGTCAGAGGTGTTAAGTTTCTATTGATTCGATTTCGAATTGGACAGTTGGATAATTTGAAATTATTATTTTTGAGCTATACACACTTTTTTGTACAGTATCAAGAAAGTCCTATTTTTCTAATAATCATTTTCAAAAAATGGTGTGCTCTAAAATACGATCTTCCAGAGCAAACCAAGTTATATTATTCTTTTACAAGCTTTTGAATAACAGTTTTATTATCGCTAGATATTTCAATAAGATAAATACCTGATTTAATGTCCAGTAAAGCAATTTCACAAGTTTTGTCAATCCCCTCTTGAGTAAGTATTAGTTTTCCTGAAATATCGTATATGCTTATCGAATTTATTTTGGTTGATGAAACAATATATAGGGTTTCTGTTGCCGGGTTTGGATAAATTTTGATTCCTGGTTCAGTAATAATAGCAACACTTGTGTTTTGTTCAGAATAGTACAATGTAATTCTTGAATCATTAATAAAACTGCTAGTATTAACATCCCAATCATAACTTATTGCTGTTAATAACATATGATTAAACAAATATTCTTCATCCCAGTCAGGGGGCAAGATTAAATCGTCATATGAAAATGAATTATCGAAAGTGTATTCTCCTTTATAATAAGGTAGCCATTGGCTTGAGGTTTCGCTCCAATTATAATAAATATACAGGGTGTTATTCCCATTGGCATCGTAGGTGTATTCACTTTTATGATAAGGTAGCCATTGGCTTGAGGTTTCGCTCCAACTATAACCAATATCCAGGGTATTATTCCCATTGACATCGTAGGTGTATTCATATTTATAATAAGGCTGCCATTGGCTTGTGGTTTCGTTCCAAGAATAATAAATATACAGGGTGATATTCCCATTGACATCGTAGGTGTATTCATATTTATAATTAGGCTGCCATTGGCTCGTGGTTTCGTTCCATTCATAACAAATATACAGTGTATTATTTCCATTGGCATCGTAGGTGTATTCTCTTTTGCTAAAAGGCTGCCATTGGCTTGTGGTTTCGTTCCATTCATAACAAATATACAGTGTATTATTTCCATTGGCATCGTAGGTGTATTCTACTTTATAATTAAGTAGCCATTGGCTTGAGGTTTCGTTCCATTCATAATAAATATACAGTGTATTATTTCCATTGGCATCGTAGGTGTACTCATATTTATAAGAAGGCTGCCATTGGCTTGTGGTTTCGTTCCAATCATAATCAATATACAGGGTGTTATTCCCATTTGCATCGTAGGTGTATTCATCTTTATCAGAAGGTTGCCATTGGCTTGTTGTTTCTTTCCAATCATAATCAATATACAGGGTCATATTCCCGTTTGCATCGTATGTGGATTCTTCTTTCTCAGAAGGTTGCCATTGGCTTGTAATTTCATTTGTTGTATAATAAATATACTGAGTTACATTTCCATTGGCATCGTAGGTGTATGTTTCTTTTTCTGAATTAACAAATTGCCCCGATACATCGTAGTAGTATTCCCAAATGACAGAATCGAGCCGTGGTTTTACTGTTAGGATAGATTTTGTTTGGTGTATCCTCGGTTGTGATACAATTTTTTCTGCATTACGTATATGATTTTCGGTTTCAAGAAGTCGTATTTCATGATTTAATGGAGTTCTGTGTTCATTTTGTAGCTCATTGGTCTGTCCCTTAAAGTGGAAGTTGCTTTTATTGGTTTGTCCCATCAAGCTAAATGAAATAATGCACATAATAAAAATCAAAAAGCTATTTGTTTTCATAGTTCAGATTATTAGTTTATAATTCAATAACATATTAATCATATTCAAAAAAAGTTTGCTCTGAAATTCGATCTCGTAAATTCAACAAGCAAATGCAACTATTCTTAACAAAACTATTAAATATATTTATAAGAAAATAATAATTTAAATCTTTTCTAGGTCTTCAACTGATTTTAAAGTGTATTTGACCGATATCATGGTTGTTATATCGGTTAATAGTTGAATACTTAGGGATATATTGTCTTACAAGTATATTCGGATAAATAGTTTGTTTTTATACCTAAATATTACAAATAAGCTCAAATTAATCGTTGTTTTTATCTTGTTGTACAAATTTTTATTGTTTCATGATTTGATGTCCAACAAATATACGCAGTACCTTAATAAGGTTAAAAACTTCCTTTTTTTATTTTTATTGGTACTATTTTCAAAATGAATTTGTGATTAATTTTATACAAGTTATTATAAACCCAAAACAGAAACATAATCAACACTTATATATAAAAGAAATTTATATTATTTGGCTGATATTCAAAATTATACATTTGATTCCCGTTTATTAACGGTTAAGTAACGGATAAAATCACAAAAATCAAAAAAACAAATCAAATCTAAGTTGATTGATTCCATTCGATCCACTATTGGTTTTTTTGTCAGGAGCATTCTTTTCCTTATCTTCATCAGTTAAAAACAAATCAATAGGCTCGCCGTTATCTTCAAAAATGTTTTGACCGGGCTCTACTTTCATTCCC
This sequence comes from Bacteroidota bacterium, assembly GCA_029558535.1. Taxonomy (GTDB): domain Bacteria; phylum Bacteroidota; class Bacteroidia; order Bacteroidales; family ML635J-15; genus Bact-19. The sequence goes on along the minus strand of JAKQEK010000378.1, from coordinate 39,612 downwards.
AGTTCTTCGAATAATTGTATTTGTTTTTCAAATTTATATTCGGCAAATTTCTTATCAAAATAGTTATGTAATTCAGCAATAAATCTATCTGCATCTTTTCTGATATTATCAATATTTTCTACTTCTCCCTTTTTTACATTAAATTTATTGGTTTTCTGTTCCCAAACTTCTTTGAACTTCTCTACCCACACTTTTACTGCACCGATTGAGGGATTTGCAAAATATTTACCACCCGAACCGACGCGCATTGAATCCGATTCAAATAATTTTTCAGAAACTGCGAGTAATTCTTCGCCATCAATCATCTCCGGAATTTCAAATGGATATATAAGACCATAGTAATTAGCTGCAGAAGCCGGCAATTCTCCCCTTTCAATTGCCATTAACATTGACATATAATAGTGCTTAACGAATATTCTGGCTTTTTCGAACAATTCTTTAAACTCTTTATTTTGTTTTTGTTTCTCTTCTTCAATAAAATTCTGGTAGGTTTTTAATTTATCAAAAATATTAAAATACTTATCTATTTTAAGCATTTGTTCTTCTGTAAAAACAGCTTCTTCCGATTCAGAAATTTCACAAAATTCCATAAGAGCCTGAAGAATTTTCAGTCTTTCGTCGTCCGTTGATGAATAAACTAAAATTGACATTTTTAAAGTTTGTGCAAAATTATAATCTTAGTTTGATATTTTGTTTATTTAATACTAATTTATTTAACAGATTTTTGTTTATTTTTGTTGCCGTAAATTCAAAAGAATGAAATTTAAAAGAATTTTACTGAAATTAAGTGGAGAATCTCTTGCAGGAGAAACAAAACAAGGCATTAGTGAAGGCAAATTGCTTGAATATGCAGGACAAATTAAAAATATCGTGTCGCTTAAAATTGAAATAGGTATTGTAATTGGCGGGGGCAATATTTTTAGAGGACTCTCGGGAGAGAATAAAGGCTTTGACAGGGTTAAGGGTGATCAAATGGGAATGCTTGCAACAGTTATTAATTCTTTGGCCTTACAAAATGCTCTTGAGGCACTGGGTGTTAAGACAAAAGTTTACACGGCAGTAAACATCGAGTCTGTTGGTGAGAGATTTGCCAAGCCCAAAGTAATGGAAGCACTTAAAGACAACTATGTTTGCATTTTTTCGGGAGGTACAGGGAATCCTTATTTCTCAACTGATACGGCATCGGCTTTAAGAGCTGTCGAAATCGAAGCAGATGTTTTTCTTAAAGGGACAAGAGTGGACGGTGTTTATTCTGCAGATCCCGAAAAAGACCCCAAAGCTGTTAAATTTGACGGTATTACTTTTGATGAAGTTTATGAAAGAAATTTAAAAGTAATGGATTTGACATCATTTACTTTGTGCAAAGAAAACAATATGCCGGTAATTGTGTTCGATATGGACACTCCCGGAAATCTTGAAAAAATAGTTAAAAACGAAATAACAGGAACGATAATTACTAACAAGAAATAAACCTGCGTGACATGGAAGAACTTGAACTATACATGGATGCTGCAAAAGAAGGAATGGAGGCAGCAATTGAGCATCTGGAAAAGGATTTGTCAAAAATTAGAGCAGGAAAAGCGAGTCCATCAATGCTCGATTCGGTTAAGTTGGAGTATTACGGTACAGTTGCCCCGCTTTCACAGGTGGCAAATGTAACAACTCCCGATGCCAGAACAATTTTTATTCAACCTTGGGACAAATCTGTAATTCAGGCAATAGAAAAGGCTATTCTTGCAGCAAATTTGGGTTTTAATCCTGCTAATAACGGAGAAGTGATTAGAATAATGGTTCCTCCACTAACTGAAGAAAGACGTGTTCAGCTAGCAAAACAGGTTAAAGCATTTGGCGAAAATGCGAAAGTCGCTATTCGTAATCAGCGTCGCGATGCAATTGAAGAAATAAAAAAACTTAAGAAAGATGGCCTTTCAGAGGATGTAGCAAAGGATGCCGAACAGGATGTTCATAAAACACATGAAGATTATATTAAGAAAGTTGATCTGGTTGTTGTTGCAAAGGAAAAAGAAATAATGACTGTCTAATTTATTTCTTACCACTTCTCTTTTGAATTTTAGCTTTGCGTTTCCTTTTTAATCCTCCGGAGTTCTCTTTCAATCTTTTTTCACTTTTATTGTGATATGCTCCGCCTGAATTTTTTAAAGCTGAATTTTTTACAATTATTTTTTGATTAATTGCAGGTTTTTCTTCTTCAACCAATATTTTGGAAATCGGAATTGTTGCAGGGATTTCTTCTTCTGAAATGTTTTTCCCTGCAATTTTTTTAACCTCCATATAATCGTTTTCTTCATAAGGACTTACGAACATAATAGCATTGCCATCTTTTTCGGCTCGACCTGTTCTACCGATACGATGTATATAATCCGCCGCATTTTCTGGCGGCGAAAAGCTAATTACATGAGAGATGTCATTGAAATCAAGACCTCTGGCCACTACATCAGTCGCTACAAGTGTACTGATTTTAGATTTTTCGAAAGATTTAATTGCATTAAATCTAAAGTTCTGAGATTTGTTTGAATGTATTACTCCTATATTAGTTTTCTGACCTTCTGAAAGTTTTTCAAATACTACATCTGCTTGTTTTTTGTTTGCAACAAATACTATGTTTTTGACAAATTCTTCGGCATTCTCTAATAGATTTTTTAAAAAGTTGACTTTTGTGTTAAAATTCGGTACAAAATAAACCTTCTGAACTATTTTCTCAACAGGGGTGCTTGGATTATCAACCTGTATTATTTCGGGCTCATAAAAAAACTTTGAAATAAATAGTTCAACATCATCGCTAAGTGTAGAAGAGAACATAAGATTTTGTCGTTTTGCCGGTAACATTGCAATTATTTGTTCTATTTGAGGTCTGAAACCAAGGTTTAACATCTCATCAACCTCATCAATTACCAGCTTTTTTATATTACTGAATCTTAATATTCCACTTAGTGCGATGTCGTAGATTCTTCCCGGAGTACCAATAAGTATGTCTGAGCCACCCTGATAAATATATTCTTTCTGTGTATTGATATTCGCACCTCCGTAAACTGCTTTAATTCTTACGGTTTTATATTTACAGAGCTTTTCAACTTCTTTTTGTACCTGAACAACCAACTCACGTGTAGGAACTATTATAATTACTCGTGGATGTTTTTGATCCGAAAATTCGAGTTGATTTAGTATTGGGAGAAGATATGCAAAAGTTTTTCCTGTACCTGTTTGAGCTATTCCAACAACGTCATTTCCCGATGTTATTCTCCTAAAACACTTTTGCTGTATTGCAGTAGGATAAACAAATTCTAAATCTTCCAATGCGTTTAGCAATGGTGTCGAAATTCTTAATTCTGAAAATGTCACAATAATTGTTTTAAATTACAATGGATTCTACAATTTTAAACTTATCTTTAGTTTAATGTTTTTAGTTTTTCTGATAATGCATTAACTTCTTTACGAACTTGTGTTATACCAATAACTCCACCTGAAAAGCCCGAACTTGCAGAACTTAGATTTATTCTTTTATTTTCAACACTTATGTTGAACTTAAAATATTTACAAAATGCTCCAAACAATATTCTCATAGTTCTGTTACCTTTTTCATAAACTCCTCTTTGAATGGTTCCTTCAACAAGCGTATAACCGCTGCTTACCATAACTTTGCTTAATGAATTTGCCAACTCAATATCATTATCACAATCGTAAAGATGTGTGAAACTGTCGCTGATTTGATTTTCATTCCCAATAAATTGTATCATGGTACTTAAATTTAGTTTGGACAAAATTAAGAAATATTATCTAAATATTTAAAATAAAAAAGCCCTGCTGAAGCAAGGCTTTTCTGATGTTATGCAATTTTATATTAAGCTTTTTTAACATTTACTGCATTTAAACCTTTTCTACCTTCCTGAAGGTCGAAAGTTACTTCATCATTTTCTTTTACTTTGTCAACAAGACCTGATGCATGTACAAAATACTCCTGATCTGTTGCGTCGTCTTTAATAAAACCAAAACCTTTGGTTTCGTTAAAAAATTTTACTTTTCCTGTGTTCATAATAATTTATTAATAATTTGATGACGCAAATATAGACTATATTTTAATAACAACTTGTTTTTTTATAAAAAATTATTTTTTTATTGATTTCCAACTGTTATTTCCTTTATAATTTCGGCGAGAGGCTTTATTTTATGTATGTTTTCTATTGAAATCCCTGCACACCAAAAAGTTTTGTAAGTGGCTTTAAATGCAGCGTTCTCAAGTTTATTCATACCTGTTTTTGTGATTATTGACTTAGCAGATTTTTTAAGGAAAGTATTTTTATTAATTAGTAATTCCAGAAAACTTGGTTTAGTGCCAATTTTTTTAACATAATCCGTATTTATTACAGTTGTATTTGCTCCCGAAAGTTTTTTTGTAAGTACAATATCATCTTTACCGTAACGAACAAGAGCTTCCTTGTATTCTGCAGAAACCGGACTTTCTACTGATGCAATAAAAACCGTTCCTACAGATGCTCCTGCCGCACCGATAGACATTAGTTGCTTTAAGTCCTTATTTGAAGTTACTCCTCCGGCATTAATAACCGGGATTTTACAATTTTGTGTCAATATTTCAATAAGTTCCTCGGGGGGATAAATGCCACAATGTCCACCGGCTGAAGAGTTTACGCCAATAAGAGCATCTGCTCCCAAATCCTCGGTTTTCTTTGCATATTTAAGATCAACAACATCGCAAAAAACTTTTATACCTACCTTGTGAGCTTCTGTTATCAGTTCTTTTGGATTTCCCAGTGAAGAAATTACATAAGCAGGTGCAGAATCAAGAATTTCTTTTAATTGTTGCTTATATCTTCTATTCGACTTATTTGTGATAAGATTTATTCCAAAAGCCTTTGACGAATATTGTTTAATTTCATTTATAGTTTTTGCCAATTCACCGTCTTTTCTGAAATTCATAGCCGGAATTGCTCCCGAAATTCCATTATCCAAAGCTATTTTTATCATTTCGGGTGTTGTTACCAGAAACATTGGAGCTAAAATAACAGGATATTTTATATCAAGTATTTTTTCAAGAGTTTGCATCTGTATTGATTTCCGGGGACCTGAAAATTTTAGATTTTGCAAGCCCTATTTTATTAAAGAAATATAACAACGATGTTTTGACAACACCCATACCATATTTTATGCTATTACTTAAATTTATTGATGATGCCTCATTAAAATACTTTGTTGGACATGTAATTTCGGCTATTTCATAACCCGCATAAAATATTTGTGCTAACATCTGATTATCAAAAACAAAATTATCAGAATTTGAGTTGTAATTTATAGATTTAAGCACATTTGCCGAAAATGCTCTATAACCTGTATGATATTCTGACAGTTTTTGATGTATGAGAATATTTTGTATCAATGTCAAAAATCTGTTAAAAACATATTTATAAAAAGGCATTCCACCTTTAAGTGCACCTCTGCCTAATATTCTTGAACCCAAAACCACAGGATAAACATCATTTGCAATTAAATAAGCCATTGACTGAATTAGTTTTGGCGTGTATTGATAGTCAGGATGCAGCATTATCACTATGTCAGCCCCAAGTTGCAAAGCATTATTATAACAGGTTTTTTGATTACCTCCGTATCCTTTATTATTGTCATGTACTATAATGTGTTTTATTCCTAACTTTTTTGCTTTTTCAACAGTATCGTCTGTACTTTTGTCATCAACAAGAATTACATCATCAGTAATTTCGAACGGAATTTCCGAATAAGTCTTTTCGAGAGTTTGTCCTGCGTTATATGCCGGTAAGACCACTATTAGTTTTTTTCCGTTTATCATTATTACTACTGTTTGTTTGTCATTTCGTTTGATTTTGCAATATATGCAGCAGCATTTTTATTGTCTCCCAATTGTTGATACGTTACCCCTGCATTATAAAATGTCTGCGGATCGTTAGGATCAAGTTCTATTGCTTTGAGAAAATATTTCAGAGCATCTGCAAATCTTCCTGTCATACCACAAACCACTCCGAGATCTTTATAAAAAGATGCATTCTTATCAAAGTTGCAGGAATTTGCTTTTTCGAAATAATACCATGCAGAATCTAAATCGTTAAGATATTTGCCATACATGGTTCCTATTAAATGATATGCCTCTCCAAATTCGGGCTGAACCGCAATAATTTCCAAACTACCTCTGATAACATCTTCTGCAGTGTTTTGCGTTGCTCCTGTACTCATCAATCCTACAGTATTCATCATTACTATTCTCGCATTGGCATACGACACAGAATGAAATTTCTTTAATTTTAACACTTTTGAATAATAATGTAATGATTTGGCAACATCAAAATTGTATTCATAATATGCATTACCAAGTAAATTTAATGCATCAACATATTCGGGGTAAATTTCTACAGCTCTTTCAAGGTATGAGATTGCTTTCAAACACATTTCATCATGAACGGCTTTATTGTTCTTATTTTCAGGTTTTTGAGCTTCTTCGATAATTTTACCTCCTGCCGAACAATTACTTTTTGCCGAATTTGAACTGACCTGAACATCTGTTGTAAATAAAGTCAAATCGTTTTCCCATGCTTTGTTGCGATTTATGGTTTTAAATGAATACAATCCTATTATAACTACTAAAATCAACAACATCACATATTCAGAAGACTGGACATTTTTAATCAGTTTAGGGATATATTTATAAATTAAATAACCTAATATTAAACAAAATCCGATAGAAGAAATAAAGACAAAACGTTCATTCATAAATGTTCCTACCGGGAAAAATATATTTGAGACTACAGACAAAGGAATCAAATACATCCAAATAGAAAATGAGAAAACATCCTTCTTTTTTATCAAACCGTATAAAGCATAACCACCAATAGCCAGATAAAGAAGCAGTGGCAAAAATGCCCCCGGATTAGTCCAGTTTATTATTTCGATTTGATGCGGATAATAATCATAAGTAAGCGGATGAGGGAAGATTAAAAGCTTAATATAAATCCATAAAGTAAAAAATATCGTTGCCATTTTCTCTGCTCCGCTGGCAAGTAAAAACGGATTATTCATAATTTCCTGAGCTACTTCCTCGTGTCCGCCAAAGCCAAGAATACGCCCTCTGATTATTAGAAAAATACTTGCAACCGATATCAGCAATGAAAAAGCTTTCCAATTCTTAATTAAACTATGTTTTGTGAAATAATGTACAGTAATTGGAATTATGGCAAGAAAAGTAATGGCATTTTCTTTGGACAACAAACCCAGGAATAATGACAGAGAAGACAAAATAAAAAAATACATTTTTTTTGTATCAAGATATTTTAGCATAAACAATAGCGCAGATAAAGAACCCATCAAAGTCATTATTTCGTCTCTTCCTTTAATATTTGCTACAGCCTCTGTGTGTATAGGGTGTGCTAAGAACAAAATAGAAACAATAAAAGGTAAACTTAAATACCACTTTTTGTTGTCATCAATAGGAAACAACCTTTTTAAAACCAGAAATAAAATTATTGTGGTAAGAAGATATAATAAAATATTTATCAAATGACTTACAAAAGGGTTTCCCTTATAAACAATCTGGCCATTTGCATCTTTAATATTTTTACCAAAATATTCGATTTCGAGTGCAAATGTTGCAAGCGAAAGAGGGCGATAACGTCCTCCGGCAACAAGTTTCTTTTCTTCCTGAATTTGTTCTGCTGTTCTATCTTTGTAACTGGTCAGCCAAAATCCTACAAAAGTGTCATACTTAAAAATATCAGGTATTCCGTCAATGCCTTTTTGAGTAAACTGATTATTGGTAATTACTATGGCATCATCTAGGGCATAATCATGGTTAAGAGTGTTTCCATATAAGATAAAAGCAAAAATGCCTAAAACAAGAAATATTTTCCAGTCAAAACTAAGACCTTTTTTTGTTGGAATTGGTTTTTGTTCTGTCGCTACAGTCTGTTTTGGTTTTGGTTTATTCTTAGCTTTACTCATTTTCTAGAGTTTTTGCCAAAATTACAAAAAATTGTTTATCGCGTCTTAATAAATTACAAAATGAATTTCAGGTGTCAAACTATTTCACTTCTCCTAAAATTATCCCAAGTTCGTTTAATTGAGCCTGCGAAATAGTAGAAGGGCTATCAATCATAACGTCTCTTCCCGAATTGTTTTTTGGGAATGCAATATAATCGCGAATGGAATCTGAACCTCCAAATAAAGCACAAAGTCTGTCAAATCCTAAGGCAATACCGCCATGAGGTGGAGCTCCGAATTTGAAAGCATTCATCAAAAATCCGAATTGTGCTTCAGCATCTTCTTTGCTAAAGCCAAGGTTTTTAAACATTTTTTCCTGAAGACTTCTGTTAAAAATTCTGATTGAGCCACCACCAATTTCAATACCATTTATTACTAAATCATAAGCTTTAGCGCGAATTTTTGCAGGATCGGAGTCAAACAGTGGTATGTCTTCATCAAATGGTGATGTAAACGGATGATGTTTTGCATGATATCTCGAAGATTCTTTGTCCCATTCGAGCAAAGGAAACTCAATTACCCACAGTGGAGCATAAGTATCGCGTGGGCGAAGTCCAAGTTCGTTGCCAAGTTTTAATCTTAACTCGCTCAAACCGTGTAAAGTTCTTTCTTTTTCACCGGCAAGAATAAGAATTAAATCTCCTTGAGTAGCTCCCATTTTAGCAGCAATTGTTTTCCAGTCATCTGCAGTATAAAATTTGTCAACCGAAGATTTAAAACTTCCGTCAGTATTGTATTTGCAGTAAACCAGACCTTTTGCACCGATTTGTGGAATTTTTACAAATTCTGTCAAATCATCAATTTGTTTTCGGGTATATTCGCTGCCATTGCCAAGACAAATGCCCCCGATATATTCAGCAGAATCAAAAACCACAAATTCTTTTCCCTGCACATTTTCTGTTATGTTGGTAATTGTCATTCCGAAACGGATATCGGGTTTATCATTACCATATTTTTCCATTGCTTCGCTATAAGTCATGCGAGGAAAATAGTAATTGATATCAATATCTTTTACAGACTTAAACAAATATTTTGTCAGACCTTCGAATATTTTAAGGATGTCATTTTGTTCTACAAAAGACATTTCGCAGTCAATTTGTGTAAATTCCGGCTGGCGGTCGGCTCGTAAATCTTCGTCACGGAAACATTTTACAATTTGAAAATACCTGTCCATACCTGCAATCATTAGTAATTGCTTAAATGTTTGTGGTGATTGCGGTAAGGCATAAAACTCGCCGGGGTTCATTCTTGAAGGTACAACAAAATCGCGGGCTCCTTCGGGTGTTGATTTAATAAGATATGGTGTTTCAATTTCAATAAAACTCTGAGAGTCTAAATATTTCCTCACTTCCTGAGCCATGCGATGCCGTAGCAATAGTGCATTTTTAACCGGAGTACGCCGGATGTCAAGATAGCGGTATTTCATTCGTAACTCATCTCCTCCGTCTGTGTTGTCAATAATTGTAAATGGCGGTATTTCGGACTCGCTCAAAATTTCGAGCGATTCAATCTTTATTTCTATGTCACCGGTTGGTATTTTATCGTTTTTGCTGAATCTTTCAATGACCTCTCCGCTGACTTTAATAACAAATTCTCTTCCGGTTTTATCAATTTTACTGATAATTCCCCTATCTGTATTTGTCTCTTCGGCAGCAAGTTGAGTTATTCCGTATCTATCGCGTAAATCTAGCCATATCATGCCACCTTTATCTCGTTTGAGTTGTACCCATCCACATAAAGTAACTTTCTCTCCGATGTGTTCTTTACGTAGTTCTCCGCAATTATGAGTTCTGTACATATATCTATAATATTATTGAAAGTGCAAATGTACTAAAATTGTATAATTTTAAAATAAATGAGTACAATTATAAACGAAATATAAGAATCATACGAAATGAGGAGTTTCTGGATCTTATTTAGCTATAAACGAATTTACAACATTTTTATTTTAACCAGCCATTTAGAGTATTAATAACAGACTCATGCTGGGATTGAGGTAAGGATTTTATTCTAGAGGAGTGCGTTCCTCGTGGATTTACTATTTTAATAATATTAGTGTTTTCACTCACTTCTGGAGCAGCCGCAGTCCATGGATCAAATTCACCATAAATTAGTATTGTGTTTTTGGCTTTTGTCTTTAAAAAATTCTCCAAATCCTGAGAAGTTTGGCTGTAAAAATCGCCCTGTAATTCTTTTGGTAAAAATATTCGGTTAAAGTATCCTTCTGCTGAACTAATGGTAAGATATTTAGCTAAACTTTCTGTTTCATATCCGTAATATCCCAATTCTCGGGCAGCCTGATAGAAAAACGGCAGTGTTGATTTAGAGCCTTCTATTGAAAAATACTCAGGACTTGAAACCACTAACATGTGCTGCAACAACTTTGCATCTGTTTCTTTTTTTGACGGGATTTTTTCGGTATTTCCAATCCATTGCCAAAATGCAAAAGAGTACTCTAAAACACAGTAATCATATATTTCTTCGAGAGGAATTCTGAAAGTTAGTTTGGCTGCCTTTACATAGTTTTCCATTAATGGCATAATAGTAGGTTTGCGTTTTAAAAATTCCTTTTGGAAAGCTAGTATTTTTTTACGGTCTTTTTTTGTGCCGATATTATTGATAAAAGGTTCATGGCGGCCATCTTCAACAGCCCTTGCTATTGGTGCGACATAGGCAACTGTTGCATTTACATCTCTTGGATAATACATTTGATAAAGTAAACAAGTTTGTCCTCCTTTGCTAATTCCGGTGCTTACCCATTTACCTTTGTATATATCCTTAAAAGCCATTCTGATTGCATGTTGATCGTCAGCAGCGGTTTTTGTTGTCAGATAGTCCCATTCGAGAGGATCTGGTGCGGAACCTGAAAAGAATCTATGTTCAATCACAATCTGGTTGGCTTGTAAAATATCTGTTAATTCATTTATGTAATTAGCCGATTCGGCATAGTCGGCAGCATATCCTTCGGTAACAAATACTACCGGAGCTTTGTAATTTTTATGACAAACAAAAACACGTTGTTTGAATGTCCCTGCTTCCGGAACTGAAATGTCAAGAGGTTGTTCAAAAATTACAAGATATTTCTCAGAAAAGAAATCAGAAGACTTTAATTCCTCAACAGACACTACGTTTTCAAGATTTTTAAGTTTTTCCGAAAACTCACTCCCAAAAGCACAAATTGTCAAAAACGATAAAAATACTAACACCAATCCCCTAAATAACGCTCTCATAATCAATCAATTAATATTTAAAATAAAAAAATGTTCAAGGCTGACAATATATAACTGATTTTAGCATTTCACAAAGGAAAATTCTTAATAAAATCAACAATATATTAACTATTATAAAAAGTGTTGACTTTACTGCAGGTTTTTTGAATCGGGGGCTTCGAGACAATCATCCTGAGGGCTGATTCCTCAGTCCCCTTTAAGGCACTCGCTCTCACACTGATTCTCACTCTGATCTTGAAGACGATTTTACGTAAAAAAAGATTTTTCTAAAAACTCATTTGTTCTTTTGTTTTTGTAGTTTTGCCTCGTGAAAGATATTGTCAATAAAATATTTGGACATAGCGCTACTGCAGATGATATTTTCAGTTTGCTGAAACAGAAAGAAGAAAAGCAAAATATTATTTTGCATGGTCTGTCAGGATCTTCGAAAGCTTTTCTGATTTCATCTTTGTTTAATCGTGAAAAAATGCTAACCTGCATAATTTTACCGGACAAGGAAACGGCATCGTATTTTTATGACGATATTGTAAACATTACCGGTGGTGAGTATATTTTGTTTTTCCCGAGTGCTTATAAAAGATCGGTAGAATATTTAAAGACAGACAAAACAAATATAGTTCTAAAAACAGAAGTCCTGGGCAAACTGAGTTCGGGTAAAAAACCATACATTGTTGTTACTTACCCGGGTGCTGTGATAGAAAAAGTGATTAAAACACGCGAATTTGTCAAAAACAGTCTGGAGATTAATGTTGGAGAAAAACTCTCAATGGATTTTGTGATTGAAGTATTAAATGAATATCAATTCCGCCGCGATGACTTCGTTTATGAACCGGGTTCTTTTTCTATCCGGGGAAGCATAATTGATGTCTTTTCGTTCAGTAACGAACTCCCATACAGAATAGATTTCTTTGGTGATGAAATTGAAAGTATCAGAACTTTCGATCCCGAGACTCAATTGTCGACCGAAAAGCTTAAAAAAATTCAGATTATTCCAAATATACACGAGCATCTTGGGCAGGAAGAAAAGGTGTCATTTTTCGAATTTATAAACAAAAACTGTAAATTCTGGCTGGATCAACCCGAATTAATATTAGATAAAATTGAAAGTACCTATAAAGCTGCAGAAACAAGATTTTCAGAAATAGATATATCTAAAATAGACGATGATGACGATATTTGTGTTGTTGAGCCGTCAAAAAATCTGTTAAAAGCAGAGGAATTTTCAGAATGTTTGGAAAACTTTCAACTTGTTGAAATTGCCCCTCGTTCTGTTTTGGGTTCTACAGTTGAATTTAAATTTAATATTGAGCCTCAGCCTGCATTTAACAAGCAATTTGATCTTCTGGCCGAAAATCTTAAAAGCAACGAAGAAAACTATTATCAAAGTTTTATATTAAGCAATAACGAGAAACAGTTATTAAGGTTAAGAGATATTTTTGCCGACACCTCGCAGAATGTAAGTTTTCATGCGGTTTCAAAAACAATTAATGGAGGTTTTATTGATCACGAAAGTCGTACCTGTGTTTACACAGACCATCAGATTTTTGACAGATATCACAGATTTCAGACAAAAAAAATCTCGCATGGTGAATCCCTTAGTATTCAGGATCTTACCGCATTACGTCCGGGCGATTATGTTGTTCATGTTGACAACGGAATTGGCAAATTCGGAGGCTTGCAAAAAATCAACAATAACGGAAGAATACAGGAAGTTGTAAGCATATTATACGATAACAATGACATTCTTTATGTAAATATTCATTCCCTTCACAGGATAACAAAATATCGTGATAAAGACGGGGAAACTCCTAAAATTCATCGTTTGGGTTCAGGTTTTTGGAAAAGATTAAAGGAAAAAACAAGAAAAAATATTCAGGACATTGCCCGTGATTTAATTATTCTTTATGCAAAAAGACGGGAACAAAAAGGATTTTCCTTTTCTCAGGATTCTTATTTGCAGCATGAACTTGAATCATCTTTTATGTACGAAGATACTCCCGACCAAAGTAAAACAAACGAATTGATAAAATCTGATATGGAGTCGGATATCCCCATGGATAGATTGGTTTGTGGAGATGTTGGCTTCGGAAAAACCGAACTGGCAATCAGAGCAGCTTTTAAAGCTGTAAATGATAGCAAACAAGTTGCTGTGTTAGTCCCTACAACTATCTTAGCATTGCAGCATTATCAGACATTTTCTGAAAGACTTGAAAAGATGCCCGTCAGTATTTCATATATAAGTAGGCTTAAATCTCAAAAAGAAATTAGCGAAGCTCTAAAAAAACTAAAAGATGGCAGATTAGATATAATAATCGGAACTCATAAACTTATAAATAAAAACGTCGAATTTAAAGATTTAGGCTTGCTTATTATTGATGAGGAACAAAAATTCGGTGTTGCAATGAAAGAAAGGTTAAAGCAAATTAAAACCAATGTTGACACCCTTACTCTTACTGCGACACCAATACCGCGAACTCTGCAGTTTTCATTGATGGGAGCCAGAGATTTGTCTGTCATTAACACTCCACCACCTAACAGACAACCGATAATTACGGAACTACATTCTTTTAACAACGAGATAATTAAAGAAGCTATTTATTACGAAGTAGGCAGAAATGGTCAGGTGTTTTTTATCAATAACCGAATCCAGAATATTGCAGAAATTGAAAATCTGATAAACAAACTCTGTCCCGAAGTAAAGACAGTTGTTGCTCATGGTCAAATGGAAGGTAAACAACTCGAAAAAATAATTCTTGAATTTATCAGAGGCGATCACGATGTTTTAATATGTACTTCAATTATCGAAAACGGTGTGGATATTCCAAATGTTAACACTATAATAATTAATAATGCTAATAATTTTGGATTAAGCGATCTCCATCAGTTGCGGGGACGAGTAGGGCGAAGTAATAAAAAAGCTTTTTGCTATCTTCTTGCACCACCTTTAAATACACTAACTCCAGAGGCAAGACGGAGATTAAAAGCAATTGAAGAATTCAGTGAACTCGGCAGTGGAATGAATATCGCTTTACAGGACCTTGATATTCGTGGAGCCGGCAATATCCTTGGAAGCGAACAATCCGGATTTATTGCAGATATTGGATTTGAAACATATACAAAAATTCTAAACGAAGCTATCGAAGAACTTAAAGATAGTGAATTTAAAGGATTATTTTCTAAACAATCTGATTCCGAAATTTCCGGAGAATCAGTTATTAATTCTGTTGATTGTCAGATAGAGACTGATATGGAAATTATGATTCCCGATTATTATATATCGAGTACTTCGGAACGAATTAAGCTATATCGTGAACTTGATAATATGACAAATCCAAACGATTTGATTAAATTCAGAGAAAATCTGGAGGATAGATTTGGTGAAATACCGGATGTGACTGAAAAGTTATTTGATATTGTCCAATTACGTTGGATTTCTGTTGAACTGGGTTTTCAAAAGATTGTAATTAAAAATAATATTTTCATTGCATATTTTCCTTTAAATCAAAAATCAGGATATTACTCTTCAAATAAATTTGCAGCTATAATAAATTTTATCCAGAATCATCCAAACAATATGCAAATAAAAGAAATGAATGAGAAATTGACTTTAAGAATGGCCAATGTTACTTCACTGGATAAAGTAACAGATTTGCTGATAAAAATGAGAAAATTTGTAAAAGAAGTGCAAATCAGTTAAAATTATTTGTAATTCCATATAATTTTATTATCTTTGCACCCACATTGCGGGGTAGAGCAGTTGGTAGCTCGTCGGGCTCATAACCCGGAGGTCGCAGGTTCGAGTCCTGTCCCCGCTACTAAAAACAGAGTGAGTGCGAAGGGCGACAGCGAATAGTACCACTCTGTTTTCTCATTTCTCACACTCACACTCGCACTAGTGTCACACTACTTATTGTAAATTTTGTCTTTATGTTTAAATTTCATTTGCAGAAAACTCCAGTCCGCAAGCATCGAATTCCAGAACAATTTTCCGACTAACCACTTGCAGAGTTCCGCCATAAACATTACAAATTCCCTGATAGCCGTTTGTCTTTGGTTGTATATCAATTACATCCTCGTTAGCGATTCCTGTTAAAACAATATCAGGTCTGATTGAAACCTGTCCGTCCGTGAGTGTTATAGTGTAAATCAGGTCTGTTTCATTATAAGTAATAATCATATCGCAGGGATAAGAATGTGTTCCCATAACTAATGTAGCCTCATGTGTGCCTTCTACCGACCTTCTTAATTTGTCCTTTTCGCATCCGGTGAATATCACCATCGCAATTATCAGTAATGCTGCAATTAAATAAACTAGTTTTTTCATAATTTCATAAGATTTATTAGGATTCTATTTAGTTTCAGAATTTGAAAATTTCCATCCACATTTTTTATAAATATCAGTAATTTTGATTGATTCGCGTTTGGTTATAAACTCATCCTCAACAAATAATTTATAATATTTGTGTTCGGGATTAATCTGTATTCTTTTAATCTTTTTGGGTTTTTCCCATGCAGAATCTTCTATTTCCATACCTATTGAGGGAACAATATCACAATCTGTAGTTTTTGTTAAAATAGTTTTACTGAATTTTTCATCAATAAAAACCTGATCTATTATTATAAAGCTCATATTTTTTAAAAATAAATAAACCGAAACAAATTTAATTAAAATATCCTATTCAAAAAATAATTATCATTTACATTTTCCTTAATAATTTTACAATTTTTTTAGTTGTTTAAAATTCTGAGTCCAGAGGGCTTAAATATCAGTTACTCCGACTTGAAAGTCGGGGCTCTCAAACTAAAATAATAGCTTTTGACGTACGTATGTATTTGTTAAGTTAGAGGAGCATAGTGAAGGCACAAACAAGTTATGACAAAAGTGAATATTAGATGCCGCTAAATAATTATCAAATATTTTAATTACTTTTGAATATGAAAAAGAAAATCATCATCGGGCTTATCTTAGTAGTATTGTGCACTAAATCAGGTTATTGCCAGCTATGGTACATTACTAGAGGATTAAACACTGATGAGGTCGCCTGGGCAGTTGACACAGACGAACAGGGAAATATTTATTGGGCAATTGAACAAAAAGATCAGTGGCCGCATTGGTATTATAATATTGTTTTGTTTAAGATAAATCAGAACGGACAGGAAATTTGGCAAAGTGAATCCTGGGATAACGGCACAGGATTTAATGACATAGCATTTGTTGCCACAGTTTCGGGTAATAGTATTTATCTTGCAGGAAGGACAGATTCGACCGGATTAAATACTTCGGGAGATGCATTGCTAATGAAATATAATACAGTTGACGGGCAACTCGATTGGGCTAAAAACATAATAACGGAAGCTGATTTCGGTTATCAGGAAATTGATGGAATAAGCGTACAGCCTGATGGTATATTTCTTACAGGATGGACTCAGGGAGAAGAAACGGATATGGACATATTAATACAAAAATGTGACCTTTCTGGAAATACATCATGGGAAAATTCCTGGGATTTTGAATTTTTTCAACGCTTTGATGGAGCAAACGGTCATCTTGCAATTGATAATGATTTTATTTATGTTGCTGCCAGTGTAAAAAGAACGAATATAGGTTCTCTTGACGGAGACGGGGCACTTGTATGTTTTAGCAGGATAAATGGAGATTATCAGTGGAATGAAAGCTGGACAGGTGCATTATACAGCGATGCTCTGGGATTAACGATGAGTACTGATTCTATGTTATATACTGTTGGTTATTCGGGGACATTTGACTTCGGGTCGCAAATATTACTTAATAAATTCTCACGAAATGGAAATCTTATCTGGACAAAAACATGGGGAGGAACAGGTACTGAAGACTCCAGAACGGTTGTTGCCGATGGTGATAGTATTGTTTATGTGGTTGGCACAACCTCAAGTTATGGGGACTCAGATAAAGATATTTTTGTTTTGAAATACGATTCTTTTGGAAATCTGGTAGATTCAATAATTTGGGGAGGACCATATTTGGAATGTGCTCAGGATGCAGTTTTATGGGATTCATATATGTTTATAACCGGCGAAACTCAAAGCTTTGGTAACGGACAAATTAACCAGGATCACAAAACAGACGGATTGCTTTTAAAAATTGATGTAAGGACTATGACTGCTCCCGAACATGAGTTTTCGGAGAATTCTATATCAACAAACAAAAACGAATTTAATATTTATCCTAATCCGTTTTGCGATAAATTTTTTATAAATTTTAGGGACATCAATGGTTTATATGATATGGAAATTTTTGATATTTCGGGTAAATCTGCTACAAAAGCCCTAAATGTTGTTTCGGGGGATATTTTTGATTTTTCTTGTTATGACACAGGATTGTATATAATTCGAATAAAAGAAAAGAACAAAGTTGCTGCTAGTTTGAAAATTATTAAAAATTAACATTCTCGAAATCTTTTATAAAGATTTCTTTTAAAAAAATCATTACTCCTTTCGTTTGGTTATACAAAAGAAGTAACGAAAAAAATTGTTTAATGAAAATCAACCGGTTATTTAAGGATTATCTTTTTCGTGGCTGAAATATTGCCATCTTTATCAATAATCTGGATCAAATATAGACCTGAATTTGCAATTTTTGATAAATCAGTACTTATTATTCTATCAGCAATTTTAGTTTCGTAAATAATCTGTCCGCTTATATTTAATATTATAATTGTACCCGCATCATACAAATTGTAGCTCTCACTTAAATCAATGTTAATAATTCCATCACTTGGAATAGGATAAACATTCAATTCCTGATTAAAAACATTGCTGGATATTCCAACATTTCCTGAATTTACAAAAGCAATTTCCGAAACAATACACCCATTTGCATCTGATACAACAAGCATATAATGTCCTGAACATAAACTGTCGGCGGTTTGGGTATCCTGCATCTGAGGATCATACCATTGATAATCGTAAGGTAAGATACCTCCGGTCACTTCGGCAAATATTTCACCCAAACAATTATTTGTAGTGTCGTCTGTAACTGTAAATTCAATGTTTAAAGCTTCGGGTTCGGTTATGCTAATTGTTTCAGTTGCAGTACAGTTATAACTGTCCGTTACTGTAATTGTATAATCGCCGGCGGTAAGATTATTGATATCTTCATTTGTGCTACCTGAAGACCATAAATATGTATAAGGAGCTACACTACCGGCAACACTCAAATCTATTGACGCCGTATTTCCGCCATGACAAAGAACGTCAATAGTTTCGTGATCAATTTCGATTTCCGAATCAGCCTGTTCTAACGTTGCCGAGAAGAAAGCTTCACATGAATTGAAATCAGTAACTGTTACGTAATATGTATTGGTGATAAGTCCAAAAATATTGTGTTCCGTATCATCATTTGACCACAGATATGAATAAGGTGGAGTCCCTCCGGAAACAATCATTGATATTGCTCCGTCATCAGTATTGTAACAAGTATTTGTTATGTCAAATTCTGCTGACATTTGCTCAGGCTGATTAATTACTACGGTTTCAATTTCGCTGCAGTTGTTATCATCAAAGACAAAAACCGAATATACATAGGCTTCCAGTCCTGTCTGATCTTCTGATTCCGAACCGTTTGACCAATAATATGAATATGGAGTGGTGCCACCGGTAACACTTATATCAATTCCCCCGTCACTTCCCCCATGACAACTGATATCTATAGATGTAAAATCAATTTCCAGAACCGGTGGCTCGTTAATGATTATTGTTTCTGTTGCAGTACAACCAAGATCATCTGTAACAGTGACATGATATGTACCAGCACTTAGATTATCAATATTTTGAGTTTCTTCCTCATTTGACCAAAGATATGTGTACGGCGGAACGCTTCCTGAAACATTAAGATATATATGTCCTGTGTTATCTCCATGGCAAAGTACGTCATATGAATCATAGCTTATACTTATCGGTGTTGACGGAGCCATTATAGAAGGGAATGTTACATATATGCATCCATGAGAATCGGTAATCGTTACAAAGTAATCCCCGGCAGGTTGATTGAATAAATCTTCGTCAGTGCTGCCGGTATTCCAGAAATATGAATATGGCTGGGTTCCTCCGTAAATAGTTAAATCTATAGATCCATTTGTCTCGCCATAACAAATATGGTCTATTTCAAAATAATGGGAGAGTACTTCAGGTTGCCCAACAACTATTTCTGCCGTTTGAATACAATCATTGTCGTCTGTGACTGTAACAATGTAAGTGCCGGCAGGTATATTGTCAATGTCTTGAGTTTCGGAAGTTTCAGACCACAAATATGTGTAAGAACCACTACCCCCTGTAACTTCAATATCAATTGATCCGTTGCTGTCACCGTAACAGTTTGCATCAGTTATAGAGACCGTGTTAATCACAATTTCATCAGGTTCTGTAATGATAATATGATTTTCTGCTGTACAATTATTAGAATCTGTAACCGTAATATGATATTCGCCGGCAACAAGATTGTCAATGTCTTGAATTTCGGCCTCGTTTGACCAATTGTAAAGATATGGTGTAACACCACCTGTAACAAATATGTCAACAGATCCGTCGCTTCCACCAAAACAACTTACATTATTATGGAGAGCGATAAAAATTAGTAATTCATCAGGCTCGGTGATACTTGCAGAATTATAAGCTATGCAGCCATTATCATCTGTTATTGTAACATCATAAGTTCCAATTATCAGACCTGTGAGATTTTGAGTTGTTTCGGAATTTGACCATTCAAATGAGTAGGGTTCAGTACCACCGATAACAGTTAAATCAATTGTACCATTGCTACCACCAAAACAAGGAATATCATTCGGAAAAATCTCTGAACTTAACTCATCGGGTTGGGTTATTTCGAAAGATTCCGTAGCAGTACATCCACTATCATCCGTAACAGTTATTGTATAAATACCTGCAACCAGGTCTTCAATTAATGTTGTTGATGCCAGATTAGACCATATCTGTCCATAAGGAGCTGCTCCACCTGTAATTTCGACATCGAGAGCTCCTTCATTTTCTCCGTGACAGGAGACATGAGTCATTAAAATAGGAGTGATAACAATTTCGTCAGGTTGAGTTATAATTGCTGAAGTACTTAATGTACAATCATGCGAATCCGTTACTGTAACAAAATATTCCCCTCCGGTCAGATTGTCAATATCCTGAGAAGTTTCTTCGTTCGACCACAAATATTCATAAGCGCCAACCCCACCAGCTACTTCAATATCAATGATTCCGTCAGAATCTCCATAGCAGGCTAAATCACTTGCAGAAATGATATTTATGACAAGTTCGTCCGGTTGATTTATCATTGTAGAGTTATAAGCGAGACAATTATTAGCATCGGTAATTGTAACATCATAAGTTCCAATGATAAGACCTGAAAGATTTTGACCTGTTTCTGAATTTGACCACTCAAATGAATAAGGAGACGTTCCCCCTTGTGGTGTTAAATCAACAGAACCATCACTTCCTCCAAAGCAAAGCACATCTGTACTCAAAATTGTTGAAGAAAGAACATCAGGTTCGCTGACAATTACAGAACCGGTTTTAATACAGGCATGAGAATCTGTAACAGTAATGTAATAAGTATCCGCTGACAAATTGTCTATATCCTCAGTTTCGTCAGTTGTTGACCAAAGATATGTGTAAGGAGACGTTCCACCACTTACTTCTATATCAATTGCACCATCACTATCTCCGTTACAAGAAACATTTGTAACCAGGACGACATAAATTTCAATGTCTGTGGGCTGATTGACAACAGCAGAGTTATTCTCAGTACAGTTGTGAGCATCAGTAATCGTTACATAATATGAGCCAGCAGTTACATTATCAATATCCTGAGTATTATCTGAATTTGACCAGTCGTATTCATAGGGAGGAATGCCTCCTGTTACATCAATATTAACAGCCCCGTCATTACCTCCGAAACATGTCACATCAGTTATCTGAACAACAGAGCTTACAAGTTCTTCGGGTTGAAAGATTTCTGTTGAATCTATCTTTTCGCAACCATTATCATCAATTATTGTAACAGAATATGTGCCTATTGTTAGTCCTGTGATATCTTCATCGTCGCTCGAATTCGACCAGTTATAATTATAAGGACTTGTGCCTCCGTTAACAGTCAGATTAATTTCTCCATCACTGCCTCCATAGCAAAGAACATCAGTCGTTACAAATATGGGTTTGATGCTGTTCACAAGTTTTCCGAGAAAAATGTCAGCATCGTTGGGTTGTCCGCTGATATTGTTTATTGTTGTGTCATCTAATGTAATTGAAGGAGATGTGAAATTACCGCAAAAATAGAGTTCACCAATATCATTTACGTAAATAGACTTTGCTTCTTCATTTGAATTTGCGCCATAGCTTTCAGCCCAACTGATATTTCCATTGTTATCATATTTTGCAATAAATATGTCAGAAGTACCTGCACTGGCGTTTGTTACACTTATAGAGCTTCCAAAATCTATAGAAGAGCTATTAAAATGTCCTGTTAAGAAAACATTTCCCTGTAAATCCGCACTCACACTTTTGCCGTAATTATTACTCATTGTTGGTGCAGTCGCTCCTTTGACCCAAAGTGGTGTTCCGGCAGAATTATACTTAGCAAGAAAAATATCTGCAGCAGGAGCAGTAGATGAATTTAGGGTTACTGTTCCGAATCCGATAGCATCAGTGTCAAAATACCCCGTGATAAAAACATTGTTGAAATTATCACAAACAATATTGTCAGGTACATGAGCTAATCCTCCGTAATTATTAACACCTGAAGACTTTTTTGCCCATTGTACTGTTCCGGCAGAATTATACTTTGTCAGAAAAATTTGCTCGCCCTGATTGATGTCGTAAGTGAGTGTTGTCGAGCCAAATGTAATAGGTTCAAACTGATACGTTCCAACAACAAAAATATTATTTTGGTTGTCTGTAGTTAACCTGTAGCCTTTGCATCCACCCCAATAACTCTCTTGAGCACATTGTCCCCAGATCACAGCACCAGAACTGTTCAGTTTTAACAAGTACATACCCCAGTTATGACAAGGTTTTGTCAAAGTTAGTGCTCCAAAAGTAAGATCATCGGCTTGCTGGAAATAACCGGTTATAATAGGATTGCCGTTTCCATCAACAGATATATCCAAAGCGTAATCATCACCGTCACCGTCTGCATTATAAGCCCAGATGATGTTTCCTGTTTCACCATCAAGTTTAGCCACAAACACATCATTATTGCCAGCCGATGAACTGGTATTATTCAGAACGGTAGTACCAAAACTCAGGCTTGTACTTGCAAAATTTCCAACTATGTAAACATCTCCGTTAGTGCCAACAGCTACAGCATTTACAATATCATGTTGGTCGCCTGTGCCACTGATAGCCCATAACGCATTACCCTGATTGTCATACTTAACAACAAATATATCTAAACTACCATAGGAATTGGTCAGAATAGTCGAGCCAAAATACAACTCCCCACTAGCAAAATTACCTACTGCAATAATATTGTTATCAGCATCAGTGACTATATCTTCAGTAAAATCCATACCAGAACAATGATATGGAGGTGTGTCCGAATTTGTTGCCCAATCCCAGGTCATACATTGGGAAAAACTTCTATAAGAAAAAGTTAAACTTATTGCAAGTAAAGCAATAGAAGTAATGAATTTAATTGTTTTAGTTTTCATTTCACAGTTTTTTAAAGTTAAAATTCTTTCTATTTATATCAAAAATAGCTGCATTATTTTATAAAAAATAATGAAATGAATAAGTGTTGGAGTATTTTTAGCAAGTGTGGTGTTTTATTGAATAATCGTTTTTATATATATCCTATAATTTGTTAAGGAAGTGCATCAGGCTTTCTTTTTTTCTTGCAGAAACAGGTACACTTGAATTGTCTGTCATTATCAAACACCCGCTTATGTGTTTTTCGTATTTTCGTATTTTTGAAATATTTACTAAATGAGAATTGTGTACCCTGACGAAATTATTCACAGGTAATAGTTTTTCATATTCTTTTAAAGTAGTTGAGACCAATATTTTATCTCCATTAGTCAGATAAAATGTTGTATAATTTCTTTCAGCTTCGCAGCGTATAATTTCGTTGATTTGGATTAAATGTACCGTTTCACTCGTCTTAAGTACCAGAGTTTGTGGCTCTTTTTGTAATTCCTTTAAATTCTCCATTAAAACACCGACTTGTAATTCAAGATTTTCTATACGTGTTGAATAAAAGACTTTATTTATGGTATTTATTAAATCTTCAGGATTTATTGGTTTTACAATATAGTCTAAAGCACTGTATCTGAATGCTTTAAGAGCATGCTCTTCTGATGCGGTTATAAAAATTAGTTTAAAATTAATATAGGATAACTTATCAAGTAGATCAAATCCGGTTCCGTCTTCGAGTTCTATATCAAGAAGTAACAAATCAGGTTTTGTTTCTTGTACAACTTTTTGTCCGGCTTCAACAGAACCTGCCGTACCAACAATTTCTACAGTAATTTGGCTTAAATTAAGGATTTGTCTCACATTGTTGATAGCCGATTCTTCGTCATCAATTATTACAACTCTGATCATGGTTAATATTTTTAAACATTAAAGGAATTTTTAAACTCACTGTTGTCCCCCCGGTGGATTTTTCAGATATTTCTATGCTTGAATTAGATATTTTGGTTTTGTTTAAAGACTTCAGTCTTTCATTTGTTATTTCGAGAGCTCGTGATTTATGATCTTTTTTTGGTTTTTTGTTATTAAACGATTCTTCGAAACCAATTCCGTTATCATGTATCTGTATATCAAGAATATTCGCTTTGGATTTTATTTGAATGATTATTTCACTATTAGGGTCAGATTTTTTTAAGCCATGTTCAATTGAATTTTCAACGAATGGTTGTAACAACATTGGAGGAATACATACAAAATCAGGATCTGTTTCTTCATCAATATCAATTATATGCTTAAAACCGTCTTTAAAACGTAGCTTTTGCAATTCAAAGTAATATTCCAGCATCTCAATTTCTTCGGATAATAAAATATAATCACGCTTCGAAAATTCAAGAATAGACCTCATTAACTTAGAGAAATTCGAAAGATATGTTCCAGCTTTTAACGCATCCTCTTTGTAAATATATTCCTGAATTGCTCCCAAAGAGTTAAATATAAAATGCGGATTCATTTGTAATCTTAATAATCTTTGGTTTAAGTCTGTTATTCGTAATTCCGAAGAAGTTTTTCTGTTCCTGTAAAATAAATATCCAAAACCAATCATAAGGATTATGGAGATTATTAAAAATGTTAGAAACAATTTTGTATTACGAGCTTGGAGATTTTTAATTTTTATTTCCTGGTTAAGACTTTTTATTTTTTGTTGATTTTTTTCGGTTTCATATTTTGTCTGTAGCTCCAATAAATTTTGATGTTTTTCAATATTATAAACTGAGTCATAGTAATTAAGATAAATGTAGTAGTAATCCCTGAATTTTTCATGATTCCCCATTTCAGAATAATTTAAACACAAGTTCTCATATAATGAGATTACCATTTGTGTGTTATTTATCTCTAGAGCAATGGATAGACCCTCAGTAAAAAACTCATCTGCCTTTTTGTTGTCTCCAAGATTAAGATATACATTCCCTATTGCGTTTAATGATGTTGCAATATCCTTTTTATAATCCAGTTTCTTCCAGATTTCATAAGCCTTATTATAATATTGTAAAGCAGTTTTGTAATCAGCTGTTGCATTGTAAATTATTCCAATATTATGAAAAGAGGATGCGATTTTGTTTTCATCGTTTCCTTTTTGTCTAAGCAACAAAGATTCTTCAAAATATTTTAATGCAGTCGCATAATCTTCCTGATATTTATGAATTAACCCTATATTATTTAACACATCAGCAATTTTTAATTCAGCTTTTAAACCAGTGTATATTTTCAAAGATTTATTGTAATAATCCAAAGAGGTATTATAATCTTTCCAGGCCATATACAGAATTCCAATGCTGTTGTAAGTTTGTGCAATTCCTTCCGAATTTTCGGATGACTCATGTGTGTCCAAAGCTTTTAGAAAATAGTCAAGGGCAATGTCATATTCGCCCTGGTCCCTATAAATAACCGCAATTTGATTGTATGTTTCGCCGGTTTTTTTTAAATCATTTGATTTTTGATAACATTGTAATGCGTTTTTATAAACCAAAAGTGCAGAATCAATTTTTCCGGTTTTGTAGTATTCTGATCCTTTTGTGAAATCCGAATCACATACACTAATTTGATTATGATTGCCATGTGCATTATGGTATAACAGAAAAAACAAGGATGTTAATATGGGTATTAAAAAACGCATAATGTACAAATGTAAACATTTTTTAAGTATAGGGTAAAATAAAACTTAAAATTGGAAATGTAACAATTTTTAATAATCTGTTTATTTTTTAATTTTGTTTTAAATATTAACGCATGGATATAGTTTTAATTTTACTCATTGCAATAGGCTTATCAATGGATAGCCTTACTGTTTCTATGGCTGCTGCGGCAACATGTAAAAATAAAACCAACTTTGTGTTTCTGCGTTTTGCTTTTACGCTAGGGTTTATTCAGGCTGTATGTACAATAGCAGGATGGGCAGCAGGGACGGAACTTAGTAAATATTTGCAGAGATATGATCACTGGATAGCTTTTGGGTTATTATTGTTAATCGGAGGTAAAATGATTTTTGAAGGGATTAAGCATAAAAGCGATTTGGTTAAACCCGAAATAAATATGAATAACTTTTTTGTCGTAACGGGCTTAGGGATTGCTACCAGTATAGATGCAGCAGCTGTTGGAATAAGTTTGTCTTTTGCAGGTATTAATATCTGGATAGCTTCCTTAATTATTTTTGCTGTAACATTCTTATTTTCATATTTTGGCCTTTACAGCGGCGATTTCATCAGAAAAAAATTAAAAAGATTACCCGTTGAAATTCTTGGTGGTATTGTATTAGTTGGAATTGGGGTTAAAATATTAATCGAGCATATTAATAATGGTTGTTAAGCGACCAATATTTTTCTATATATTGTAATTTAATTATCAATATTATGAGAACTTATACCTTAGATAATTTGAAAACATTATTACCTTCTGTTTTTTTTGATTTAATGGATCAGGAAGATTTTGAATCTTATTTTCATCTGATAAATAAAATAATGGTTGTTGGAAATAAAGACAAGGTTTTACATTTTAAAGGAGATATTGAAAATGTTTATATACATAGATTTGATTTAGTTAAAACCCAACGAAATATTTTACAGGCAATTTCAGAGAAAGCAGGGGCAATAAATTTATTACGAATTTTCCCAAATAAGGAAAGCGATTTTGTTTTAACGGCAGTTTATAAAGACATACTTCAGTTACAAAGATCCAAGGAGTTTGATATTCCAACAGTCAAAAAACTAGAAAATGAATTTTTAAATGACGAAGGTAAAATAATCACTAATAACATAATTTCTCAATCGGAGAAGAAAGATAAATTGATAATTGAAAGTATAAATATTTCGATGAATACTTTACTTTCAAATGTATTTGAAACTCTCGAAAAACACAAAACAGGATTTTATTATATATCAATTTTGCAATATAAAAATCCATTTAAAAAAGCGGATAAATATTATAAGCTTGAAATTTACACAAAAGAGAAAGTTACTGAATCTGAAATGACTTCATTAACCGAAGATTTCGAAAGATATATTCAGACTTCTATCAAAGCCATGAGCATTTTCGACATGGTTGGGCCGGCAATGGTTGGTCCGTCAAGTTCGCATACGGCAGGAGCAAATCGTATCGGTCAGATTGCACGAAATATTATTCTGGCAGTAATCGAACGTGGCGAAATTGTAATTGATATAGAGGTAAAGCTGCTTGGTTCGTTTCGCGATACCGGTGTTGGACATAAAACTCCCTCTGCACTTGGAGGCGGATTATGTGGATTTGGCACTGATCATCCGGATATGATAGCCAATGGAGACCCCGAAATTCTAAAAATGAACGGAATCAGCTTTGGTAATCAAAAAGCAAAATTTTGGGGTTATACAAAAGGAACGCCTGCAGACGATTTAAAATATCTGTCGCAACGAAATAATAATATTGCCGAAATTCATTTTTCAACAAACATCTCAAATTATTTTATAACAGGTTTTTCGATTGGTGCAGGGAATGTAGAAATAAGGTTTTTTAATTTGGAACTCCCAAAACCAATAAATGGCAAAACAGATTTCAGACTTGACGGAGATTCAATAATAGAAAGTAATGACACTAAACTGCCACTGGTAAGGAAGATTTTCGATGAAGCCGGTGTTTCAGAAATTCCTTCTCTTCCGTTTAACACATTTGAAGAACTAGATCAATATCTAACAGGAACAGGCAAAAGCCTTTTAAAAATAATTTGCGAAACAGAATTCGCACTACAAAGAGTTGAGGAGGAAGCCATTTATTTTAAAATGAATGAATATTGGCAAATAATGAAAAACTCTGTTTACAGTGGTGTTAAAAGTCGTGAAAAATCTTTGCTAAAACTTACCGGCGGCGATTCGAAAAAGATGAACGAATTTTTAAAGCAGGGCGGTATTTTCGATAATATATACGGTAAAGCGGCTGTTTATGCTACAGCGGTTAATGAATTAAATGCAAAAAGCGGTGTAATCATCGCCTGTCCCACTGCAGGAAGTTGCGGAATTCTGCCCGGAGTTTTAACAGCATGGAGCGAGCAACATCCAGATTCAGAAACAAAAATTTTGGAATCGCTGATGATAGCAGGATTTTTCGGAATGATTCTTTTTACAGACGTTTCAACGGCAGGTGCCGATTATGGTTGTCAGGCCGAAATTGGTGCAGCAGCAGCAATGGCAGCCTCAGCACTTGTTTATCTCGAAGGAGGCACTCATACTCAAATGATTGAAGCATTTGCTTTAGCACTTAAGAACTCACTTGGTTTAATTTGTGATCCTGTAGCCGGTTTAGTTGAAGTTCCATGTGTAAAGCGAAACGGCATTTATTCATCTTTAGCTATTACGGCAGCTTTGATGGCTCTGAGTGGAGTTAAATCTTTTATCTCTCCCGACGAAGTTGTACTGACAATGCGTGAAGTTGGCGAACGACTGCACATAGACTACAAGGAAACCGGAAGAGCCGGACTTGCCAAAACCCGGGACGGCAAACAAGTGGAAAAAGATTTTGAAGATGAGGTGAAGAGATTTTTTGGGTAATAAATGTTCTATTCAAACCTACTCCATGGGGGTACTCCACCGCTTTCAATAATTGAATCATTACGGATTCTTCTTCTGCTGTAATAGTCTTTGAATAATGCAATATTGTCTAGTCCAAATTGTTCGTAAATGTATTGGTTCCAGACATTCAATTTTTCAACACTTTTTCCATAATTTACATCATACAGATAGTTTGTTGTCTGTGTCATTATATCATAGTTTGTCTTTTCGTACAAATCTTTTATTTGTCTTAATGTTAGTTTTGTGCTATCCAGAACCGATTGCATTTTTTGTCTTTCTATTTCACATAGATCGAAGAAAATATTTACAAATGCATGCGAATTTGAATCTATAGGCATTCGGTAGCAGGAGTTAATATCCTCAAAAACTGTATAAGAACTGCATATAAGTGAATCTTCCGTTTCAATAATATCAAGTAGAATTTGAGCTTTAAGTTTAATAAGTGATGAAACAGGCAGATTTAAAAGCTCTCCTGTTGTTGCAGTTTTATTATTTGGCATTGTTTTATCAATAAAAACACGTTTGTCAGGATACCAAAATGTGTAATAGCCATTGCGATGTTGTTGAATTGTGTCTTGATAAATTAGATTTTGCTCGTCAAGCATGAATTTTTTGCCATATTGGTCTTCTTTAGAGACGTATGTGTAATTTTCGTCATTAATAAAATTAATTTTTCGTTTTTGATCTTCGGTCAGTAACATTGCTTTGTTGTACTCCCAAAATTTTGAATTATAGGGTATCAGTGTTAATTTGGCATAATCAGAGATGTCAGTGTCATATTCAAATAATGGCGCGAGAAAAAGTTTTTCGAAATCATAAAAATATAGTACAGATTTTACATTATATGATCTGAAAACTTCAAATGGTTCCAGAACCGATTTATCATAACCTTTTGTTGGTCCGCAATATAAAATAGCCCCGGTTCTGCGCTGTAGTCTATAAGAGTAATCAAATGTAATTAACTCAGGATACATTACTTTGTTGATTATTTTATATGTAATTGTAATGTTAAGGTTTATGCTGTCCATTTTATCTTCAACAACCGATTCAAACGGATAGACATTGGCATTCTCGATATTTAAACTGATTTTTCGCAATAGCATTGTTTCTTTATCAATCCAGTATTCTCCCGAAAAATATGAATTTTCTTTCTTTTTTGGTGCAAAACCTATGTGGAACATGGTACTGTCTGCCGGAATTAAGTACAAGCGAAATTCTTTCATCATTTGATTTTTGCCAAGCTGAGTTGGAATTGTCGGATAAAATGAATTGTCTTCAATTATATTCAGTAGTCGTATAGCTTTGCTTGTTTCAAGATTTTGCGAAATGTTTAAATCCAAGATATTATGTGCAAGTCGGCCGTTTTTTAATATAAGGTCAATGATTCTTTGCCCTTTTAAACTAGCATTAAAATAACATTCTAAAAACTCAACAGGCTTTCCTGAAACTTCTGATTCAAGCCCAAAATATGCTTTGGAAAATGTTTTGTTAGTATTATTATTAATGTTTTTCCTACATTTTGTAAGCATACTGTACAAAAAATCATCATTTCCGGCTATGGTTATTTCCTGTAGGCTTAAACTTTCCTTCGTGAGCTTGACAACCGGATTTTTGACAATATTTTTGGCCGTCATTCTCATTTTTTGGTATCCGATAAAAGAAAACTCCAAAACATCAGTCTCCGAATTTATGGAAATCGAAAAAACTCCGTCAGCATTAGTAATTGTTCCTTTAGTTGTTCCGACAACCGAAACGTTGCAATAAGGTAATGCTTCGCCGGTTTGGGAATCTTTAACGGTTGCAGTTAGTTTTAGTTGCTGGGCATTTGTTATAAATGGCAGTAAGAATAAACAGATGTAAATTCCCAGCTTCATAATAAATTCATTTTTGCAGTAATTGTCTCAAAAATTTCTTGCATTCTTCTTTATTCGGCACTTTTCCATGCCAGGTGTAATCTCCTTCAATTTCAGGAACTCCTTTTCCCATAACTGTATGTGCGAGTATTACATTTGGCTTTGACTGATTTCGGTTTTGAAAAACAAACAATAGATCTTCAATGTTGTTTCCGTCACATTCGAGAACATTCCATCCAAAAGCATTAAATCTTTCGCGTAATGGGTTTAATTCCATCACGTCTGATGTTTTTCCGTCAATCTGTACGTTATTTCTATCAACAATTAAAGTTATATTATTGAGTTGATGATGTGAGACACTCATTGCGGCTTCCCATATTTGACCTTCCTGAAGTTCGCCGTCTCCACAAACGCAATAAATATTCCTTTCTATGTCATCAATTTTATCTGCCAAAGCCATTCCTACGCTTATTGATAAACCCTGTCCCAATGAGCCTGATGATGTTTCAAGCCCGGGAACTCCCGATGTC
The DNA here is from genome assembly GCA_029558535.1 of Bacteroidota bacterium. Taxonomy (GTDB): domain Bacteria; phylum Bacteroidota; class Bacteroidia; order Bacteroidales; family ML635J-15; genus Bact-19. Next base: position 8,704 of record JAKQEK010000378.1, on the reverse strand, counting down.
AATGAGGGATGACCTTGCAAACGGCTGTTTATTTTGCGTAAGGTCATTAATTCTTCAATAGGGAAATATCCTGACATTGCAAGGCTTGAATATAATATCGGAGCAACATGTCCTGCAGATAAAACAAGTTTATCCCTGTTTTTCATCTTTGGGTTTTGTGGGTCATGATTCAAAACGTCAAAATAAAGAACAGTAAAGATATCTGCCAGACCTAATGAACCTCCCAGATGTCCGGAACCTGCATTGGCTAATGATTTTATTACCAATTCCCTGTTTTTTCTGGCAGTTTCCTGAAGAAATATAATTTTATCGCTAACCATGAAATATCAGATTAGTTATGTTTGGGATATGAAATTACTGTTTTTATAACGTATGCTTCGGGATATTTTGCTTGAATTTTATTCAGCAAAACAACAGCATCGAATCTTTTTAAATAATCTCCTACATGAACTTCAAAGTTAGGCTCAATATAGACAACATAAGCTTCTTGTCCTCCTTCATTAAAACCAATTCGTAAAGCATTTGCCTGACTGCGGGCATCACGATGGTTTTGAGCATATATTTTTACTCGATATCCGTAGAAGCCTCTCCTTTTTTTATTTAACCCGACATGTGTTTCAATAAAATTTTCTAGCTCAGGACTTTGTGAAATATTTACCTTACCATTATAATATGATTTTTCAAAATATTTTACTTCTTCCGGTGAAATGCTTTGAGAAAAAGCAGATAAACTTATTACAAGAAGTAAATATGTGAATATCAGATATTTCATTTTTTAAATTTGATGTAAAACTAAACTATTTTTTAAAATTATCAAAATTTTGTTCGTGCTCAACTTTAATTTTATATGGTATTCCAAGTTTTGAAACAGTTACACTGCCCGTAACTTCAAGCTCCGGAGAACGCTTTTGTAATTCACCTAAAAGGAAAAGGATATTTGTTACTGCATCTTTTGGTGTAAGCTCAAATGAAACAGGATATACTTCTTTTGACTTGGCAGAAATTTTAACAGCGTCCAGTTTTTTTACCTTTCCAACATTTCTGTCATTCACTAATAAATCAAGATTTACATTCCTGACCTTAAATGAAAAATTATTTGGATTTTCAATAGGCACCATAATTTTTAATCGGACAGATTTCATACTTAATTCTTCAATTTCCATTCCTTCGGGATTCCCAATATTAAGTTGCTGGACTTTACAAGAAAAGAAAAAACAAGTGAAGAAAATCAGTAGGAGAACATTTATAGCTTTTTTCATTATTGTTTTAGTTTTTGATAATAATTTGAAAATAATGTGCCTGTTAATACTAAATAATCCATCAAATTATTAATTTATCTGCGAATTTTACAAAATCTATACCGTTAAAATTTCCACTACTCATCATTAAAATATTGGTTTTGTCAATATTTATATTTTCCATATAATTCTGAAGTTTATCGGTTTCAGTATAGATAATAACATCTCCCCCAAATGACTGTTTGACGAATTCCTCACTAAGTTCTTGTAATTGCTTATGTTTTAATACTTCATGACTATAATATACGATTGCTATATCAGCATTTTTCATACAGTCTTTATACTGAGGAATAAAGTTCTTTTGTAAACTGCTAAAGGTATGAAGTTCAATACAGGCAATTAGTTTTCTGTCTGAGAATTTTTGTTTTAAGGCATTTATTGTTGCTTTTAGCTTAGATGGGGCATGGGCAAAATCAAGATAAAATGCAGATTCTTTATTTTCTTTTAATAATTGTAGTCTTTTAGCAGCACCTTCAAAACTCTGAATTGCCGACCAGAAGAATTTTTCATCAATTCCGATTTCCAGACAGGCATATCTGGCTGCATTAATATTTTGTATATTATGATCCCCGAAAACACTCATTTTATATTTAGTATTCTTGTACTTTACAAAAACATTTCCATCACTATCGGTAATGTAATCATACTTGTTATAAGGAACAGACTCAATATTCGTATTGGTTTTACTTATCCTTTTCAAATTTTCATCTTCACCAAACCAGAATAATTTCCCATTAGTCTGAATAGATTTAATAAATATTTCAAATTGTTCAACATAATTATCGAATGTTGGGAAAACATTTATATGATCCCAAGCAATTCCTGTAAGTATTGCCAAATGAGGTTTGTACCAATGAAATTTTGGAGTCAGATCAATTGGAGATGACAAATATTCGTCACCTTCAAAAACCGCTATATTATTTTTCTCTTCAAGATTTACCATAGTGTCAAAACCCTTTATATTTGCTCCGACCATATAATCAAAACCCACACCTGACAGCTTGAGTACATGCATAATCATTGAAGTAATAGTTGTTTTACCATGGCTTCCTCCAATGACAACACGTTTTTTATTTTTTGTTTGTTCAAATAAATATTCGGGATATGAATAAATTTTGAGATTGAGTTCATTGGCTTTTAACAGTTCGGGATTGTCTTTTCTTGCATGCATCCCTAAAATAATAATGTCAAGTGTATCCGAAATTTCTTCCGGATACCAACCATATCGTTTTGGCAAAAGCCCATATTTTTCAAGACGTGATCTTGATGGCTCAAATATTTCATCATCTGAACCCGTAACTTCAAAACCTTTTTTATGTAATGCAATTGCAAGGTTATGCATTGCAGCTCCACCAATCGCTATAAAGTGTATTTTCATTTATTGTAATTCGTTAATAACAACAAGCTCTTATTTTACCACTCAACATTTATTGTTTATCATTCATCGCATTCTCAATATAATCAATAATTGAATGAATAATTATAATATGAATTTCCTGAATTCGATCTGAATAACCATTATGTTGTACACGAATCTCGACATCACACATGTCTTTTATTTTACCACCATCATGTCCTGTTAAAGCAATTACTTTCATCCCTTTTTTCTTGGCTGCTGAAATAGCTTCTATTATATTTTTAGAATTTCCGCTGGTACTTATTGCGAGAAGTGTGTCGTTTTGATTGCCCAAAGCTTCTATATATCTTGAAAAAACATACTCAAATCCAAAATCATTTGCAGTGCAGGTGATGTGAGCAGGGTCGCTGATTGCTAAAGCCGGTATTGCCTGACGATTTTCGCGAAAGCGTCCTGTCAGCTCTTCGGCAAAATGCATGGCATCACTCATTGAACCTCCATTACCACAGGAAATGACTTTTGCATTTTTTAAAATGCTTTCAACCATCGTTTGTCCTGCTTTTTCAATTTGTGTGAATACTGATTTATCTGAGATAAAGCTATTTAACACTTTTGCTACTTCTTCGAAATTATCTTTGATTTTCATTATTTATATTTTGACTTCAAAAATACATTATTCATTAATAAGATTCAAAGATTTTTAATAATTATATTGTTAATGTTCATTATCATTTGTTAAGATACGTTAGGAAGATTATTTTAATATTTTGTTGATTAAGACTTATTAATATTTATAAAATATTTATGTTTTATAGAGTAAAACATATAGATTCTTTATGCAATTATAAATTATTTTGAAAAAACAAAATATCACTAATTAGGACATCCAATAGATAAAAGGTCAACTAAAACAGTATGACCTGAGATGTTTTCTAAATTTTATGAAAAAAAGAATTATCGATATTAAAATAGTAGGTAGAATTTGTAGTAACGTATTATTAATTGTTGGTTTAGGTTTCTTTGCCAGTCTCGTTGTTGCAATTATATATGAAGAATCTGTTTTTCCTTTTATATTTTCGATTTTATTAAGCGTAGTGCCGGGTTTAATACTTAAGTTGATTTTTAAGAAACGTGATATTAGTGAAAATAAATTTAATAGAAGAAATTCATATTTTGTCGTTACTCTGTCTTGGTTTTTATTAGGTTTTATAGGAACTCTTCCTTATGTCTTTTCATCGTCAATAGATGGTTTTACCAACGCTTTGTTTGAATCTATTTCGGGTTTTACGACAACAGGGAGTAGTATTTTAGTTGATATTGAATCACTACCAAAGTCAATTCTTTTTTGGAGAAGTCTTACACATTGGATTGGAGGAATTGGTATAATAGTACTTGTGATTGTTATTATGCCTAATTTAATGTCAGGAGGGTACAAATTATTTACGATGGAGTCGTCTCTTCAAGATAAGTTTAAACCCAGAATTCGTTCTGTCGGCTATAGACTACTGTTTATTTATATAGGACTTACTGTTGCCGAAGTCTTATTTTTACTTGCAGGAAATATGAGCTTATATGAAAGTGTTTGTCATTCTTTTGGAACAGTAGCCACAGGGGGGTTCTCTCCTAAAAACACTAGTATTGCAGATTATTCACCATATATACAATATGTAATTATGTCTTTTATGCTTCTTGCAGGAATAAATTTTGTAATACATTACTATATGTTGCATGGGAGATTTAAAAAGGTAATTAAGAATGATGAACTGAAATTGTATTTATCTATTGTTTTTATTTTAGGACTTATTATTGGATTAGTACTATTTTTTAATTCAAATGTTGATTTTGAAATGGCTATGAGAGAGTCTTATTTTCAGGTTATTTCGATAGTTACCTGTACAGGTTTTGCAAGTGCTGATTATTTGATTTGGCCAAAAAACTTATGGGTTTTAATATTTTTTGCCATGTTTTTGGGAGGAAGTACAGGCTCTACAGCAGGGGGAATAAAAATACTCCGACATTTAATTGTATTTAAAAATATCAAAAAAATGTTTTTAAAAATTTTAAATCCCAAAGCGATATATACGGTAAAAATTAATAAAAAGAGTCTTGATGAAGAAACAAATACTTCTGTATTGACTTTTGTTACGCTTTACATTTTAGTATATGTTATTGGTGTATTTGCTTTGATTCTTACAGGCGTAGATAATGAAACATCACTTGGAGCCGCTGCAACGACCATGGCAGGTATTGGCCCGGGGATTGGAACAGCAGGACCAGTATCAAATTTTGCACACTTTCCGCAAATATCCAAATATATTCTAATGTTTTTAATGATACTCGGTAGGCTTGAAATTTATACTGTATTGATTCTATTCTCAAGAAGTTTTAGAAGAGGATTTTAGTTGCAGGAATAAATTAAAGAGTTGTTATTTTCACTTCAAATTTTATTATTTTTGAAAAAACATTTATGGGTGAGTTTAATTGAAAAGAAATACTCTAAGCCTCAAGGACATTTTATAACTTATGTTAGAGACTATTTAATAACTATTGTAATAATTGCTGTTGTCGTTTTGTTGTGTATCCCTCTATCAAAATCATCAGGCTATCATGTTGTGTCATTTATTTTGTTATTTATTGTAACTATTCTGGCAACATTTATGGGTACAGGACAGGTCTTACTGGCATCAACATTAAGCGCAATTGTTTGGAATTACTTTTTTATACCACCACATTTCACTTTTCATATTGACAAGACAGAAGACATCCTTATTTTTGGATTGTTTTTCATCATTGCTTTGCTAAATGGAGTTTTAACAACAAGAATTAGACGTCAGGAGAAGATGACAAGAGAAAGGGAGGAACGCACAAACGCATTGTTGACACTGACAAGAGAGTTGTCGAAATCGTGTGACATTAGTCAAGTCTTAATAGTAGCCAAAAATCAAATTAGTTTGAATTTTAAATCTGATGCCTTGTTTATTTTGCAAGATGGGAATAATATATTAATAAAATATAGTAGAATTAATAGAAATATAGATTTTTCAAAATCAGATATTGAAATTGCTGAATGGGTTTTTAAAAATAATCAAAATGTAGGCAAATATCAAAATTTCTATTCAGAATCTACAGAGACTTTTTATTTATTAAAAGGAAACATAATAAATCCCGGAGTTTTAGTTGTTAAACACTCATACCAGCTTTCAAAAGAGCTGTTTTCTTTTTGGGATACTTTTATAACATTAATATCAAATGCACTCGAAAGAGAGTTCTTAAAAGAAATGGCATCTGAAGTAAAAATTCTGAATGAATCTGATAAATTGTATAAAACTTTATTCAATTCTATTTCGCATGAGTTTAGAATTCCTGTTGCTACAATAATGGGTGCTTCAGATAGTTTGATAAACGCTGAAAGTAACCCTGATATTAAAAGCGAATTGTATTATGAGATTTTCTCAGCTTCTTTAAGATTGAACAGATTGATAGAAAATCTTTTAAATATGTCAAGGTTAGAAACTGGAAGGATTAAGCCAAGAATTGACTGGTATGACATAAATGATGTTGTCAGTAAGGTTTCGTCTGATTTAAAGGACGAGCTAAAATCGTATAACTTCAAAATTAGTATTCCGAAGAATTTTCCGTTAGTTAAAATTGATTTTGGATTGATTGAACAAGTATTGTATAATATTGTCTATAATGCTGTACAATACTGTGATAATGATGCCGAAATAATTATTAAGGTTTCTCACAGTAATGATAAATTTTATCTTGAAGTTAAAGATAATGGGAAAGGATTTCCTAAAGACTCATTGAAAAACATTTTTAATAAATTTTATCGTAGTGTATCAAACGAAACCGGGGGCATAGGCTTAGGCCTTTCAATTGTCAAAGGCTTTATTGAAGCACATGGCGGAACTGTTGAAGCTTCGAACAGAAAAAATGGAGGAGCTAAAATAAAGTGTATTATACCAAGTGAAAACCCCACATTTACTAAATACAATTAAAAATGACTAAGTTTGAAAGTGTTTTAATTATAGATGACGAATTGCCGATAAGACGTCTTTTGGAAATAAGCCTGAATGCCGCAGAATTTAAGGTGTTTCAATCAAAATGTGGTAAAGATGGCATTATTGATGTAGCGTCTCATAATCCGGATTTAATACTACTCGATTTAGGTTTGCCCGATATGGATGGGATAGATGTTCTGAAAAATTTAAGAGAGTGGTTTTTTAAGCCTATAATTATTCTATCTGTCCGATCTCAGGAAGAAGGAATTATTGCAGCACTTGATGCAGGGGCAAATGATTATATTACAAAACCATTCAGAACCGGAGAACTTTTAGCAAGAATACGTGTGGCAATCAGGTCATCTCAAAAGAAAGAAAAAGAACCTGTAATTTTTGTTCGTAATCTTATGGTTGATTTAATTAATCATGTAGTAAAAAAGGATGATATTATTATTAAGTTGACGAGCACTGAATTTTTATTGTTAAGTCTATTTGTTAAAAATCAAGGGAGAGTATTAACACACCAATTCCTTCTTAAAAATGTTTGGGGTTATAGTTATATGGAGCAAACCCAATATTTAAGAGTTTTTATAGCAGCAATAAGGAAAAAAATTGAAAATGATCCGACAAAACCTGAGTTGCTGATAACAGAATCAGGTATTGGTTATAGATTTGCTGAATAATTTAGAGTCTATTTTGTAAGCATATTCACATCATCGTTCTGTGTCCACTCTAAAAGCTTAATTTTTTATTTGGGATTGAAAAAATTCTTATAGATTTGTTCAAAAATTCATCAATGAGGCTTAATATAGATAGAATCAAGTGTCGCCTATATGTGATTATTTTTAAATCAAACACAAAACCCGGAAAAGCTTTTGATGTTGCTCTGCTGGGCGTTATAATGCTAAATCTTGCAGTAGTAATGCTGGACAGTATTTCTAGTATTCACGATAGATTTGGAAATGTATTATACTTTTTTGAGTGGTTTATTACCGGTGTGTTTTTATTAGAGTATGTTTTAAGAATTTGGATAATTAATCATAAATTAAAGTATATTATAAGTTTTTACGGTTAGATTGATTTGTTATCAATTTTACCGTCTTTTATTGGTCTAATCTTTCCCGGGGCACATTTCCTTTCTGTTATCAGAACATTAAGATTGCTTAGGATATTTTCAATATTTCAGTTAAGTGATTATTCACAACAGGGGAACTTGCTTATACGGTCAATTGTCAGGAGTTGGTCAAAAATTTCTGTTTTCCTGCTTTCTGTAATAAGCGCAATAACAGTTATTGGGACAATGATGTATTTGATTGAGGGAGAGCAAAATGGTTTTACCAGTATTCCGGTTTCAATATATTGGACCATAGTAACCATCACTACAGTTGGCTATGGCGATATTTCTCCAGTTACTCCCTTGGGGCAATTTATTGCGAGCATTACCATGGTAATTGGTTATGCGATTATTGCTGTGCCGACAGGGATAATTACTGCAGAAGCAATAAAACCTGATAAAGCAAAAATAAAATGTCCACGATGTCTGTCAACAGATATTGATTCTGACTCTAACTATTGTAAAGTTTGTGGAAATAAACTCAAAGAGTAAAAGAGTGTCGATATTCATTCGGCAAAGATTTCTTTATTCTTTAAATCCTTCAGTTAAATGAGACCCATCACAGAAAGGTTTGTTTTTTGAATGTCCGCAACGACATAAGAATTTATCTTTATTCTCTTTCCTGACTTGTACGGATTAGTGCGACAAATTAAGGTCGCTCCAGACTTGTCCCAATTAGTGCGCTAATTTTTTTAAATCAGAATTGTAAAGCGACAAAACAGTATTCAATGCTCCGCGGGATGGCCGGGCAAAACGGCGGGCAGCTCAAGCGGTGAGAGCGAAACAATTAGAATTGTGTCGAGCCGACATGTAAAGTGCCGATGATAAATTTGTTTAGTATAATCGAGCAATTGAAATTGCGAAGATTAGACTATTACAAATTTACAATCGGTGTCGTTCTCTAAAACAAATATTTGAGTACTGGCCAAAG
>JAKQEK010000363.1 GCA_029558535.1 Bacteroidota bacterium | reverse complement strand
ACCAAAACATTTCGGTGCTATAATTTGCATGTTGGAGGATGGCACTCTGGCGAAGATTACCTTCATGGTATCGCTGTCTGTACATCCGTTACTATTGTCCTCTGTCCAGATAAGTGTGAAATCAGGATATGTCGGATTGCCGGTATTAATTACATTTGAACAAACCTGTGTATTATACAAAGTTTCATCAGCATAAGTAATATTAAGGCCTGATGGGGTTGACCAGACACCCTGACCAATACTTGGAATGGCACGAAGATAGCCACAGTAACCACAGAATAATGTATCCCCTCCTGCATTTGCATTTGGAATTTGAATAAATCTTATAGTCAATGGACCGGCAGTATCGTTACAGAACCCTGGGGTAAGTCCGGGACCTGTTTCTTCTATCCAATAAAAATCGTGATAGCCGTAATTTGGTACAGTTGCCCATGTATTCCACGAAAATGCATCACCATATACTGTTGCCGGATTGATATTATACCAATATCCTTCAATTTCACTTCCCGGATTTTCTGCTCTTAAATGCTCGAATGTTAATCCGCAAACCGTAGAGTCGGCTTCGTCAGTAAGAATATTTGCAGTAGGTCGCCTCCAAAATGTTATTATAACAGAATCTTTCGATGTACATGACAATGTTGAAGTAGTCGCCTGATTACTTTCGAGCCAATAAAAGACTCTTTCTCCATAACTAGCTGTAACACTAGTTGTGGGATCAGTGTAATCTACAAAGGTCGCCCCAGGTGTTGGAAGCCATGAACCATTATTACCGCCCGAAACGCCCTCCATTTGAGTTTGCTGACCGCAAACATCCTTGTCCTCACCTGCAAAAATTACAGGATTTTCAACAAATTCAATTCGAACCGTATCTGTCGAATAACAAGAGGTAAGGAATGAATTATTCTCTCTAAATATAAAATTCCATATTCCTACCTGACTTACCGTTACTTGTGCAGTATCATTATACAATGGAGTAATATTCGCAGTTTGCCCTACCGGGGGGTTATATGTGAACCATTGCCCAGTTGGAACATATCCGGCATTTTCAGTAATATCAAAAAATGCTTCAAGCTGATAATTATTACCACAAACTGCATCATCTAAACCTGCATTTGCTACAGGACGCTGATAGAATGTAACCCACATAGTGTCCATGGAAATACAGCCATAGTTTCTCATAGCCCATAACATAGGAGCTCTGACATGAGCAGTATCTCCAAAATTACCAACTTCGCTAATACAAAATGTTGCATCAGGTTTGTTTGGGTTATTGTCTGCGAATTCTCCAATAAGTCCCCTTGGTATCCAATAGCCTTCAGCCCAACCAGAACCTGTAGTATCAGCTGCGAAAGTTATACATGATCCGCATATCTCTGCCTCATCGCTGGCTCCTACGCTTGCCACCGGCTCTCTTGCAAAAACGACCTCCTGAGTCACCGAAGAAAAGCATTCTATTCCATTAACCTGATTCTTCTCTACCCATTCGAATATAACTGTTTGGTAATATCCGGGATAATTTCCAATAGTAACAAGAACAGTATCTTCATATATAGAAGGAACAAATATCGGTTGTGGACTTAATAAAACCATGGATGAATTATATGCTGCCCAGTGACCGTCTGCATTAGCAGTAGTAATTACATGTAAATTATATTGCGTACCGCAGACAGTATCAGAGTTATTCAACACCAAAGGAGAAGGAGGTTGAACATAAGTAATCAGAACCTGATCTGAACCTTCACAGGCAGAATTGCTTTCTGTTAAAGTATATTGATAAGTTCCATAAATACTAACCAAAGCCTGAGCATTAGCACTTGATTGAGGATTAAAGCTAGTCCCGTTTCCTGTCCAAATAAGATCTGTACCTGTCAAACTTGGAACGCCATTCATTGTTGTAGTATTTCCACAAACAGTCATGTCATCACCTGCATATGGGTTTGGAGTATCTAAAAATCCTATAACAACGTCATCACTAGCAACGCATTGACCATTGACTACATTCCAAGTAAATGTACATGTGTTAAATTGTGTTGACATAACTATTGCATTGGGTTGAGTATGAGAAGTCCCTCCAACAGCAAAAAATTCACAATCCGAAGACCAATATCCATACATGCCAGATGTAGGAGTATTTCCATTCAACTGGATTACTAAACCACATGTATCTCGGTTGGCACCTGCAGAAGAAATCGGGTTTTGTTGCCACATAACCGGAGTCCCAGCTGCTATAGAGAAACATCCGCTTAATGTTGCGTGGCCTCCACTTGGCAATCCACATATTGCAGACACATAATAAATAGTATTGTAAGTTGCTCCGGGAACATTGTTAAAACAGAAATTTGGTGTTGAACTATATGCCAAAGGAATATTATTTCCCGTATGAATCATAAATTCAAATACTCCAGCACCTCCATCGGTTTCTTGATCGCCATTGTGAGTTACATCAGGTACTGTGCACTCATCCTGACATAAAATAACTGTCTGTAATGAGCCCATAGTTCCTGCATACAATGGACATCCACAATCACGAAATCCACTTATTGTAGTATTGCTGCAACCATTTGGATCAGTAATGGTATAATTATAACTTCCTGGAGAAACAATGTCAGTCGTATAATGTGCGTTACCCTGCGAAACTCCGTTTACCAAATAACCAGTATATGGACTCCCTGCTGAACCTTGCACATCCCATGAAACCGTAAATAATGTCGGGCTTCCGGTAGGTCCGCATACCTCAGAAAAGTTAACGACTTCAATTTCGTCAAATATTTCAAATGTTTCGTTATCAAAACCTGCTCCTACACAAGGACCTGTAATAGTGTTTGTAATAGTATAAACACCAGGACCTGCCTGCTCAGGATTAAACACTCCTGTTGTAGCATTAAGAGCTGGTGTAGATGGAGAACAAGTTAATGTCCCAAAATCTGCAACATAAATCTGAAATGGAGCTACCGAAACACACATATCATTAATAGCTGTAATTGTTGGATCAAATGTTTCGTTGAATGTAATTGTCACTGCATCATTATCTGAACAAGCAAGATTATTTGTATTACCCAAATAGTATTCTGTCCAAGTAAATGTATATGTTCCATAAATACTAACTGTTACAGTTGTATTTGGGTCTCCGGCATCGTCAAAAGCCGCCCCGGGAGGGCCACTTGTAACTACCCATACCCCACTGTTACCTGGAGTTAAATCAGTTGCATTGAAATGGTATGAATTGCTGCATACGGCCTCATCAGGACCGGCATTTACATCTGGCATTATACAACACGAAGGATCTGTAATTGGTTTAACAACAACCATAATCGTAGTATCATAAGAACAACCAAAATCATCTGTAGCAGTGAATGTGTAATTAATATTCCCGCTTACAGTTGGGGCTGCTGTACCTATAAAACCGGTTGCATCCACCATATTAGGACCTGACCATGCACCATCAGGTGAATTTGTTCCTTGATCATAAGCATTCTCGTAACCCCAGGTATCCTGTGGCATAATAGCAGGACTGAAATTCAAATCGGCAGTCCATATATAACCATCATCAGCACCCCAGTTGTCATAGAACCTGATACACCATTCTCCATTGATTGGACAACCTATCAGAGTGTTAAAGTTCCCTAATGGCAAATAAGTGCCTGCCGGTACAGATTGTCCTGATGAACAAACAGCCGTAACTGCTTGTGATGCACTCATTGACCAACAGTAATCCCAACCTGTTCCGGGTACGCAGTTATCAGAATGATTAGGCAGACCAAAATATGCATTATTACAATTATAATACTCATGCAACATAGCTTCCTGTCCGTTTGGACATCTAATGTACATATAAAAATCACCTATATACGAATGTTCCATGTTTATACAAACAGATGCCAAATCATTAGCTGAATTTATAGTTTGTCCGGGGGCAAATGTATTTACATCAAAACATATTAACCCAACATAATGGTCTTCGACACACTGACCAACAATTTGAGTGTCAACAACAGACATTTGCCATGGATAAGTCTGTACGTGACCTGTAAACGTAACTGTTTCGCCCGGACAAATAGGTGTCGGGGCTAAAGTCGTTCCCGTAAAAGTTGGAGGTACCGAAACCCTTATCCTCAATGTCGCATCGCCCATATTCCAACAACCTTGTACGTCTTCAGATCGCAGGCTTAAAGAATAACCTGCAGATGCATTAAAAGTATATGAAATATTAGTTAAACCTAAGCCACTCTGATCAATTACCAATTGATTAAACTCATTTATCATTTCCCAATGATAGGTTGTGTTTGCAGTGGTCTGTGTATAACCTTCTGAACCATTATTGAAAAAATTGCTGGCGGCAGAAAAGTTTACAACCTGTCCCGGACAAATGTCAAGATACATCTCGACCGGATCGGTAATCGAAGGATTTGCTACAATATCACTTGTATAACCCTGACATAATGTACTACAAATAATATTTGCTGCGAAACCTGTAGCAGTACCACTTGCATTTGTAGTCCAAACCAAAGCAACACAGTTTACATCTGCAACGATTGTTTGACCATTCAGACTTGTTCCTGTGCCGGTTGCTAAAATATTACCGGTTGTCCCTGCTCCGTTGTATATTGTGAGCATATCACCAGTGGCCAAATTGAATGCTGTAAACTGTAATTGAATAACTGAACCATTATCACTACATAATATGACAGTATAGTTTTCGTTATTGCTGTATTGCCCTCCTGAGCCTCCAGAATCGTATATTGTTCCAGAACAGGTTTCAATTGCTTGATTACTATTAAGCAGATAAGTCTGCGAAAAAACCTGATAGCTAAAAGCAAATATTGATATTGCTAAAGCTAAAAATATTCGTAACGTTTTCATAGTTTATAGGTTTTTTGAACTATTAAATTTCTTTGCCATTTCTAACACTGAATAAAATCCGATTATTACACCGGTATCTCCAATTTTATAAAAAACATGACTGTCATATTTCTTATCATAATAATACTCACAAATGTTTATATTTTCGACATTTGTCTCTTCAACCCTTTCATCTGTTTTATCACCAGTAATCGGATCTCTGTAATACAGATATTCCATAGTTTCAGCTTTAGGTGCAATTTCCGGTCCTGCAATAAACCAAGCATTGTCAAGCTCGAAATTTAAAATCTCCAGCGTAGATGGATAATTCTGCCTTAAAAGTTCCAGATATTCCGATTCATATCCTTTTTTAAGACGTGGGTCCGGCTGTAATAAAGACTGTGCCTGCAATAAAGACATCACAGCAAAAACTAAGGTCAAAAGCATCAGGCTTTTCAAAATTGTTCTTTTCATAACAATATAATTTATTTGTTTATTATCATTTAGTTATTCTATGGCAAATGTATTATATTAATTGTATTAATAATAAAATTCTTGTTTTTATTTTTTCATAAATTTAACATTACACTTAAAACTATTATATCTAAATTTTGCTGATAAGACATAAATAAATTAAAAAACGTTGTTTATCAAATCAATTTTTTTCAAAATATTTTAAAAAAAAGTATTGCAATTTTTTATGTTGTTATGCTAATGTTCTGACTTACTGTTATTTAACAATTATTACCAAGCGTTGATAAATAATAAAAAAAACTCAAAAATGATAAGACCTGATTTGTATTTTTGCCCTACAAATCAATATTTGTGAATAATAGAATTTTAAAAGAACTAAACGAATCGCAAAGAGAGGCAGTCACCTACATTGATGGGCCTCAACTTGTTGTGGCAGGTGCCGGCTCAGGAAAAACACGTGTTTTAACCTATAAAATTGCATATTTAATATCACATGGCATTCCGGCAAACCGCATACTGGCATTGACTTTCACGAATAAAGCCTCAGATGAAATGAAAATCAGGATTGATAATCTTTTGGGATATGAGGCTTCGCGAAGTATCTGGATGGGGACTTTTCATTCTATTTTTGGCAGGATGCTGAGAATAGATTCGGAAAGGATTGGATTTACCAGAAATTTTACAATTTATGACTCTGCTGATTCTTTGAATTTGATAAAATCTATTATTAAGGAAATGAATCTTAATGATGATTTTTATAAGCCTAAATCTGTTTGCGGAAGAATATCCGCAGCAAAAAACAATTTGATTACGGCAGAAGCCTATGCTCAAAATAATGATTACATAATTGAGGACACAAAAGAAAACAGAGAACATTTCAGCACAATTTACACAAAATATTCTCAAAGGTGCAGACAGTCAAATGTTATGGATTTTGATGATTTGTTAGTATATACCAATATTCTATTTAAAGTAAATCCAGATGTTTTGGACAGATATAGAAATCTTTTTTCGTATATTTTAGTTGATGAATATCAAGATACAAATTTTGCTCAATACTTAATAATAAAACGACTATCCGAAGTACAACGAAAGTTATGTGTTGTGGGAGATGACGCACAGAGCATATATTCTTTCCGTGGAGCAAAAATACAGAATATTCTAAACTTCAAAAACGATTACCAAGATTATAAGTTATATAAGCTGGAACAAAACTATAGAAGTACTCAAACAATTGTAAACGCTGCCAATTCATTAATCGCAAAGAATACTCAACAAATTCCCAAGACAATATTTTCAAAAAATGACACCGGCACTAAAATTAAAGTCGAAAAAGCAATGACTGATGGTTTGGAAGGAATAATAGTTGCCGAAACAATAAGTAGAATGTTAGTTGAAGACCACTTTATACCTTCCGATTTTGCAATTTTATATAGAACCAATGCACAATCAAGAATAATGGAAGAATCTTTGCGTAAATTCAATATTCCATATAGAGTTTTCGGCGGACTTTCATTCTATCAACGAAAGGAAATTAAAGATGTAATTGCATATATAAGATTAAGTATTAATCATAATGACATTGAAGCTTTTAGAAGAATTGTAAATTATCCTTCAAGGAAAATCGGGAACACTACTGTGGATAAAATTTTAAATTATTCGCTAAACACAAATACACCTATTTGGAATTTAATATCTGAACCATCTAAATATAATTTGGATATTAATTCGGGGACAACTATGAAAATTGCCCAATTCGCAGCACTTATAAATTATTTTTCTGAGAAAAGCGATGACATTAATGCTTATGATTTTATGACAGAACTGGTAAACAAATCAGGGATAAATCATGATTTGTTTAGTGATAAAACTCCGGAAGGCGTAAGTCGTTACGAAAACATTCAGGAATTATTAAACGGAGTTAAAAACTTTTGTGAAACAAATAAAGAGCAAGAAACATTTAACGGAACTTCTATAATTGATTATCTTGAAAACATATCAATACTTACTGATTTGGATAGCGAAGAAGATGAAAATCCAGATAAGTTAAGTATGATGACAATTCATTCGGCAAAAGGTCTTGAATTTACTAATGTTTTTGTTGTTGGTGTTGAGGAAAACCTTTTCCCTAATGCGATGTCTGCAATGTCTTTGCATGAGCTCGAGGAAGAAAGACGACTATTTTATGTCGCAATTACCAGAGCAATGAAAAACCTGATAATTTGCTATAGTGTTAACAGATTCAGATTTGGCAATATGACAACTATGGAACCGAGTCGTTTTATAAAAGAAATAAACTCAGAGTATTTGGATTGGCCTTTGCAACATAAAAAAAATGAAATCCCTAATTTTTCTGATGAACGAAAAAAATATTCTGATTACTACCAAAATAATAAAAATCAAAATAAACCCAAACAGCCAGAAGAGGTAAAGCCATATACTTCTCCAAGACAAAAAAAACTGGTAAGTATTGATAAAATAAATTCTTCAAACAATTTAAATCCGGAAATTAATATATCAGATTACAAGTCTGGGATGAGAATAAAACATAATTCTTTCGGCGAAGGGATAATCGAGTCTATTGCTGAAGCAGGTAATGACACTAAGGCTACCGTTAAATTTGATTCGGGTGAAACAAAAACCCTTTTATTGAAATTTGCAAAATTGGTTATATTATAATCCTATAAACTTGCGAAATAAACGAATAAAGATTAGTTTTGTAAAAAAAATTATATATGGATTATAATACACAAAGACTTCAATTAAAATTACCTGAGTATGGCAGAACAATACAGAAAATGGTTGACTACTGTTGTACTATCGAAGATAAAGGAGAAAGGACAAGAGCTGCACATGCTGTTATTGCAATTATGGGAAATATGAACCCTCACCTAAGAGACGTAGTAGATTTTAAACATAAATTGTGGGATCATTTAGCAATTATGTCCGACTTTAAGCTTGATATTGATTGGCCATATCCTTTACCTGATTTAGAGTTGATAAATAAAAAACCTCAAAAATTACCATACTCTGACGGCAAATTCAAATTCAGACATTATGGCAAGTTTATAGAAGAAGTTCTCAAAAAAATTAATGACATAGAAGAACCGGAAAAGAAAAATGCACTGATTGAGCTAATGGCAAATCATATGAAAAGGTCATATATGGTTTGGAAAAAAGAAAGCATTTCTGATGAAATTGTTTTTAAAGAACTTTCAATAATTGTAAGAAATAGCATTGATATTCCAGAAAACATTAAATTAAATGACTTTAGAGAAGTTTTGGCACCACCACCCCAAATTTTGAACAAAGGAGGGAAAAGACCAAAATACAAAAAGAAATAGTTGCATATGAGTACATTTAAAATTGATGGAAATACAGTACTCAAAGGTGAAATAACCCCTCAGGGTGCTAAAAACGAAGCACTTCAGGTATTATGTGCCGTATTACTTACAGAAGAAGAGGTTACTATAAGTAATATTCCAAATATCAGAGATGTAAATAAACTTATAGACTTATTAAAATCATTAGGAGTCGTTGTCCGCAATTTAGAAAACGGAACATATATTTTCAAAGCAAATAAAGTAAATCTTGATTACCTGAAGTCTGACACATTTCGTAATGATGGTGCAGCATTAAGAGGCTCGATAATGATTCTAGGTCCGTTACTAGCAAGATTTGGCAATGTTTGCATGCCTAAACCCGGTGGTGATAAAATAGGACGTCGTCGCCTTGATACGCATTTTATCGGATTTAAAAAACTTGGGGCAGAATTTAATTATGATTTTAAAGATAATTTTTACAGTCTTAGTGCAAAGAAACTAATCGGCACTTACTTGCATCTCGAGGAGGCATCAGTAACTGGTACAGCTAACCTTATTATGGCTGCTGTTTTTGCCGAGGGAGAAACTGTCATTTACAACGCTGCATGTGAGCCATATATTCAACAACTTTGTCTTTTGCTAAATGCCATGGGTGCTAAAATAAGTGGTATAGGGTCTAATCTTCTTAAAATTAATGGAGTAAAAATTTTAAAAGGCGCATCGCACACAATACTTCCCGATATGATCGAAATAGGAAGTTTTATAGGAATGGCAGCTATGACAGGATCGGAAATAACAATCAAGAATGTCAGATACGATATGTTAGGAATAATACCTGACTCATTTAGAAAATTAGGAATAAAACTCGAATTACGAGATGATGATATATATATACCTGCTCAATCGCATTATGAAATAGAAAGTTTCATTGACGGGTCTATTATGACAATTGCCGATGCTATATGGCCAGGGCTAACTCCTGACCTGCTGAGCGTCTTTTTAGTTGTTGCAACACAAGCAAAAGGAAGCGTTTTAATACATCAAAAAATGTTCGAAAGTCGTTTGTTTTTTGTTGACAAACTGATTGACATGGGAGCTCAAATTATTTTATGTGATCCTCACCGTGCAACAGTCATAGGACTTGACAATACGATAAAACTAAGAGCAACAACTATGCAATCTCCTGATATAAGAGCTGGTATGGCTTTACTCATTGCAGCAATGTCCGCCACAGGAACAAGCATTATTCATAATATTGAACAAATTGACAGAGGTTACGAAAATATTGATCAACGTTTAAATAAACTGGGAGCAAGAATTGAACGTTTAAATTAAATACTTTTTTGAAATGAAATCATTATTAGTTATTACTGCATTATTTTTTACACTTAATGTAATAGGACAAAAATCGGGAACCGAAATTGGGGACTATGCTCCTGAAATTAAATTGCCCACACCTGATGGTGATAGTATAAGTCTATCTTCTTTAAAAGGCAAAGTTGTACTCATAGATTTTTGGGCTTCATGGTGTGGTCCTTGCAGAAAGGAAAACCCAACAGTAGCCGCTGCATATTCAAATTATAAGAATAAAAACTTTTCTATCGGAAAAGGATTTACTATTTATGGAGTATCTCTTGATAAAACCAAAGAAAGCTGGGTACAGGGGATTTCTGACGATGGTTTAATCTGGACAAACGTTAGTGATTTAATGTACTGGAATTCAGTTGCAGCAAAAGCATACGGAGTAAAAGGAATACCTTCAAACTTCCTCATTGATAAAGATGGCATTATTATAGCAAAGAACCTTAGAGGAGAAGCTCTTGAAAGCACTTTAGAAAGATATGTTTTAAAAGACCCGCTTGAACAATTTGAAAAAACACTTAACCTGCTAGTTTTAGAATATAATAATGTTAATTCTTCGGATCAATACAAAAATCGAAAAGAATTAAAAAAGATTAAGAAGAATATTGATAATTTAAACGCTCTAATCAATAGTATAAAACAATAATTTCTGTCATATTTGCTATTCATTTCTGTCAATTTGTCGCAATTTGACAATGGCAGACATTTTGAAAAGCACAAATCAAAAAATAATTATGGACAAAGACTTAATAAATTCACCAGAACAGGAAATTAATGATGGTGCTGAGGTGAACCAAGAACAAAAGAAGGAAAATAAAAAATCTAAAAAAACATCTAAGACGATTTTAAAATCGAAAGAAAAAAAATTACAAGACGAAATTGAATTACTAAATCAGAAAAATGAAGAATTAAAGGACAAGTATTTAAGACTTGTTGCAGAATATGACAATTTTCGAAAAAGAACAATTAAAGAAAAAATTGATCTTCGTGAATCGGCAAAAATTGATGTTTTAAAAGATTTCTTACCTGTTGTTGATGACATAGAAAGAGCTATGACACATTTAACTGAAGTAAAAGATGTCGAAGCAACTGTTGAAGGTATTAGATTGATAAGTCAAAAATTCCTTGATTTTATAAAATCGCAGGGAGTTGAAGAAATTATTTCAAAAGATCAGGATTTTAACACAGATTTTCACGAAGCTATTACAAGATTTCCTGTTGAAGAAGAAGAAAAAAAAGGAAAAGTTATTGACGTTGTGCAAAAAGGTTATAAAATCAACGATAAAATTATAAGATTTTCAAAAGTTGTGGTTGGAGAATAAAATCAATTCATAAATTATGGTATCATTATTTATTCTTTCTTTCCACAAGCTTACAAATAATTATTTATGAACAAAAGAGACTATTACGAAATATTAGAAGTTGGCAAAGAAGCTGGTGCTGAAGAGATAAAAAAGGCTTACAGAAAAAAAGCTATCCAATTTCATCCGGACAAAAACCCCGGCGATAAAGCTGCGGAAGAAAAGTTCAAAGAAGCTGCCGAAGCTTATGAAGTCTTAAGTAATCCTGACAAACGTGCCCGCTACGACAGATTTGGACATTCCGGTATGAGTGGCATGGGTGGTTATAGTGGAGAAGGAATGACTTTTGACGACATTTTTTCACGTTTCGGTGATATTTTCGGTGATAGTTTTGGAGGAGGATTTAGCAGCTTTTTCGGTGGTGGGCAATCTCGCGGTCGTTCGAGAGTAAATAAAGGTACAAACTTGCGAGTAACCGTTAAACTCAGTCTTGACGAAATAGCCAATGGAACTACAAAAAAAATCAAAGTAAAAAAATATGTCGCTTGTAAAGAATGTGGTGGAAATGGCGAAAAAAACGGAAATTCGAGTCGGACCTGTCCAACTTGCAATGGTCGTGGTGTACAAACCAGAGTAGTTAACACCATAATGGGGCAAATGCAAAGTACTACCACATGTCAAACTTGTGGAGGTGAAGGTAAAATTATTGAACAAAAGTGTACAAGTTGTTATGGCGAAGGCATTGTTAGCGGAGAAGAGCTAATAGAATTAAAAATACCTGCCGGAGTAAGCGAAGGCGTTCAGTTATCTGTTTCGGGAAAAGGAAATGCGGCAAGACGTGGAGGTGTTAATGGAGATTTACTGATTGTAATTCAAGAAATAGAGCATCCCGACTTTCAACGTGACGGCAATGATTTATTGTATAACTTATTCGTTAGCATACCTGATGCTATTTTAGGTACTAATGCTGAAATTCCAACTCTTCAAGGTAAGGTGAAAATAAAAATCGATGCCGGGAGCCAATCCGGAAAAATATTACGATTAAGGGGTAAAGGACTTCCTGACTTAAACGGATACTCAAAAGGTGACTTAATGGTCAGAATAAATATTTTTATTCCATCATCTCTGTCTAAAGAAGACAAAGCACTACTTCAAAAAATGCAAGAATCTGAAAGTTTTAATCCGAAAAACAAAAAGACAGAGAGTATTTTCGATAAATTCAAAGGGTATTTCTCCTAATTACCTTTTAAATTTCATATTTTATTTGCTGGTTTTTTTAACGCTCTCTTCAATTTTCCTTATTTTTACGAAATGAAAACGGAGAAATCCATAGAACTAAATGTTCAATCATTGCCTCAAAGTCCTGGTATATATAAGTATTTGGACAAAAATGGTAAGATAATTTATGTTGGCAAGGCTAAAAACCTAAAAAAACGAGTAAGCTCATATTTTATAAAAAACCACTCATCATACAAGACCAGTATCCTCGTAAAAAACATACACAGCATTGAATACATTGTCGTCGAAACAGAAAACGACGCATTATTATTGGAAAACACTCTTATCAAGGAATTACAGCCAAAATATAATGTCATGCTTAAAGATGACAAAACATATCCATGGCTTTGCATAAAAAATGAAAATTTTCCAAGAGTGTTTTACACAAGACAAAAGATAAATGACGGAAGTGAATATTTTGGACCTTTCACATCTGTTTATATGATTAAAACCCTACTATCTTTAATCCGTCAATTATATTCTTTACGAACATGTCCGTTGAATTTAAGCTCAGAAAATATAAAATCCGGAAAATACAAAGTCTGCCTCGAATATCATATCGGCAACTGTTTGGCTCCATGTATATCACAAATTGATGAGGACAGATATAATTCGTGGATTTCGGATATCCGAAAAATATTTAACGGAGATCTTCATCTTATTCAGCAATATCTTATAGAATTAATGAAAAGTAATGCTAAAGAATTAAAATTTGAAGAAGCATCGAAAATAAAAGCAAAAATTGATATTATAGAAAATTATAGAAGCAAATCTACAATAGTAGATACGAATATATCCGACACAGAAGTATATGGATTTGCAAAAGACATCAATTCTGTATATATAAATTATCTTCGAATTCAAAACGGTTCTGTAACCGGAGCACATTCAATTGAGCTTAAAAAGAAAATTGATGAAAATGACGAAGACATACTTTCATATGCAATTTTCGAATTGCGCGAATTAATGAAAAGTGCAGCCAAATATATTATTTTACCTTTTAAGATTGAATACCATATAATTAATACAACAACAGTTTATTCAAAGAAAGGCGATAAATTTAAGCTATTACAGCTAGCACAACGTAATGCACATTTTTTCATGCTTGAGCGTCACAAACAGATTGAACAAAAAAATCCCGAAAAACATGCATTGAGAAAAATGGAAACTCTTAAAAAAGATCTTAATCTTTCATCCTTACCCGAACACATCGAGTGTTTTGACAATTCAAATATTCAAGGGACAAACCCAGTTGCGGCTTGTGTTGTATTTAAAATGGCACGACCTTCTAAATCTGATTACAGGCACTATCATATAAAAACAGTAACGGGTCCTGATGATTTTGCTTCGATGACGGAGGTTGTTTACCGAAGATATAAAAGACTCATTGATGAAAATGAAAATCTCCCACAGCTAATAATTATTGACGGTGGAAAAGGACAATTAAGTGCTGCTATTAAAGCTTTAGAACAATTAAACATATCCGAAAAAGTTAGTATTATTGGTATTGCCAAAAGACTTGAAGAGATTTATTTTCCGGGAGATAATGTTCCCTTATACCTTGATAAAAACTCAGAATCTCTAAAACTCATTCAACAAATTAGAGATGAAACACACAGATTTGGAATTAAATTTCATCGTGACAAAAGATCATCGGAATTTATTAATTCTGAACTCAATATAATTAAAGGTATAGGATCCAAGACTATTGAAGAATTAATTTCCAGGTACAAATCAGTTGCAAACATTAAAAATCTTAGCTTAGAAGATATTTCACAATCCATTGGGAACTCTAAAGCTAAATTGATTTTTGATTATTTCCATAAAAAAAAGGGCTAACGCCCTTTTCCTTATTTTTTACTTTCGTCTTTCTTTTTCTTCATTAAATCATATGAAATAGGTGTTGCAATACATATTGAAGAGTAAGTACCAACGACTATACCTATTAACAAAGCGAATATAAATCCTCTAATTACTTCACCACCAAAGATGAATATTGCAATTAATACCACAAGAGTACTCAAACTGGTATTAATAGTACGGCTGATAGTACTATTAACAGCATCATTTAATACAGGTAAAGTTCCACGTTTTGGATATAGTTTTAAGTACTCTCTGATTCTGTCAAACACAATCACAGTGTCGTTAATAGAATAACCCACTACAGTTAATATTGCCGCAATAAATGCCTGATCTATCTCCATATTAAACGGCATTACCGTATAAAATAATGAGAATATTCCCATAACAATCAATACGTCGTGAATCAATGCCACCAATGCTCCAAGAGAATATTGCCATTTGCGGAATCTGATAAGAATGTATAAAAACATTACAACAAGCCCTAATAATATTGCCACAATTGATTTTGACTTAATATCATCAGCGACCGTAGGTCCAACCTTTTGTGATTCCTGCCTATAATCAGAGAAAAAATCATCCATTGTAGTATTTTCCGGCAAGAATTTTTGCAAACCAACGTATAACAATGAATCGGCAAGATTGTCAGCATTCTTATTGTTAATCTCAAATTTTGTGCTAATTTTAACCTGATTGGAAACACCGAAGGTCTTAACAACAGGTCTATCTCCATAAACTTTTTCGAGAGCTACTGCAACTTCTTCTGGCGAAATAGCTTTATCAAAAGCTATAATATAATTACGACCGCCTGTAAAATCAATACCTTGATTTAGGCCTCTGGTAAACAATGATCCTAAACTAATAATAACCAAAGCCCCAGAAATAATATAGAATAATTTCCTCTTCTCTAAAAATTTTATAGATAAATTCTGAAATGCATTCATTGTCAATTTATTGCCCAGGGATATCTTTTTATCTTTATCTAAAAGGAAAGTAAATATCAATCTGGTAATAAAAATAGCTGTAAACAATGAACAGAGGATACCAATAATAAGAGTAGTTGCAAAACCCTGAACAGGACCAACACCAAAGTTTAACAAAATAATCCCAATCAATAATGTTGTTAAGTTCGAGTCAATAATTGCAGAGTAAGCATTCTTATAACCATCTGCAATTGCTGTTTTTATCATCTTTCCGGCACGCAATTCTTCACGTATTCGCTCATAAATAAGCACATTGGCATCTACTGACATACCTATTGTAAGTACAATACCGGCAATACCGGGTAATGTAAGTACAGCTCCCAAAGAAGCAAGCACCCCAAATATCAGGAATAAGTTTATTATGAGTGCTATGTCGGCAATAATACCTGATTTTCCATAATAGAAAATCATATAGATAAGAACCAAAATAAAGGCAATAATAAATGAATTCAATCCCGAGTCAATTGCCTTTTGACCAAGTGAAGGACCTACAATTTCCTTGGACAAAATGCTTGCCGGTGCAGGCATTTTACCAGATTTTAAAACGTTTGCAAGGTCTGTTGCTTCTTCCAAAGTAAAATCCCCCATAATAGAAGATCTACCACCTTTAATTTCATCATTTACATTTGGAAATGAATACACATAGCCGTCAAGAACTATGGCAATACTTTTTCCAACATTTTCGCGGGTTATACGAGCCCATTCAGTCGAACCGGGCCCATTCATACTCATTGTAACTTCTGCAGTGGCACGATTCTGGCCAAACTCCTGCTGAGCATTAGTGATAACATCTCCACCTAAAACTGCACCCCCTTCTTTGCTTTTCTTCAAGGCTATCAACTGATAATATCCCGGCTGGTCTTTAAGTGGTTTAAAACTCCATGCAAACACAAGATTGTCCGGGAATAGTCTTTTAATAGACGGTCTGTTAAGGTCCGCCATAATTGACTCCATATCGGATTCTTTTGCAAATCCAACAACAGGTCCATAAATCTGATATTTACCAACCTGATTTACAAGTCTGTCAAATAATGAACCTGACACATTAAGTTTTGTAGTATCTTTTACTTCTTGAGTTATGGCAGTATCTTTACCTGCAGCAATTTCATCATCATCAAATACAATTTCATCATCGTCTAAAACTACCTCTTCTGAAACGACAGGTTTTTCAACCATAACTTTTTCAACATTCTTTAAATCAGCAATCATTACGTTGGCTTCGGATAATTTATCATAAATCTCGTCAACGTTATAAGTTTCCCAGAATTCTAAAACTGCTGCTTGTTTCAACAAATCTTCGACACGTTCAGGATCTTTAATACCTGGCAATTCGATATGAAAAACTCCCTTAACAGCAACATCTTTCTGAATATTCGGCTGAACAACGCCAAAATGGTCTATACGTTTTCTTAAAACATCAAAAGCACTCTCCAAAGCAGCATCATATTCTTCACTAATATATTTTAAGACTTCCTGATCAGTTGATTTTACCGTAATTCTATCCTGATTTGATGTCGTTATAAAAAGAGAGGCTAAAGCCGGAGAATTTGCTTTTTTAACTTTATTATAAGATTGTCCGAAAACATCAATGTAATTCATTCCTGTCTGTTCCTTTATCTGTTTTGACGCATCGTCCAATGCTTTCAACAATGTAGAATCAGATTGGTTATTTGCTAAAGCCAGAATAACATCCTCTGCCGAAATCTCTATCGATATGTTCATTCCTCCTTTTAAATCCAATCCCAGATTTAATTCTCGCTCTTTACAATCCATATATGTGTATTTCTTAAACATAGAATACACAATTTTGTCAGAAATAGAATCAAGATATCTTTTACTTAATGAGTCAAGAATATGTATTTGTTCATACTCATCAACCTTCAGATTCATAGCTTCAAATTGTTTCTGCGCATATTTGTCAGCCTTACCTTCTATCCTATTTACAACAAAAGTAAATGACAGATAATACAGACTGATTAAAACAAACAGCACAGATACTAAAATAATCGCTCCTTTGTTACGCATGATTTATAATTTTAATAATTGTTAATTTTAAAAATTTAAGTTTGCAAATATAGACTTTTTTTAAAAACTAAAAGCGTTTTATACCAATATTTTAAATCTATTTTTTTTCGAAGAGAACAATACTGTTTCCAAAATCAATAATTGCATTATACTCAAGCAACAAATCACTTCCCAATATTCCCGTAATACGAGGCAGTTTAAGCCTTTTGTACAAATGATTAATATGATTCATCGGTGTAAAAAATACTGTCATATTTCTAATCTCCATCCTACCCCACTTAATAGAATCAATTTTACCTCTGACTAATTGAGGTAAGTCGGAATTAAAACCAGAACCCATACCGTTATCATTTACTGTCTCCATTTCAGCACCATCAAAGATATCACTTTCGCTGTCAAATACTGAATTTGAAGCTCCGGTATCAACCAGCAAAACAGATTTTTTCCCATTTATTATACATCTTACCGCAATGTGTGTTCCTCCGCCATCAATTTCCAATAAATTCAATTTTATTTTATACCAACTCTTCTTTGTTTCAGTCATCGAACTCATCTTTATATTTTTTCTTGATAGTAATTTTTGACTCCGTTTCTTCTTCAGGTTTTTCGGTTACATCATCCTCTATATTTTTGTCTTCCGTGTTTTCTTCAATCTTTAAGTCATCTACACCTGCTTCTTCAGCCTTTTTCTTTTTTCTTATCATTTTATTAAAAATAAGAGGGTCTTTGCTGACTACAATAACTAAAATACTACAAATAAAGATACTCAACAAAACAACAGCATATCCTATTTCGGCGATTTGCCGGCCTGAAGCCAACCCTAATTGTAAAGGAATTGATGCCAGAATTGCCGGGACCAAACCTTTTGGAGACATTATTGACATTACCGTAAACTCTTTGGGGCTTACTCCTTTTCTAACAAATATCTTCATCACTAAAGGTCTTATCGCTAAAGCCAGCAGAATAATCAAAATTGCTATTAGATAAGTTACAAAACTGCCAAACTCGATAACCACACCAACATAAACAAAAAAGTATGTTTGCAAAACAAATACAATTTCTGAAAAGAAATCCTTTTCATTTGTATTCAGATGGGCAATGTCAAACCTAAAGATACTGTTCCATGCTTTTGTTTTTCCTATAGTGTCAGAATTACCCAGCACAATGCCAAAACACAAAGCTGCAATTCCACCATTAAATCCCATAAGTTCAACCGCCCCGTAAACAATAAACAAAAATGCAAAAGTTGTAAACATGGAATGCTTTATTGCTCTGATCCAGTTTAATATCATACTCCAAAGTATTCCTCCTGCCAAACCCAATAAGGCTGCAAATAAAAATGATTGCCACATCGTATTTAGAATACTCCCTACATTCAGATCTCCTGCCTTAATTCCCTCTAAAGCAGCAAGCCCCACAACCAGACATAAAACATCGCTAAAGGCTGATTCCAATAGTAGTACCGTGCTACTTTTTGTGCCGAGTTTTAACTGTTTTACCATGGGAATTACTACAGCAGAAGATGTCCCTCCTAAAATCGCTCCAATAAAAATAATTGAAATAAAATCAAGTTTGGTAAAAACCGTAAGAACTCCTGTAACGATAAGTACAACAATAAAAAAATTTACAATCGTTACCAATGTTGATGATAGTAATGCGGTTTTTAATTCAGAAAACTTTAGCCCTATTCCACTTTCAAAAAGAATAATTACCAGAGTTACTGTTGTAAATACTCTTCCCAGTTCTCCGAAAAACAACTCCTTATCAATAAAAAACCCACCTATAATACCAATTATCATTAATAACAACACGTTTGGAACTTTGGTTCTGTCAAACATTTTATTAAACAAATGACTTGAAAAAATTAATATTCCAAGTAACATTACAACTAAAGTAATTTTATCCATGATTAAACCATTGTTAATTTTAATTGTCAATTTAACCGTAACTCAAAAATATAAAAATTATGAAAACCAGATTATTATTTTTTACAGCACTAATTTTAGCAGGTGTATTTTATGCCCAGCCAAGTTTTTCTCAAAATCAGGCAAAAGAGAAGAAAGCATGTTTAATGGACGAATTAAGCCCTGAACAGCAGAAAAAAATTGAAACAATAAAGATTAACAGCGATAAAAAAATTATTCAGTACAAAGCCGATTTGAAAATTAAAAAAGCTGAATTTGACAAATTGAGAATAGCTGAAAATCCATCACAAAAGGACATTAATCTTAAAATTGATGAGATGTATTTGTTGAAAGCTGAAATCAAGAAAGAAAAAGTCAATACTGAAATGCTGATACGAAATGAATTAACTCCTGAACAAAGAGAGAAATTCGACATGCATCGTGCAATGAAAGATAAAGATATGGGTCACAAAGATCATAAAAAATCTGAGGGTTGCAATCCTGGTTCATGTCAAGGACAAGGTCAGCATCAATGTGCAAACCCAAAACAGATGCACCATGATTGTCAGAATATGAATTCCCAGAAATAACAATATTTTTCGTTTTTGCTTTTAATTTATTCTGTCTGTATTTCGCGATACAGACAGTTTTTTTTATCTTTACATTTTTAAGGAATACTTTTTGACAAAAAGACTTTAATGAAACAACTTTATTTAATATTATTTGCAACAATATTCTGCAACATAGTTTTTTCACAAACAGAAATCATTGAGGAATTTAATGTTGAAGCAGACAAAGTCAGGGTTGATAATCTAGGATATATATATTTGGTTATAGGGACTCAGCTTTCCAGATTTGACTCAGATTTGATTAAAATTGCTCAGTATGATTATAAGTTAAATGGTGAAATTACAAATGTTGATGTTTCTGATCCTTTTCGTTTACTGATTTTTTACAAAGATTTTAACCGATTAATATTTTTGGATAATTCTCTTACAGAACTAAGAGATCCGATTTATATGGACGATTTATTGATATACAGTACAAATGCTGTTTGCAGCTCAAACCAAGGAAGCTTTCGAGTCTTTGACAATCAAAACAGTTCTGTAATTTCTTTTAATAAAGACCTTGATATTACTCAAAAAGGGACCAATTTGTATTCTATTTTGGGAAATCAAAATGTGATAAAAATTAAAGAATCTAATAATTTTGTTTATGCACTATCAAGCTCGGGTGAGATTATAATTCTTGACAAATTCGCAAATTTTGTAAAAAAGCCTGACTGGAAAAACATTAAAACCTTTGATTGCATAAATGATAAGCTTTACTTACTTATTGATTCAGAGATATATTATGCGGATGAAAATTATGAAATAATAAAAATTCAGGATTTAACACTTGCCAACATTCTTGATTTTGCAATAAGTGTAAACAAATTATATGTCCTTACTGAAAAATCGTTAATAACTTTTAAAATTCTTTAGCAGTTTTTCTTCTTCAAATCATTTTTTAGTTTTATTTTTAAAGGTTGAAAAAAATTAAAACAGAATTAGTTATGCATATTGCTGTAGCAGGAAATATTGGAGCAGGAAAAACCACTCTTACCAAGCTTCTCTCCAAACATTACGGATGGTTACCCCATTTCGAAGACGTTGATGACAATCCATATCTGAATGATTTCTATGAAGATATGCAAAGGTGGTCCTTTAACCTACAGGTTTATTTTTTAAACAGTAGATTTAATCAGATTCTCGAAATTCGAAAATCAGGAAAAACAATCATTCAGGACAGAACTATATACGAAGACGCATATATTTTTGCTCCAAATCTTCATTCGATGGGTTTGATGACTACAAGAGATTTTGACAATTACTTCAGTCTTTTTACCCTTATGGCGACTCTTGTTGAAGCTCCGGATTTACTTATTTACCTTAGAGCCTCTGTCCCAAAACTTGTTCAACAGATACAACAACGCGGGCGAAAATACGAAAACACAATACGGCTTGATTATCTCAAACGATTAAACGAAAGATATGAAGCATGGATCGCAAATTACAAAAGCGGTAAACTACTGATTGTTGATGTTGACAATATTGATTTTACTCAACGTCCCGAAGATTTAAGTACCGTCATCAATAAAATTGATGCCGAAATACACGGATTGTTTTAATTACTTGTTTTTGTTAGTGATTAAATTAAAGGTGGGTTTATGCCCACCTTTATATTATATATTATCTGTAAAAACAATTATAACCCGGCAATTCCTTTTTTAATATTATCCCATCTTTTTTCATCCATAGTTGTGCCAATAACTTCAATAACATTTCCAGCAATTATTGCTCCTGCTTTAGCACATTTATCCAAAGTCCAATTACTAACCAACCCATATAAAAATCCTGCGGCATAATCGTCTCCTGCACCAGTCGAATCAATCGGCTTAGCCTTGATAACACCTGCTTTATAAAACTCCTTGCCTCTTTTTACATACGACCCTTCTTCTCCAACCTTAACAACGGCTATATCACA
The DNA here is from genome assembly GCA_029558535.1 of Bacteroidota bacterium. Taxonomy (GTDB): domain Bacteria; phylum Bacteroidota; class Bacteroidia; order Bacteroidales; family ML635J-15; genus Bact-19. Next base: position 23,810 of record JAKQEK010000363.1, on the reverse strand, counting down.
AATTCCCGACATCATTTCCAAAGCTTTCAGGGGTTCCTCTCCTGTAAAAGCCCTTGCCTCCTCTTCATTGGCAAATAAAATATCTACATATTTATCAACAAGATATTTGAGAAATTCCAAATTTGCATCAACTACATTATAACTGGCCAAATCCAAAGATACCTTTAAGCCATTTTCCTTTGCCAGACTGACAGCTTTTTCAATTAAATCGTTATTAAAAATCAAATAACCTTCTATATGCAAAATATCATATCCTGCAAAAGTAACTTCGGAAATATCGTCAGGTGACATTTCTGCTGCTGCGCCAAGATAAGTAGCAAAAGTTCTTTCAGAATCTTTACTTACAAGAGCAACTGCACAACCTGTAGGTGTATCAGTTTTTATAAGACTTGGCAAAACACCTGTTTTTTTCATATCTTCGGCAAAAAAGTTCCCCATTTTATCTTTGCCAATTTTGCCTAAATAGCCTGTTTTAATACCTAATTTTGCAAGACTGCGAATAGTATTAGCAGCAGACCCTCCACTTGCCAGACTTTTTTCAAATCCATCTGTTAATTTTTGCACTTTACTACTGGTATCAAAATCAACAAGTTGCATACTGCCCTTTGGAAGCCCAAGAGTTTCCAGAACTTTATCATCAGGAAGCATTGTCATAATGTCCACTAATGCATTCCCCATTGCCATTATTCTAACCATTTTATAAAACTTTTTGAAAAAACATTTTGCAAATATAAAAAACAATATTAGTTTTGCAACGCTTTTTTCCTCCTTAGCTCAGTTGGTTAGAGCACCTGACTGTTAATCAGGGGGTCCTAGGTTCAAGTCCTAGAGGGGGAGCAAAAACAGTGTGAGAGTGAGTGCGAGTGCGTTAGCACGAGGACTGACTCTCGCACTGTTTCTCGGACTCACTCTCACACTCACTCTCACTCTTAATCTTTAATCTATGTTCGATTTTAAAAAACTTATCGTTTACAATAAAGCAAAAATGTTTGCTAATGAAACGAATAATTTAATTTCAAAAAATAATTTTGACAGACACATTAATGATCAGTTAAAAAGAGCATCGTTTAGTATTATGCTAAATATTGCTGAAGGTTCGTCAAGATTTAGTAATAAAGATCGAAAAAACTTTCTTGTAATAGCACGAGGAAGTGCTTTTGAATGTTCCGCAATTTTTGATTTTTTATATGACAACAAGCTTATTTCTGAAGTAGAATTCAAAAATTCTAATGATAATTTGGAAGAAATTTCTAAAATGCTTTTCGCTTTGATAAAAGGTTTAGAATAAATGCGTTTATTTAAAACAGTGTGAGAGTGAGTGCGAGTGCGTCAGCACGAGGACTGACTCTCGCACTGTTTCTCGGACTCACTCTCACTTTTAGACAATATTTTATACCAATAAAATTATATAAGATAAAATCCTTATTTTTACCATTCATAATTCGGATTCGTTTTCCGTTATAATGATTAAAAAATTTTATCATGAAAAAAACAGCCTTTATCGTAATACTTCTGTTCTCAGGCAGCTTAATTCTTTTATCCTCACCGGGAGATACAATTTTTGTTAAAACATTTACTTTTGACAGTATCCATACAAGACGAGGAACATTTTTATTTCCTGAAGACTATACTGCCGAAAAAATACTGATGTACTATACAATAAAATGCGATGCTGCAACTCCCTGGGATTCGTACCCATGCGGAGAATGGGATTACACAACCTATACAAATATTTATGAGCATACCGGAATGCTTGATTCAACAACTTTTTTACATAAGAAATACACGCTTAACAATAATAGCTTTGATGCATTTAACGGCCTCTATGCCCCAACTTACCATAAAACCGAAATACAGTTTAACCAAACAACTTACAACTTTACCAACGAAATAGTAAATACTGTTGGAGTAAACCAAACCTATTCAAATTCCGGTTTTAAAGCTGCTAATTATGACACTAAAACATATATGCTTTTTAATGCTGACGAACTCATTTCTTCGGGAATGACAGCCGGCGAAATTTCAGGGATTTCTTTGCAAACACAAAATTTGGCAAGTTTTAATTTCCCCATGTTTGTAAAAATGTCACACACACAACTAAACGAAATATATACCGGAGACCTTGTTTCATTAAATCCTGCTGTTGTATTTTACGGACAAGTCAATCACAATAGCGAAGGTCTGATCAGAATTGACTTTAATACTCCATTTGTATGGGATGGAGAGTCGTCTGTAATTATAGAATTAAGTTCCTGGAATCTGAATCACAATTTCGAATTTCTGTCAGATAATACTTTAGTTCAGTCTGTTGCTTATACAAAAGAACGTGATTATTTTATGAATTTTGAAAATTATTCATTCGTAAACATACCTCAAGATGTATTACCCGAACTTGTAAACGAAATTAGTATTTGTTTGTGGGTGTATGGGAATGAAAGCATTCAGCCTCAAAACGATATGTTGTTCGAAGCTCTTGATGCAAACGGACAAAGGCAATTATGTGTTCATTATCCATGGAGTAACGGCAGCATTTACTGGGATGCGGGAAATAATAATAATTCCTACGATCGAATTGAAAAAGCTGCACTTACAAACGAATACGAAGGTAATTGGACACATCTTGCATTTACTAAAAATGCACTAACAGGTTCGATGAAAATATATATTAACGGGCAATTGTGGCATAGCGGAACAGGAAAAACCAGCCCTATTCAAAATATCGAAACTTTTATTCTGGGATGTGATGCAAATTTGAATTCATCATATTCTTACGATGGCTTTGTTGATGATTTTTCAATTTGGGAAAAAGAATTATCCTCTGACGAAATACAACAAATCATGTATCAAAAACCTGATGCCGGCTTTCCTGCCTTTGAAAACCTATTAGCCTATTACGATTTTGATCAAGCTCCCGGCGAAGGTATTATCATTAATGATATTTCAGGGAATAATCAAAATGCTGAATTTTGGGGAACACTCAGCCGTAAATCTTATAAAGGAACAGACAGATTTAAAAACTTTGAAACAAATAGTATTAGGCCAATTGTAAACTTTTATTCAGGCGAATTTACATACGAATCCAATCAAATGAGCTTCATTGATTCTGTCATGTTAAATCAACAAATATTACGCGAATTCGAAAATGTTGATTTTTATTCGATTGGGAATATTGCTGCCGAAGTATATTATCCAAACTATGAACTAAACACGGACTTAAGTCAAAATACAGATACATTGTTCTTTACTCCGGATCTGACTATTACAAATTCTGACTTGACATATTACAGTCAGGCTTTCGAAATTATCAATACTATTCAAGTTCAAAATTATGTAACCCCGTACGGAATAAACCTTAATCTTGGCTTGGATGGATTTACACATATTTATGATGTAACTGATTATCAGCAATTTTTGAAAGGCCTTGTGGATATTTCTTCACATAATACACAAGAATTACTCGATTTAAGTTTTGCTATAATAGAAGGTACCCCCTCTCGCAATGTCTTACAATTTAATCAAGTATATTTGGGAAATTTTGGGCAATATAACATTGTAAACGACATAAGTTTACAACCTGTAAAGGTGAAACGACATGAGGATGCTGTAAATTATCGTTTAAAAACCCGAACTACAGGACATGGCATGGAAGGAGTAGGTAATTGTGCTGAATTTTGTCCCACTTATCACAATGTGTCAATTGAAGGAGAACAACAATTCGAATGGAATAATTGGACTGGGTGTGCAGGAAACCCGATTTTTCCTCAGGGTGGCACATGGATTTTCGACAGAGCGGGCTGGTGTCCGGGAAGTTTTGCCAATACATACGACTGGGAAATAACCCCGTTTGTTTTGGATGGCGATTCTATTTTGATTGATTATGGAATGACTCAACATCCTGTCGGTAATGGCGAAGGAAACTATAATATTTCTGTTCAACTTATCCAATATTCTGCTCCAAACTTTGTTGTTGATGCCGCTATTGAAGATGTCATCGCGCCAAACAAAACTGACATTTATAAACGTTATAATCCTATTTGCAAGCATCCGGAAATTATTATCCGCAATAATGGAAGCAGTGATTTGTTATCTGTTTTTATTGAATATGGAATTAATGGAGATTATTCTTATCAATACCAGTGGACAGGAGAACTTCCATTTTTGGAAACAGATACTGTAGTTTTACCTGTTATTGAATGGGAAGAGTTCGTTTCGGACAACAATATTTTTAACGTAAGATTATCAAATCCAAATCAATCAGATGATGAGTATGAACCCAACAATCATTATTCAACGATATTCGAGACTCCGGATATTTATACCGTCCCTATAGTTCTTGTTGTACGAACCAACAACTTTGGAGATCAGACTCATTATACATTAAGCGATTCGGAAGGAAATCTTATAATTGATCGCGATAATCTCAGTTCTAATACAACATATAACGACACACTTAATTATCCTGCAGGATGTTACGAACTTAAACTATACGACAGAGGAGAAGATGGACTGAGATTTTGGTACTGGCAAGGAGAAGACGGAACAGGCTATGTAAAATTCAGACAAGTTGGAGGCGGATTTATTAAGAACTTTACCAGCGATTTTGGCAGTTTTATCTATTATCAGTTTATTATACCCGACTTATCCTATATCAACGAAACCGAATCCAAGAAGCAATATTTTGAGATTTTCCCTAATCCAAATACAGGCAGATTTAAAGTTAAACTATACTCACAAACCGAAGATGAAGCTGACATTACAATTACCGACATTTCCGGAAGACTGATAAATCAACATCTATCAATTAAACCGCATGAAGATATAATTGAAATTAATTTAGAAAATATTTCTTCCGGGGTTTATTTCATAAATCTTAAGTCGGGAGATATTAATAAAACTCAGAAATTTATTATTGAATAAGTAATTTGGATTTAAGTTTTTATTTTTAGTAATTATTTAGATGTCATTTAATATTCGCTTTTGTAATAGTATTTGTACCCGCCCTATAAGGCTATAATTTGACAAATACAATTCCAAAAGCAATTGTTCCAGCTTGTTAACCCCCGACTTGAAAGTCGGGGTTACTAATATTGAGCCCTCCGGGCTCAGAGTATTGAATCACCTAAATAATTACTATTTCTAATAAAAAACTCCACCAAATCCCTCTATTTGTCTATCTTGTAAAACAGTATTAAGATTTAAAACATCTCTGCCAAAAGTCCGTTGCGAAATTTTAAAATGTGTGCAGAATTTCCCCGATATGACTTCATTAAACTTTAAAATATGCATATACAAATATGCTATCCTATAAATCTTTTTTACCTCTTTCGTTTTATCTTTATCTTCTTTATTTACAGCACTTCCATAATCTTTCCAATTCAAATTTTCTATTTCTTTATTTAATTTTTTAATAATTTTAATATCTCTTTCTAAAGTTCTTTTACAAATTTCATGTTTTTCACAAAACTCCTTTCTTATAATTTTTCTTCCCTCCTCTTGTCTTTCAATTAGCTCCACAATTCTTTCAAGTTTCCTTTTAAAAACATCTTTCCTCTTATTTTTCTCTTCATTCAACAACTCCACAATTTTTGCCAGTAAAGTTTTCTCTATTTCCGTTGAATCCACAAAATATGTTTTTTTCAATATCCCGGCTTTTCCTCTGATTCTTTTTCCTATCACAAATACTCCTTTTATATTTTCCCGATTAAAGGGCAGAGAATTAAACATGTCAAAATATGTTTTATTCCTGAACTTATGAGCCAGATAATCCAATATATAAATACCCGCATCTGAATTTCTCACCTCTTCTTCCAAAAAAACTCTTGACAGAACTATTTTTTCTTTTTTACAAAACTCTAATAACTTAATAAAAATATCATTATATTCAGTTCTAATAATTATATCAATATTTACATTATTTTGCATTTTCTTGAATTTATTTTGTCATATATATGTCGCCTTTTTATATAATATTCTGACAATTGATCAATTTATAAAATATAATTTATAATTTTATATTCTCCAAAAATAATAATAAAATTTTAAAATAAAAACTTTAATTTATATGATTTTGCATTAAAATTTTATATTTAAGAAAAACTGACAAAAAAGATAAACTCTTATTATTTTAATAATTAACAAAGTTATTTTGTCATATTTGTGTCGCTTTTTGAATAATTTACATCTGTATTATAATATAACCTTCTTCTATTTTAGGTCTTCAAATTTGAATATTGGGCTAAAGTGATACACTTCTTGATCAGTAATCCCTGCCTTACTTGATGTATGATAGAACAAGTTGAGAAAAACAAACTCATCTTCATCTCTAAAAGCCGATATGTAATCTATTCTTCCACCGCTCGCCATGTAATAATTATCGTCCTGATTTATTATGTGAATTAATTTTTCTTCTCCCGTGACTACCCATAAGTTGGAACTTGTTATCATAGTATTATTATCCCAGTCCATCTCCCAATCGTTGCTGTATTTGAATTTCATGTTTTCAAAAACAAATGATTTAACCTTATCTCCTTTAATTTCAAGAGCTAGAGGTTGAGACTTTTTAGTAATATCAAGACCTTGCTCAATAAAAAACTGTTTAGCCGAATCAAGCATTTTTACAGATAACTCATAAGGATAACAATCTGCCATTTCGTAAGAAGCATTATAAATTATAAATGTTTTAAGATATTTCTGCGACGACAAATCATAAACACCGAGAACAAGCCCTGATAGTTTTTTGTCTTCCATCCCGGCATATTTACAATCACATGCCTGCTGATATATTTCCCCCATCTCGTTCCATGCTGTTCTTGGTTCATATACATGCTTAAATGCTAACAGTTTTTTATCAAAATTTATATCCAATACCGTAAATTCATTTGTCTTAATGGCGCTATGATAATTACTTGAATTAAACTCTCTGTTTACAATAACTTGAGATTTGAGACTAATCAAAGTCATTAAGAAAATAATTGTTAAAATCTGCTTTTTCATAGTTGTTATATTTATTAAATATATAATATTTCGTTGAAATAAAAAAACTAAATTTCATACTGTATAACCCCCGAAATTAACTTATCTGACCTAAATCAACTTTGCCGGCATTCATCTTTCGTATTACTATTGACATTATATGATTATCGTCAGAGCTTAATTCGGGATCTTTATCAAGAATAGATGCAGCAATGTCTTTTACATATTGAACTAATTGTCCGTCCTGACTAAGGTTTGCCATTTTCAAATCAAAAGCAAAGCCACTTTGTTGTTTTCCTTCAATATCACCGGGACCACGTAATCTAAGATCAGTTTCGGCAATCTCAAAACCGTCATTAGTGTTTACCATAGTCATAATACGTTCATACGCGTTTTCTGACAATTTATCTCCTGTCATTAAAATGCAGTATGATTGATCGGTACCACGCCCAACCCGTCCTCTCAATTGATGCAATTGCGACAAACCAAAGCGTTCTGCGCTTTCAATAATCATAACACTGGCATTTGGCACATCAACCCCCACTTCGATAACAGTAGTGGCAATCATTATCTGTGTGATTTTATCAACAAACATTTTCATCGAGAATTCCTTTTCGGCTGGTTTCATTCTCCCGTGAACGACCGAAATCTGATACTTAGGTCGAGGAAAAGCTCTGCTAAATCCTTCCACACCATCTTCCAAATCCTTGTAGTCCATATTTTCAGATTCGCTGATTAAAGGGAAAACAACATATATTTGTCTGCCAAGTTCAATCTGTTTTTTAATAAACCCAAAAACTTTCAAAACATCTTTATCCTTAAATGCTCTAGTTATAATTTTAGAACGCCCGGGAGGTAACTCGTCAATAACAGATATATCAAGATCTCCGTACAAAGTCATTGCTAGAGTTCTTGGAATTGGCGTAGCCGTCATTACTAAAATATGCGGAGTAGATTCATTTTTCTCCCATAATTTTGCTCTTTGCTCTACACCAAATTTGTGCTGTTCATCAATAATTACTAATCCCAAATTAAAGAATTCAACTTTATCTTCAATTAATGCGTGAGTACCAATTAAAATATTAAGTTCTCCTGCTTTAAGCCCTTTATAAATTGCTTCTCTCTCCTTTTTCTTTGTGGAACCGGTAAGAATATCTACTTTTACATTTAGTCCCTCAAGGAATTTACTCACCGATTTGTAATGTTGTTGTGCAAGTATTTCAGTAGGTGCCATTATACAAGCCTGAAAGCCATTATCTACTGCCATTAACATTGTAAGCAAGGCAACCAGAGTTTTTCCGCTACCCACATCTCCCTGCAACAGGCGATTCATTTGTTTGCCACTGCTTAAATCTTTACGAATCTCTTGCAAAACTCTTTTCTGAGCATTTGTTAATTCGAAAGGTATTTTTTTAAAGAAACATTCCTTTAGCAAATTATCTTTACTCCTGTCAAAAACAAAACCTGTTGAACTTTGCTTTCTTCTACGTTTGATTTGCTGTAAATTAAGCTGTATATAAAACAACTCTTCAAATTTTATTCGATATTGGGCTGCCGCTAATTCTTTGGTATCGGCAGGGAAATGTAGTTGAACTAAAGTCTCTCCTATTCCTTTTAATCTGTATTTTTCACGAAAATATGGAGGTAAAGTTTCGGAGATTTTCCCCTTCACCTGTTTCAAAAGATTATCACATAACTTCTGAATCGCTTTTGAATTTATAAAACTCTGCTTAAGCTTTTCAGTAGTATTATACTGCGGATAAAGATTGCTCGCAAGTTGCTTCTGCCACTTATTATATTCCTCAATATCGGGATGAACTATATTTATTTTACTACCGAAAAGTTTTGGCTTGCCGAAAATAACATATTCGTTATTTCTACTAATTGCATCTTTAATCCAATTGATCCCCTTAAACCAAACAATCTCAACAATACCAGTTTCGTCAGCGAAATAACCTGTAAGTTTTTTACTGTTTCTGCTTATCGTGGTAAGTTCAAAATGAGTAAATTGACCTTTTATCTGTATATAAGGTAGTTCTTTATCCAACTCTTCAACCTTATAAAATTTACTGCGATCAATATAGCGATACGGGAAATAATACAATAAATCCTCCCAAGTCTCCAATCCTAATTCATCCTTCAAGAGTTGGGCACGTTTTGGCCCTACACCCGGGAGATATTTAAGTTCCGTTTTAAGCAAATCCATATAAAATCAATATACTTCTGCTGTAAAAATAATAAAATATCACGATTTTACTGTACTGTAAATATTTTATATTTTTACACAATTAAATTTAATGACTTGAGAATTCCCGGCAATATTTCATATCTTATCACAAAAAAACAAAATAGCAGTCTTCCTGAATATTTTAATCACTACCTGTTAAATAATAATAAGGTTCCAAAATCGTTTTTTAACGCTGATAATTATCGTAAAAATTTGATAAAATCAAATAAACAAATAAAAATTCAGGACTTTGGTGCCGGTTCAAATAAATTCAAATCAGATTATCGAAATATTTCAGACATTGCTTCTGTTTCCGGGACAAATTACGCTTACGGATTGTTCTTTCATAAAATTGTCGAACAATTTCAACCATCTCAACTTTTGGAATTAGGAACATCTCTCGGAATTGGGACTATGTATTTTGCAACAGCTTCTAAAAACTTAAATATTACAACAATTGAAGCATGCAATCAAACCTATTTGTTTACTAAAAACAATTTCGATTCGCTTGGAATAAAGAATAACATTAACTTAATAAATAACGATTTTGACGCTGTTTTAAATTCCGGCCAACTTAACGGCCAACAATTTGACATCATTTTTATTGACGGTAATCACAAAGGAGAAAAACTCTTGAATTATTACAAAAAAATTGTCAGACAATATACTATGCCCAAAAATATAATAATACTTGATGATATTAATTGGAGTACCGATATGTTTAATGCATGGAAGCAAATCACAGAATCAGACAACAAAAATACTTATCTTAATTTGTTTAGAACAGGTGTCATATTTAAAGGTTACGACTTCCCTGCAGGATATTTTACTATAAATTTTGTTAACAACTTAAAATAATGACCAATATTGCTTATTTTTAACATTCAAATTTCTGAAAATGAAAAAAGTTATTGAACTGGAAAATATTGTAAAAAATTATTACATAGGAATTATTACTGTTGAGGCTTTAAGAAAAATTAATCTCACAATTGAAGAAAATGAATATGTTGCCATAATGGGGCCATCGGGAAGCGGGAAGTCCACGCTAATGAACATTATTGGTTGTCTTGACAGTCTTACCGAAGGAAGATATATACTTAACAATACAGATGTAAGTGACATGACTGATGATGAACTTGCACAAATACGAAACAAGGAAATCGGTTTTATTTTCCAGACATTCAATTTACTACCACGTTATACTGCATTTGAAAATGTTATGTTGCCTCTTGTGTATGCCGGAATGCCAACAAAGCAAAGGTTTGAACGAACCGAAAAAGTAATTGCCGATGTTGGTTTAGCTGACAGATCTGCGCACAAACCTAACGAACTGTCAGGAGGACAAAGACAAAGAGTTGCAGTTGCCAGAGCCTTGGTCAATAATCCTTCAATAATTTTAGCTGATGAACCTACAGGGAATCTTGATACTAAAACGTCCATTGAGATTATGACACTTTTTGAAGAAATTTATAAAAAAGGGAATACTATAGTAGTTGTTACACACGAAGAAGACATTGCCCGTCATGCGAGAAGAATAGTCAGATTAAGAGACGGGATAATCGAATCTGATGTAATTAATAATAATCCTGCAATGGGAAAGTAAATTATTATAAATTTAATTGTCAATTAAGATCTAATGAGAATATATACCAAAACAGGTGATAAAGGCGAAACTTCTCTAGCCGGAGGAACCAGAGTTAAAAAAGACGATTTTCGACTAGAGGCATACGGAACCATAGATGAATTAAATTCATATTTGGGAATGATACGAAATTTATCTAAAAACCAAGAAGATTTAGATTTATTAGCTTTCATCCAAAATAAGTTGTTTAATATAGGGGTATTGTTGGCTACCGAAGATCAAAAAAAGAACAAAAAGACATTAAAGTATGATATAACAAAAAAAGATATAGAATTTATTGAAAATTCTATTGATATGTTTTCTAATAATCTCCCAACATTAAAAAACTTTGTAATTCCGACAGGTAACGAAATGATAAGTTGGTGCAATATTTCCAGAACCGTTTGCCGACGTGCTGAACGGCGAATCGTTGCCATAGAAAATGCCCATGAAAATTACAAGAACATCTTAATTTTTATCAACAGATTGTCGGATTTACTATTTGTAATGGGTAGGAAATTTGCAAAAGATTTTAATGTTGATGAAATTTTATGGAACAATGATTTGTAATTCAGAAATTTTTATTTACTTCGCAATCCAATTTAAAAAATGTTTAACCTCAAACTAATTATAATATGTATTGGACACTCGAATTAGCATCAAAACTGGAAGACGCACCATGGCCGGCTACAAAGGACGAGTTGATAGATTTTGCTATCCGTTCAGGAGCTCCTATGGAAGTAATTGAAAACCTTCAGGAAATAGAAGATGAAGGAGATATTTACGAAAGTATCGAAGACATTTGGCCTGATTATCCCAGTAAAGACGACTTTTTCTTTAACGAAGATGAGTATTAAAACATGTTTAATAAACAACAGGAGGAGGGTTCATCCCTCTTTTTTTTATCTTACAAAACAACTCAGCCCAAAATTATTTTCATAATAGTGTGAAAAATTCAATAAAGTTTATATTTGCAAAAACTAATTAATTATCCGGCAATTTTATGCTGAGAAGACTTTATTTCATATTATCACCTCTTGGTCGCCGGATTGTTAGACGTATTTATTATTTACCTTTTGACTGTTTCAATCGCGTTGTCAGAAAATCCGAATCACTTATTCCACCTAAAGGAATGAGTTATGTAGGTAGTGGCAACTTTAAGCTGCTTGGTGACAAATTTTTCAACCATATTTTCGAAACAACAAAAGTTTCAGAAAACTCAAAAATCCTTGATATTGGTTGTGGTATTGGCAGAATTGCTCGTCCTTTTGCTTATTACTTGACAAAAAGCGGCAAATATGTTGGTTTCGACATTATTGATTATGGAATAAGATGGTGTAAAAAAAATTACAAAAAATATCCAAATTTCTATTTCGAACATTATCCGTTAAAAAATGATTTATATAATCTTTCAGCAAATAAAAGTGCTTCCGAATTTGTTTTTCCATACAGTAATAATGAATTTGATTTGGTTGTTTTAATCTCAGTTTTTACTCATATGCAAAAACAAGAAGTTGTTAACTACCTAAACCAAATATACAGAGTTTTACAACCCGGAGCGTATTGTTATGCAACATTTTTTTTGACAGAATCAAATGATAATCAAAGTCTTTTTCCATATAACTTTGAGAATTACAGTTTACACAATCTGAAAGTAAAAAATGCAAATGTGGCTTACGATAAAGGTTTTATCTTAAAAACATCAGAAGAAATTGGGTACAAATTTTATCAATCCTTCGATGGATGGTGGAAGACCGAACATAAAGCAGACAATGTTGATTTTCAGGATATTTTAATATTACAAAAACCGAAATAAAACAATTTTTAATTTATGAATACAACAGATAACCCTGAAATACAGATTTTTCAACTAAACGGAGTAAAACATATAAGATCAGAAAATGTTATTAGTTTAGTTCGGGAAAACAAAATGTGCGTAATTGATGTACGTGAGGAAGCAGAATTTAAAAGTGAATATATTGACTGCGAAAATATATTATCACATCCAATGTCGGTAATAATGGACAGATTAGCATATATTCCCAAAAACACTCCTTTGCTTATAGTTTCTTCTGATGGAGTGAATAGTACAAAAGTTGCAAATTTATTGAACATACAGGGATTTATTGAAGTAGTTAATCTTGACGGTGGATTAAACGCGTGGAAAATAAAAGGTTTTAAAACTGTAAAAAACGTTGGATATAACTCGAGCAATTCGTCTCAATCCTGTAACAAAAACACTTGCGGATGCTCCTGCGAAGGTTGTGAATAATAAGTATTGGAAATGAATTTACTTATTCTTCTTATCCTTTTGTGTATTGAGATGAACGATTATTGATTTAAGAATTGCAATACCATCTGTATTTCTCAATTCAGGGTCGGCAGCTCTTTCGGGATGAGGCATCATTCCAAATACGTTTTTGCCGACGTTACAAACGCCTGCAATATTCATCAACGAGCCATTTGGATTACTTTTTTCGGTAAGATTACCTGATTCATCACAATATCTCCAAATAATTTGTTCGTTCTGAATCATCTCTTTTAGTGTTTCTGCCGGAGCAAAATACCGGCCTTCACCGTGAGCAATAGGAATTTTTAGTGGTTTTTCCTTTGACACAAACCTTGTCATTGCCGTATCTGTATTTTCGGCTTTAATGAATTGGTTTTTACAAATAAATTTTTGATTATCATTGTGCAATAAGGCGCCCGGTAATAGTCCGGCTTCGCATAAAATTTGAAATCCGTTACAAACTCCAAAAACAAATCCCCCTTGATTTGCAAACTCGACAACTTTTTCCATAATCGGAGAAAACTTTGCTATTGCTCCCGAACGCAAATAGTCGCCATACGAAAAGCCTCCCGGAACAACAATAGCATCACAACCTTGCAAATCAGTATCCTTATGCCATAACTCTACAACGTCTTGTCTCAAGACATCTTTTAAAGCATAAACCATATCGTGATCACAATTAGAACCGGGGAAAATTATTACACCAAATTTCATATACACTAATTTAAATATTATCCAAAAATAGAATTATTACATTAAATACTGAAATAATTGAATAAAAAACCGGCTTTCGCCGGAATTAAATTATTTAATCTTTGAAGAGCTCTTTTTCAGTTTATCAAACGAATCTTCCATTTCTTTTACTTCTTTACCTTTGTCTTCAATATCTTTTGTCAATTTTTCAATTTCTTTTTCGTTCTGTTCAATTTTTTTCTTATAGTCCTCATTATCCTTAGTCAGGTCTTTTTTTAGATCAACCATTTTTTCAAATTCTTTTTGAGACTCTTTGAGTTTCTTTTCTTCAGATTTCAAAAAATCGGCATAGCCTTTTTCTGTTAATTTAAGGGCAAATTCCCTTATAATATCAGTTGCACGACCATATTGCTCACTATTCTGTGAAGAAGATATGCACGCTCCACCAAGATCAAATGCAGCCGTTATTTCAACATCACCATCCTTTGTCTCTTTAATAATTGCATATACGTCAATTGTATTGTTGCTGATAGATGTAATCATTAAATTATCACCAAATATTTCACCTTTTTTTGAAGATACTTTCCCCTTATAACTCTTAAGCAAACTTGTAAATTCTTTTGTAACCGTCTTGATATCACTATGATAAACTGTTGTAACAATAGAATTTTTGTTTCCGCTTCTGAATTGTCCGGTTGTTTCTTTAACTTCAATTCTCTGCGAAAATACAGTAATTCCAACAATTGCAAATGCAAATAATAAACATATTTTTTTCATATAATTAATTTTTATATTTTATGTAAAACTATAAAATTATAGCATAATCCAGCAATAAAATTAAATATATTTTCGATTAAAAACTATATTAAATTTGCAGTTATCATTTATTTTGTCATTTATAAAATATGGAGTGCCCTTTATGCAACAATACTGAAACCCATAAGCAAGTTATTGCTGCACAAAGAGTTTTTCACGTATGCAACAACTGCAAGTTGTTTTTTGTTGAAAACCAATACAGACTTAATCCAATTGAAGAAAAAAAAAGGTATTCTTTTCATAAAAATAGCATTGAAGATATTGGTTATGTAAACTTTTTAAATCAGCTAATCAGTCCTGCAAAACAATTCATTGAAGTGGGAGATGAAGCATTGGATTTCGGTTGTGGACCCGATCCTGTTTTGTCAAAATTGTTAATCTCTCAAGGATTAAAATGCGATTATTATGACCCCTATTTTTTCCCTAGCATAAAATCTGAAGTAAAGTATGATATTGTTTTTGCATCCGAATGCTTTGAGCATTTCTTTGACCCGGATAAAGAAATTACAAAAATTTCCGAGCTTTTAAATCCGAGTGGCTTACTTGCTGTAATGACAGAATTTTGGTCTGAGAAAAAAACTTTTGCTGAATGGTATTATATTAAAGACCCAACTCATGTTTGTTTTTATAATAAAGAAACTTTCAAATTTATTTGTAATAAATTCGGTTTTGAAGAACTCTACTGTGATGATAACAGGGTTATAATACTAAAAAAAGTAAAATAAACTTAACAATCATGCTGGTTTAGATGCGATAACTTCTCAGCTAATTTACTCTGGACAAATACTTAATAAAATATACTTTTGTATTTCTTAGTTCAGATTCATAATCAATTATTCTCACAATATTTCCCAATTCATCATACTCAAAAGATGAATCAGATAATACTTTAAGATTTTCCCCATAAGTTACAGCTCTAACCAATGCTCCCTGATCGTCATATACAAACACACGTCTTGTCCCTTGGTTTTGTTCATCATAAATAAACTTGTGTCTTAATGATTGAAACTCGTCGTACTCAAAAACCGTTTTTTCGAAAACTGTATTGTTTTTATCCTTTTTAATCATGCCTTTAATAAGAGCATTCTCAGTATCGTCCGAAAGTAAAATAATATTTTTATATATCAAGACACCGTTCTTATCAATTACTGACACATATATGCTATCACTGGAGCGTGTATAATTTTGTATAGCGATAATTTCAGCATTGGTTTTATAGTCAATTTGCACTTTTAAAAGATTGTTCTCATCATATTCGTACATAACACCACTAATCAAGATGGAATCTGCAGCAAATTTAATTTCCTCAAAAGGCAAATTCTGATTATTATATTTAACAACAGTAAAATTTTGTATTTTCTGACTATCGTCATATTGAAATATTTTTTCGGGTAAGCCGGATTTATTATAATAAATCTCCTGAACTAAGATACGATTAGATGAAATTACATTGTCCTTAACCATATAAAGCCAGGTCTGAGACAGGTCAATTTTCATAAAAGACATTAAGTCCCGATTCCTATTGTAATCACCAAGTTCTTTTACTGTTATCGGTACAGTTATTTGTGACCAAACCTGTATATACAGACAAATAAGAATAATCAAAACATTTCCTTTTTTCAAAACCATTCTCATAAGTAATTACTTTTTTATATAAAATCGTTTGTAAACAAAGTAAACCATTGTTTGCATTCTTTACTGTTCGTCAAAAATACAAAAAACTCCGAAACAGATGAAATTTTTATTTAAAATACCTTAAAAACTATCATAGTCACTTACAAAATGCTGCTACATTTTAACACCAAATATTTTAAGTACATATTAACATAAAATTATTTGATTAGATAAAATTTGAGTTATATTTGTTGACAAATATAAAAAACAGTTATTATGAAAAAACTTATATCAATACTATTTGCTCTGAATCTCATATTTAGTTTCAATCTTCGGGCTGACGAAGGTATGTGGTTATTATCTATGTTGGGAAAGAACTATGATGAAATGAAAAAAATGGGTTTTAAATTAACCCCTGAAGATATTTACAATATTAATAACGGCTGCATTAAAGATGCAATTGTTGGATTAGGAAATGAAGGTTCTCCGTTTCGTCATTTTTGCACTGGAGAAATTGTGTCAGAAGAAGGTTTGTTTTTTACAAATCATCACTGTGGGTTCGGATCAATACAATCTCACTCAACGATTGAACATAATTATTTAAAATATGGATTTTGGGCTTATTCAAAAAAAGATGAGTTATCAAATCCGGGAACCACAGCATCTATTCTTATAAGAATGGAAGATGTAACTACAAGAGTATTGGCCGAATTGACTGAAGAAATGACAGAGGAAGAACGTAATGCAAAGATTTATGAAATCTCTAAAAAGATATCCGACGAATCAATAGAAGGGACTTATTACAGTGCATACGTTTCGGAGATGTTTAACAACAATCAGTTTTTTCTGTTTGTTTATGTAATATACAAAGATGTTCGTTTGGTCGGAGCCCCTCCGTCCTCAATGGGAAAATTTGGCGGAGATACTGACAATTGGGAATGGCCACGTCATACTGCTGACTTCTCGATGTTTAGAATTTATACTGCACCTGACGGTTCTCCTGCAGCATATTCAAAAGATAACATTCCTCTTAAACCAAAACATTTTCTACCAATAAGTATAAAAGAAATAAAAGAGGGAGATTTTGCAATGGTTATTGGCTTCCCCGGAACAACTGAAAGGTTTATTACATCTTATGGGTTAGAAGAAACAATGGATGTAACAAACAAGTTAAGATTCGAAATCAGAACTGTTAAAATAAATGTCCTTCGCGAAGAAATGAATAAAGACCCACAAGTAAAAATCCAATACGCTTCAAAATATGCAAGATGTTCAAATTATTGGAAATATTCAGAACAGCAAAATAAAGCTTTGAAGAAATTGAAAACAATGATTGTAAAAAAAGATATAGAAAATGATTTTATAAACTGGAGTGAATCCTATACAGATTCAAAATATAAAGAAGCCTTACCTCTTATTGAAAATGCGTATAAAAACAGACAACAATATGCTATAGCAAGAATGTATCTTATAGAAGGTTTAATTTCGGGTCCCGAATTACCGTATTTTGCATATCAATGTTCGGGATTGATTGAAGCTCTTGAATCTAAAGATCAAGAATTAATTAATAAAAATATAGAAGCGATTAAAGAATCGGCAAAATCGTTTTATAAAGATTATAATACTGACACTGAGAAAAAAATAATCGCTGCTATGTTTGAATATGTGTATAATAATCTTGATAGGCAATTCCATCCTTCCTTTTTCAATACAGTTGAAAGTAAATACAAAGGCAACTTTTCTCTGTATGTTGACGATATGTTTAACAAATCTGTATTTTCGACACAAGAAAAGTTATTTGCATTTCTTGACAAGCCAAACCTTAAAACATTGCAAAACGATATGATTATGGTAGCTGGTATAAGTATGCTGGATAAATACAGAGAATTGAATGGCTTGTACAGAAAGAACTCTGAAGGTCTTGATAAAGGAGAAAGACTTTTTATTGATGGAATACTAAAAATGAATCCTGATAAAACAATGAGTCCGGATGCTAACTCAACTATCCGATTGACTTATGGAACTGTTAGAAAATATGACCCGCGAGATGGCATCGCATACAACTATTATACAACTCTAAAGGGTGTTATTGAAAAAGAAGATCCTAACAATTCAGAGTTTGAAGTTCCTGATAAATTAAAAAAGCTATACGAATCTAAAAATTTTGGTCCTTATGCTAATAAAAACAAAGAGCTTCCAACCTGTTTTTTGACAAATAACGATATAACAGGCGGGAACTCGGGCTCTCCTGTAATTAACGGTGAAGGACAGCTTATCGGCATTGCTTTCGATGGCAATAGTGAAGCTATGTCAGGTGATATAGACTTTGAAGAAAATCTACAAAGATGTATAAATCTTGACATAAGATATGCATTATTTATTATTGACAAATATGCTGAAGCCTATAATCTGATTGATGAAATGGTTATAATTCAAGATATGGATGTTGTCAGATAAAAGACAAGAATAGTTTTGTAATTTTCAATATTGAATTATGTATTTAAGAGATTCCGACCACAGGGAGGAATCGGACAAAATTTACATATTATAAAGATTTCAGCAAGTCTTCATTTCGTTCAATTGCATTTCCAATTACGACTATATCTGCTCCGGCATTAAATTTATTCGACAATTCTGATTTGGTTTTTATTCCTCCTCCAACAATTAAAGGACAGCTAATTTTTTGTTTTACCGCAAATATGGTCTCATCAGCAACAGGGCTTAAAGCCCCACTACCGGCTTCGAGATAAATTAATTTGTTACCACACATTTCACCAGCCAAAGCTGTTGCAACCGTTATATCAGTTTTATCGGATGGTATCGGGTTTGTATTGCTCATATACTGCACAGAACTAACCTTCCCACCATCAATCAGAATATATGCTGTTGATATTATTTCAAGTCCTGTTTGATACAAAAATGGAGCAGCAATCACGTGATTACCAATAAGAAACTCTGGATTTCTTCCCGATATAAGTGAAAGGAATAGTATTGCATCGGCTTTATCACTTATCTGAGAAGAATTACCGGGAAACAGTATTACAGGCTTTGTCGTATTATCTTTAATTATGTCAACACAATTTTCAATAGAATTTTTCAACAAACTACCTCCAACAAAAATATAATTAACCTTACGTGTATTTATTATCTCCACCCGCTTAACCAATGTATCATTATCCACATTATCAGGATCAATTAACACTGCTATTTGCTTTTCACAATTTGCAGTCTTTTTAAGCATTTGTTGATATATATTACCGTTTAGTATCATTTGAAATTATTTGTTTTCCCCATACATAAGTATGATCTAATATTTGTTTATAATCAAAGACATAGGTTCTTTTGCGATTAGTGTCATAGAAGTAATCGCACATTATTTTATCATTTTCATTAAAAGGCAAAACTTGTATTTGTTTTTTAAAATCTATTCCTTTATTATTTGCAAGTTTATACACACATTCCTTACAATTCCATAAAATAGTCAATTTTCGCAAATCTGCCCCGGCAAATGTATGCTCTTCGACAGAAAATGCCCTATTGGAAATTCGTAACATACGAGAACTTATTTTTTCAATATCTAAAGAGTATTCTGTTTCCCTGCTCCAAATTATACCGGCCAACTCGTCTGAATGAGAAATACTTATAAAACCCTCGTCACAAATAGGCTTTCTTTCTTTATATTGGATTCTAATGTTTAGCCCAAGTTCTTTGATTAAAGCACGTACATTGAGAATTTCCAAACGCCTAGCCAAAGATGAATGACTTAAAATCATATTATCAACATCCGACAAATCACAGTAAGAATAAAGTTCTTTTTCGTCTTGTGTAATTTTTCTGATTCCAGAAACAGAATTTTGTCCACTAAAATTTGAAACTAAAAGCATAAATTTATTTCCATTCAAAACTTTCCATAAGATGCTCAATATCTACCCTGATAAAATCAATAACAGGTGCTAAAGAATCTTTATTCGGAGGCACATTAAAATATAGAGAACCTCTGAGAAAGTGATTTGTGCTATCAGTAAGAAAAAATTGAATTTGTGAAGCCGTATTCCCTTTTAGGTTGTAGAGCATACCGTAAACTTTCAAACTATCATTTTCAAATCTCACTTCTTCGATTGCGTCAGCTTTAACGGTATGTTTATAAACGAATTCATGCGAATCTTCAAGATGTGCGTTAAGATCATTATTTATTTGCTTATAAGTAAGATAAATCGTTGCCTGATTCAATGGAAAATAAATATCCATCCAGCAATAATCTTCTTTTTCCTTTATAATAAAAGAATAAACCGGCATTTCAAATACAAAAGGACACTCATCATCATAGACCTTATATGCTTTTTCGGGTAGATCAATTCTGAAATATCCACGAGGACGTGGAACAGGTTTATCATTGTTACATGAAGTAATAATAAGAAACATAAACACTGCTATACTTAAAACAAATCTAGTTTTCATCAGGAATTTTAACTTTAACTTTTTTTATTCTTCTTTCGTCTGCTGCTGTAATGGTAAACTCAAAACCATCTATAATTATTGTTGTATGCTTTTTTGGAATTTCGCCATTAACTTCGAGTATTAAACCTGCAAGACTATCTGACTCTCCCTTGA
Organism: Bacteroidota bacterium; assembly: GCA_029558535.1. Taxonomy (GTDB): domain Bacteria; phylum Bacteroidota; class Bacteroidia; order Bacteroidales; family ML635J-15; genus Bact-19. Next base: position 2,966 of record JAKQEK010000363.1, on the reverse strand, counting down.
GATCATGAAAACGCGAATACTCAATGTCTGTCAGTTTGCAAAAATCTACAAGGCTGATTTTAGCATCAAATTCATAATTCTTATCATCAATTTTTACAAAAATATTTTCATCATTATCTGTATCTGATTCATCATTAATTTCTCCTACAAATTCTTCAAGGATATCCTCAAGCGTTACCATGCCGTTAACACCTCCATACTCGTCAACAACAAGTGCTATATGCATTTTTTTGCTTTGAAATTCTGTCAACAATTCGTTTATTTTTTTTGTTTCAGGTACAATGAAATGAGGCCTTAATAATTTTTGCCATTTAAATTCTTCTTTGTTTTGCAAAGAAATATAAGGAAGCACATCTTTTATGTACAATATACCTTTAATATTGTCAAGATTATCAACATAAACCGGAATTCGTGAAAATCCTGACTCAACAATCTGACCTAGTACTTTTGTAAACTTCGAGCTGTATTCTATAGCAAAAACATCTACTCTAGAGGTCATAATTTCTTTTACCTCAAGATTTGCAGAGTTTACAATACCTTCCAATACATCTTTGTCTTCTTTCAAATCATTTGAAGCTAGCTCAATAACATGAGATAATTCTTCTATACTGATATTTGAATTTTGCTTTTGCTTTAATCTTTTATTGATTATATCTGTGGATTTAATAAGAATAAAACTTAATGGATAAAATATTTTTTCTAAAACTAATAATGGATAAGCCATAGCTCTGGCAATTCTTACCGGAAATTTACCTGCAAAAATCTTCGGTAACATTTCGCCAAAGAGCAACAACAGAAATGTTACTCCAATCATTTGTAACAAAAAGTATAATAATTGATTGGTAATTCCTGCAAAAATAAAAACCGATAAATAAGTTGATAGAATAATTATTGCAACGTTTATCAAATTATTTGCAACCAATATTGTGGCAAGTAAATAGTCAGGTTTTGTAAGTAATTTTAGAACTAGTCGTGATGAATTCAATTTGGAATGTTTAAGTCTGTTCTCATCTTTAGGCAATAAACTAAAATACGCTACCTCACTTGCCGAAACCATTCCCGAACAAAACAGTAATATTCCAACAACTACAAAACCAATAATCAAATTATTTATGGAATTGTAAGTTATTTCTGAAATTACAATACAGTATCTTAGAGGGTCGGGATCCAAAGTCAATTAATTTAATTAAAACGGCAAATCGTCATCAATATCAGATTTATAGGAATCGTCTATTTTTCCCAAATCATTTACATCGTCGTTGGCTTGATTTTCTACCTTTGCAGGCTCAGAAGCATTTGAATTTTGTTTATCGGAAGTTTGGCTAAATTCACCTGCAGATTGTTTCCTTTCTAAAATCTTTATCTGATCAGTAACTATTTCAGTAGTATATCTTGTTCCGCCATCCTGAGCGTCCCATTTTCTTGTCTGAAGTTTTCCTTCTATATAAACAAGCATTCCCTTGTCAAGATAGTTTTCTGCAAATTTTGCATTATTTCTCCAAGCAACAATATTATGCCATTCGGTCGTTTCGATTTTATCACCTTCTTTACTTTTATATGTTTCGCTTGTGGCTAATGAAAACCTTGCTACAGGAGCGTCCGGTTTTATGTAATTAACTTCGGGCTTCTTCCCCAACCTACCAATAAGCATTACTTTGTTAAGATTCATAAATAGATTTTTTTTACAAATGTATCAATAATTTGATTTTCAATCAATAAATATCAAACTTTATTTACCAACATGAACTTATTTAATCAAATCACTAGTATATAAAACTCCTTCAAGTAGCCTTATTTTGTCCCTAACTTCTTCGTTTGGATGATATACAAATCCTTCAACAGTAATCATTCTATTTCTTGGTTTATCTATTTTGGTATAGCTTACAAAAGGGCCTCCCATAAAATCACCTTTTACTTTCCATAAACCTCTAAGAATTCCTGTAGGCTGATTTCTATGATCTATCAATTCATAGTACGGATAATCATATTTTGTTTCAGTACTCATAAACGAGCCAGGTCGTTCACCGGGGATATTTTCTTTTAATACCATATTTCTCATAGCAATTAAATAATCTCTGTCAAGCGAAGATGTGTCTGACAAAGGCCATGAATAAACAATTATGTTCATATTATAATTTCGTGTTTCATGCGAAATCCAGGCAAAATTGTCACGATATTCATTCAAATAATAATTTGCAGGTATTTTAATAGTTATGAAATACTTATTTGCCAACTTGTCCGATACCGTTTTATTTGTGTGCTTTTGTAATTGTTCTACCCAACGATCTCTGTCAGCATCAAGAAATAGTTTTATCAAATTATTCCTGTTTCGACTAACAATTTTAACAAACTCAGCTTGATTTGGGGCAACAATATTTACAAACACCTGCTTTTGTGCATAACGATCTCTAAATATTGTCAAAGATGCTTCAGTCACTTCAGGATTGATTTCCTGAAAAATAATATTGCGATGAAATCTGTTTTGATCAATAAATTTATCTTTTGGTATCTGATGAAGATCAAACCAATGCTCCTCCATAGGAACTCCGTAACAATAATCATGAAAGACTGCCCTTAAAGTATCACCGGGTTCCGAATTCCAGCTGTCATTATTCATTACAACCACTATATCTCCAGGATTACCATGAGCTATAGGAGTATTCTTATAACCGGAATTATTGCAACCGGTAAAAAGAATCAAAGCAGAAATTAAATAAAATAGGTTTTTCATTTATCAAAATTTATTTACAAAACTACAAATTTATATGTAGAGACAATTATTCAACTGTTAAATTAAACATAAAAGCTATAAATTTGCAAAAAAATAGGCTTAATGGACAAATTTCAGGCTGACAAGTAGTTGAGTATTAGTAATAACAATACCTTTGAGCATTTGAAAGCTATGAATAAAAAATTTGCTATTACTGTGGTTCTAAAAGGACGAAAAAAGACGGAATAAGAAACGG
>JAKQEK010000361.1 GCA_029558535.1 Bacteroidota bacterium | reverse complement strand
ACCTGAAATTTGTAATCATCATCCAATTCTCCCACTTTGAATTCGTTTATATAATTAAAGCCGACTACGAACTTACGACCTACACTCGTTAAATTATAAAAATCAAAATTTGAGTTGTATTTACTATCCATTACCTCTTTTAACCCTGAATCAAATTCTAATGTATCAAGAATGTTATTCGTGTTTAAATTATAGCTATACAATTTACTACTAAACGGTCCCATAGTTTGAAAAAGAACAATGGAATCATTCACATAAGAAATTTCCTGTGTTGGATAAATATCATCCATTACTTTTCGTTCTTTAATTAAATGAGTACTGGTATCCGAAACATCATACATAAAAATCTTATCTGGAGAAGAATCAAATATTGACAAACTGTTGCCTGTATTATTTTGAACTATCATGGGAGCTATAAATTCTCCATCAGCCTGTCCCAATCGTCCGAAACTGAAACAAAACTTCATTTTGTCCAGCGAATAGACATAAAAACAATCCTCGCCAGAAATATATTCGTTCTGTACAACAAGAAAGTCCTTTAATTTAACGATACTTACTGGATTAATAACTTCGTTTATTGGTAATTTATCTGCAACCAAACTAATATCCTCACTAAAAACATCATTCATTTTTCTTTCACTTGAGTTATCACTGCAAGAAAAACAAATACATAAAACAATAGCTAATACATACTTCATTTGTCAATATTTACAAGTTAATTAATAATCAATTCTCAACCAGGTTAAATTTACGAAAGCTCAGTACATCATCGTTGTAATTAGGATTCAGATAATGGCTATCACTTATGTAAAGACCATCTTCACGAATAAACATCACGGTGGAATTATATGTATAGTCCGGTAAAAGCGTTTCTCCAATGATATTAAAATCCTTGTCTAATATAATTATCGAGAATCTTTTTCGTCCGTATTGCAAGAGTTCCAACCCATTTACGCCTTTTTCTATTTTCGTTTCCGGATAGGCGATGCGGTAATAGACAT
>JAKQEK010000360.1 GCA_029558535.1 Bacteroidota bacterium | reverse complement strand
CCCTATTCTCATCCGGATTCAGTTTTATTAACTGACAAGGGCTGATTTCTCAGCCCTTTAATGAGCTCTTTAATGAAAGGTGCAACGGAGCTTTAAAATAGGTTTGACGCTTCTAAACGGTGCCGTGGTTATTTCTTCACCTCTTTGAAGGTGCGGTAGGTCTTTTCGAAGGATCGATTTGTATCCATAAACCCAATGATATCGTCGTTCTCATAACAATAGATAAATAATTTATAAATGCCATTTTCCATCTTAATTGGAGAAAATCTGGTGATAAAAAAATGATTGATGCCTACAAGCCCTTTTTCACGAAACATTGATTTAAGAAAAAACCATTCTATTACCGATGCATCAACTTCGTAGCTTTTGTTTTCTGAAATAAAAACTAAATTTATATCTTTATTGGGACTAGCTTGATTGGTTGGAATAAAGGCGTATCCACTAAATTCTGTGGTAAAAAAGATGTCCTGCTTAACATAGAAAGTCTCTATTTTAGCTTCGAAATCCCTTTTATATTCGTCGTATTTGGTTGATTCGACTTCTTCTAATCGGTAGGTTTCCATTAATGGGATTGATAAAACGATATTATTTGCAAAGACAAAAAGTAAAACAAAACTTACTGTAATAACCCAATAAAATATTTTATCCGTTTTCTTCATTATCTCTCATCCTGAATTTTACAGCAAGATTAATCAACCATTTGTAAGTCAACGTCCAGTAGTTTATTCAGGACCGTTATCAATGTATTTAATCCAGAATAATTATCAATGTAAATATCTTCCCCCTGATAATAGACCGCATTTAATATGTTACGCATATAAGGAGCTTCCTCTTCAACGTCATATTGATTAATTCCATACCAAAATTGTAAGTGGGTTGGGTAGCGATAACCATGGTCGGATTGAATGATTATAATTGCTTCAGGATCATTGGCGATTATTTCAGTGGTCATTTCTAAAATTTTCTTGTTTGCATATTTAAATTGTGCCAGGTAGGGAGCTGTATCACGAAGGTTTAATCTATCTGAGTCTCTTGTTTTATTTCCTTGTTCATCAAATAAAAATGGGACATGTGGAAAATTGAAGTATCCAATAGTAAAGAGATTCGATTGTGCTTTTTTACTTGATTCAACCGCATAATTAAACATGTTTAACAGATTGCTTATTTCTACCTCCCGATCTTCGCTACCATAGAAAGGATAATAAGCGGTATTTTGAATAATTGATGATTTGAATGTTCCATAGGTAGAAACAAATTCAATGCTCAAATGCATATCCGCTGAATTAATATCAATAAATTCATAATTGTTTGAGTCGAGAGCATTAATGGTGTAGCCATGCTCTTTCATAAGCCTAAAAAGATAAGGGTCTTTCAAATTTGCCCTTTTCTCTGCTGCTGTCATCTCAATGCTATTTACTTTGCTAAGTTGCAGTAAATTTGTTATTTCAGTTAAAGTGTCTGTAGTGTCATTAACTGAATGCTTCGATGCAACAAACCCCAATTCTTCTAGAGCATCATAAAAAGCACTGTTATCGTAATAACAATAACGTTGAATACTATCAAAACCCGCGTATTCATCAAAGATAAAATAATATACATTTGGTAAGTTCTCCATCTGATTGTCGGAAGTTGGAGCAATAATTTTTTGATCAAGTTCAACTTGATTTTGAGCTTTTGTAGCTATGGTTTGGAATGCTTTTGGAATAGCAAGAATTCCGTTAAATATAATTAATCCACCAAAAATCAATAAGAATACCTGATTAATTTGATTAGCAAGTTTTGGATTACTCTTATGATAGATAAGAAAACCAATTTGGAAAATAAAAAATAAGCAAATAATTGCCACATGCCAGTAGTAAAGCATTGGAATTACCTTCACAATTGCTTTTTCAATGAATGCAAAGTACAGTCCAATTATTAAAAAGATATTGCTGATTAGTGCTGCTTTCTCGATGTTGCGAAATATGAGGAAACTAAAACCGAGGATTATTAAACTAATCAACAATAAAATTCCAGACATTTCGATCAGATCGGAGAATATCGCCGCCCCCGTATTTTGAAGATAAAGAAAAAAACAAGGGAATAGGGCTACACAAATTAATGACGAAAGAGAAATTATGGCGTTTTTATTATTCACAATATACCTCATGAACCAAAAAGTTACTGATAAAAATCTTTCCTAAATTATCTGATAATTCGTGTTACTGATCTTAATAACATTTCCCGCTCATAGATTTCTTCATGCTGCTTCATAGCGGCTTTATTCCCGGATAAATGCTCATCGACAGAACCGGTACGATTGTAATTCATAACGATCGCTGGGCATAAGTCTATTTTATATCCTCTCCTAATGAGACGAAAAACCCAATCATAATCTGCAGCTCGATTAAAAATGGAGTAAAAAGGAACATTTATAAAGGCGTTCTTCCGCCCCAAAAGAATTCCTAAGCCTATATAAAATTCCAGTTTCAAATATCTTTCCATGTTAAAGGGCTCACAAAAGATTGGTGTTACACTGCCGTCAGCGGTGACAATGTTGTAGTTACAATAAACGACATCCAACTCTGGTCTTCCAATAATCATTTCTAAAGGATCACTAATTCTATTTTTCAAGACTGTGTCATCATCATCAGCAAAAAGGACAAACTGTCCTTTTGCAATCTGCACTCCCAATAATCTAGCTTCAGCCGAACCAACATTAATTGGGGCGCGAAGCTGGGTTATATTTTTATATTTTTCTTGTAATTCGAACAGGATATTAATCGTTTGTGACTCAGAATTGTCGTCCACAACAATAATTTCAAAATTTGGATAATCGATTTGCTCAATTGATTCGATGGCAGTTTGTAATAGACTTGGTCTATTTCTTGTTGTTACAATAACGGATACTTTTGGAATGAAACCGCTTAAGTCAAAAGGAGCGCTGACTGCATATTTCTCAAATAAAAGCCGGTCCGATTGCATCATCAATTTTTCTTTCGTTTCGCCAAAAGATTGGTTATCTTTGTGTAAAACGAACGCCTCGGAAATTACCAATGGGAAACCATTCGTGAGAGCCCGGATTGAGTAATCGACATCTTCGCCCCCATAGAACTCAAATTCCTCATTTAATAATCCGACAACTTCTCTAACTCTTTTGGGAATATAGGCACAAAACATGTTTACAGGAAAATTCGTCAGCCGAATTGGTCCTTCCCCCCACATTTGCGGATTACCCGAGCATTGAAATCCTGTATGAGCACCAGTTAAACACACGCCCTTCGAAGCCACACATAGCTTATCTAACCAGCCCTCGGTGACCTCTGTGTCATCATTTAATAGAACAGCGTCATTGTGTGAATCTTTTAAAACAATATTATTAGCAAAAGAATAATTAAATAATTCCATTTGGTGAGTATGCACATAAGCATCGTCTGAAAGTAAATCCGTGATTTTTCCCAGATCAGCTTTATGAACTACGAAATGAAGATCGTATGTATCAGCTTTTGTAAATTTTCGGATGCTCGCAACACAAGCTTGTGCGTGGACCGGATTAGGGCCAATACAAATGATGATATCTACTTTTTCCGTAACTGGAAGAGGCGTAATTTTATTGTATACATCCCAAGTGCTTACAAAGAAACGCGGGTCGTTAAACTGTCCGAAACCAGAAACAGTGCCAAGGTTCCCTGTATTTTTACTTGAACCGTTCGTGGCGGTTTTGATGGTGGAAATAGGACCGGTTTGTTTGAAAATCCTCTTCAATTTCCGAAACCCTCGTTTTATTAGGCTTTGATTCACAGGTTTTCCTTCTTTTACGTGATAGCGTATATAGTGGACCAGTGGGTTGATATTATCCGACTTGACCGAAGGATGATTCTCGATGTAGAAATTGATATTAAAAGATTCCGACGGATTTCTCCCTTCTTTCCAGCCATATTTCATAAAATGCTTTAAAGGATCAATATCCGCTCTGCGGACATCTGGGTTATGAAGCAGGTAATATTTCTCATCAAACAAACCGCTGTGCTTGATTGCAAAATAATCTCTTAGGTTGGTTAGCATTACTTTCTCCTCACCAGGCGCGAAAGGCGGCGCAGTGGGCGGGTTATTTTCCAGCTGGTGCTGGAGGTATAATCCACAATCTCAAGCTGTAAGCCCTCATTTTCAACCGAAAGCTTCTGTATCTGCTCATCTCTGAGATTTAAATCGGCAGAAAGCTTTTGAATTTGCTCATCTTTGAGATTGATATT
>JAKQEK010000358.1 GCA_029558535.1 Bacteroidota bacterium | reverse complement strand
CCTCGGGTTTCGCCCGCACACTCGCTCGTCACGCTTTTTGCCGTTGGGAAATAAAATTGTGAAACATCAAAACACTGATGTACATTAAAATCTATGCTTCGATATACAGGCAAAAAGCGCGCCGTGGCTGCGGCCACCGCTCGCTTAGCGGGCTCAACCAAATTCGGCCGCCCTCAAAAACGCAAGCGTTTTTGGGGCGCCCGAACTTCGCCAACGCGCGGGGCGTTATCTGAAAGCCCCTCGGCCGACGAGGTTAGTGTTTTCAAACATCACAATACGCGGCCCGCGGTCTTCCAGACCGCACGCCGCTAACATAAATTTCTTGTATCATATACAAGTCCGACCTATATATTAATTCATAAATAGATTTAATAAATTAAATTGACAATCATCCCCAAAATGTGTATAATATAATTTAGGTGGTCATAAGAAAAGTATGGCTCAAGATAAAGTTTCTTATCACAATCAAATAGGAAATGAATACTTTTCGCAAGGTAATTTTAGCTTTGCAGAAAAAGAATATCGTGTTGCATTAAATTATGAACCTAACGACCCAATATTACATAGTAATATTGCAGGAGCATTAATAGAACTTTCAAGATTTGAAGAAGCTGAAATCCATTTAAAAAAGTCCATTAATCTAAATTCGGACAATGCACACGTGCATTTCATGCTCGGAAATATATATTACTTAAAAGGTAGTTATTGGGCAGCAGAAAAAGAATACAGAAATTCGTTAAAATTAGAAACAAATCTAACATACTTAAAAAACTTATTATTTGCGCTAAACGCACAATCAAAATTCGATGTTGCCATCAATGAATGTAAAATAATTTTAGAAAATAATTCCGATAGTCACGAAATTTATAATATGCTTGGGGAATGCTTTTGTAATAAAGAAGATTATGTTAATGCAGAACAAGAATTCAAAAAAGCAATATATTTAGAGTCCTCTATAGATACTTACCATATAAATTTAGCTAATTTATTAATTCAGCAGAACAGATATGAAGAAGCTGAATCAGAATACCAATTTTTAATTAATTTTGACCCCCAAAACCCATATTATTATTATTATATCGGAACTCTTTATTCATTAA
>JAKQEK010000349.1 GCA_029558535.1 Bacteroidota bacterium | reverse complement strand
CCCGGGTCTCTATTCAAACCCTTTGTGTATAAAGGAGTTTCCTGAATCTTCACATCATACGTGGTATTTATGTTAAAAAACATACTGCCAACATTAAATGGTAATCCTTTTGGATATTCTGTTGTTATGTGGAAATCAATTCCATCACAAATTCTACTCCCAATAATTTTAAACGAATCATCTTTCATTAATTCAAGTGCAAGTGAAAGTTGCTCATATAACTGAATTTCTTCGCCACTACCACGTTTATTTCTTTTGGCGGATTCTATAATTTTTGTTCTTTCATCTTCGATGTCATATTCATCATCATCATAAAACATATTAATAAAAATTTAAAGTACTAATATAATAAATTTCTACAAAAAATCAAAATTAATTTTAAAAAATAATGCATCATTTTATAAAACTATCAGTCTTTAAGTAAAACAAAAATATGGCAACCCTGAAAAAAACACAAAAAAGAGTATTTTGCGGAGTCTGTGGTGGCATCGCAAAATTCATTGACCCTGAAATAAACCCGCTTGGAATAAGATTATTATGGCTATTTTTGGGATTATTCCACCCAATATTCATGTTGCTTACGTATATTTTCTTAGCTGCAACATTAAGAACTGAACTTGTTTTATTCCCAGAAGAAGAAAAACAAACAGTTTGATAGTCGTTAATACTCACATCTTTATTTTTCCTGTAAAGTATTTATAGGAAAATATATTAGTTATGTTAACGTTTGAATCGCATCCAAAAGAAGTACAGCAAATGCGTGACATTATTAATAGAAATATCTATTATGGTGTACTATTCATTAAAGCTGATAAATCCTTACGTCCACTTAATGGAAGAAAGGTAAAATATGTTAGTCAGAAAAAAGACGGAGAAGCAAGAGGAATTTGGAACAGAAAAGAGCATAACATATTGACGGTATTTGATAGAAACAAACAACAAGAAGATAGTCAAGGAAACTTATTGTATTATAAGGACGAAAAAACTGGTAAAGTTAAACCGTTAATGAATGCACCGAGAAGTATTAAACTCGATAGATTACTTTTCTTTAAAGCAGGTAATGTTGTTCTTGATTTTACTGGTATTAATAGTGAAGCAATTAAAGCTGCTGGAATAAAACCACAACAACTTGAAGCAGAAAAGGAAAGAATGAAAATTACAACCGATTCAGGTGAATTACAAAACCCATTGGAAATTGTTGACCCAGACACTATTACAGCAAATCCGAATGATTCAATTGAAGAAATTGTAATGAGTGAAATAAGTGAATTTTATCGTAATGATGAAATCGATTAATTAAAAATTTTAATGTTATGAATGAATTTTATTACGTATTAATTACAAGTCAGGGATTTGTACTTCATGACATATTTGCAACATCACATAAAGATTTGATTAATAAATTTATGCCAGTTGACAAATATTTTAAAGGCATGTACTCACCTCAGAAGGGTCATAGACTTGATGAAATAGATAAATATGAATTAATATTTTCTGAAGCATACGTTCCAGAATGGTTTCATGGTACTCTTAGAGATGGCGTGGAAAATGAATTAAGAAGAATAATCCAAAGCATGATTTTTTCGGGACGCAAACAACTATTATTACATGAAGGCGCAATATTAAAAGGTGATGCAGTGGTTGATGAAGTTAAACAATCTGTTATTTTTGCCATGTACGACAAAGCACATGTAAAAATACTTGACAAAAACTCTGAAATTCGTGAAATAACTGATAATTGTTTTGTTGATGAACTTCGTGACAATTCAAAAATTGAAGATATGTGGGGATTTGCAAAGGTACGTGAACTCCACGATTATTCAAAAATAATGAAAATGTGGGGTCAGGCAAAAGTCGGAAAGATGTTTAATCATTCACGTATCGTAACCCTCAAAGGAGACGCAAATATTCTGGAAATGCAAGATATGTCACAAGCTGACAGATTAAAACATATGAGTAAGGTAGATGAAATGCATGGTCATTCAGTAATTGAAGAAATGTGGGATTGGACGGTAGTTGAACGTATGTTTGACCAGAGTAGAATAAATTTTATGGATGAAGATAGCCGTGTATTGGAAATGCACAACGATTCAACAATTGAATTTATGTGTGGAAACGCAATTGTTGAAAAACTTTATGAAAATAGCTTAGTTCGTAAACTTCAAGATGCAGCACAAATTCTTGAAAAACGACTAAACACATAATAATGGATACAAAAAGATATGAAATGGATACTCAAAAGGTATCCATTTTTTTTTGTCAAACCATTCGTCAAAAAAAATCAATAATACTATTGACAATGCCAATTATTTTTATATATTTGTCTTCTAATTTTATAACACATGACAGCAAAAGAAGCCTATCAGAAAGCATACGCACATAGTGAAAAAGAAAAAGGTATGTTATTTTACTTTGTAAACCGCAATAACACAGAGGTATTGTGTAACACTGAATGGATGCTACTCAATAAAAAGCATCACGAAGCTAATATTGCCTATATGGAAACCATCGAAAAAACCGTAAAAGGTTTTATGTTCTGGAGTATTTCAACAGAAGGTGAAGCACATGTTGCAAAAAAGGGCAAGAAAATGGGTATTGTTTTTTCATCCATAATGTTCATGCAGAAATAAAAAACATATTGCCTGTAGATGATATACATAGAATAAATCCATTTTGCCAATTTTTTCCCTGCCACGAAGGTTTGGAAGACTGTACATTCTGTTGGTGTCCATTTTATCCTTGTAAAGACTTGGAAAAGGGTAAATATATAAGAAAGGGAAAAACCAGAGTTTGGGATTGTAGTGGCTGTAACTGGATTCACAAGAAAGAAGTTGTTGATAAAATATTTCAATTAATAAGACAAAAACCCTGAAAAAATGGAAGAAAAAGACTGTATAAAACATGAATTAGTTTTTGTGGAAAATATTTATGATGGCGATAAACCTAAAAGCAAATGGAAATGCTCCAAATGTGGAAAAGTGAAATATAAAAGATATTATCACAAAAAAAATTAAATGAAAATTAAAGTCAAAAAATATGATTATGTTTGGTTAGAAGGCAAACTTCATCGAAGCGAGGTCAAGCAATCTAAGTTAAAGTGTTACTTTAATTCACTTATTGTATTCATCTTTAAATTAATTAATTATAAACATGTAATGGCAAAAGATTATAATGATGAGCCAATAGTTAAAGAAATACTTGAGATAAGAGGTATAAGAAGCTGTAGATATGTTGGTAATGGCGGTCAAATTGTTATTTGTCAGTTCATGTGGAAATTTGGAAAATATTATATATGATTGGTGGATATAAAATAATAACATTGTGTGGCAGCACAAGATTCAAAGATGAATTTTTTGCTGAACAAAAACGCTTAACATTGGAAGGTAATATTGTTATCAGCGTTGGACTTTTTGGGCATTCAGGTGATAATGAGGTTTGGGAAGAGGGAACGAAAGAAATGCTTGACGATATGCATAAAAGAAAAATTGATTTGGCTGATGAAATTTTCGTGATTAATCCAAACGGATATATCGGAGAATCAACCAAAAGCGAAATTAAATATGCAAAAATGAAACATAAAAAAATAAAATATTTATGGCAACAGAAGAAAATAATTACCCTGAATTAAAAAAACCAATGACAACTGCAAAAGAGTTGGCATTCAAAGCATTTTGTCATAATCTACCAAAAGATGTTGATTATGCAACTGCAGACTTACAAATGAGATTCGAAAATTGGTGGAGTGAATGGTATGGGAGGGAAGAACATCGTGACGGCTTCTATCACAAGCACAGCGTTTTTATTGATTTGAAACGATTTATACAAGCAGAATAACTATAATGTCATGACACTACTCAAAACCAAAGTTCAGACATATCGAATTGATAAGGTCTGTGATAAATGCAAAAAGGGTTTACTGATTGCAACAGGAACTGCAATGTCAGAAACATTTCATTCTTATTGGGAACACATCTGTAATGAATGCGGAGCAACCGTAACAATTCGTGATGAAAGATATCCACATGAAATAACTGAAGATATTGACAAGCCAATAAAAATAAAAGAACCGCCAATAGACTTGCAAAGCATTGCCGATGAAATGAATTATCATAATATGTGTGCAAGAGCAACTTTGGGTGATGTGCCAACAATAACAGTAGAAGATTTGAAAGGCACATCAGTAACAACTGGTGAACAAAAACCAATACACATTAAAAGAAATCCAAACACAATCTGAGCCATGAAAAATGTTATTAAAGGAATATTGGAAAAAGAACTTTATGTTGACGAGCAGAATAAAATTGCTGGTGTTGATAATGCTGTGGAAAGACTTGCAATGTGGTTTAGTGGTGATATTAGACTTGCTGCTTTGAATCTGGTTCAGCGTGAGGGGCGGAAAAACACTTGTAGTTGCTGCGGTAAAAAAATGGAAGAGCATCCAAAACCAGATTATTACGTTTGCACAAATCCTTATTGTGATAATTACATTAAAATGGTTAAGTAAATTTTTCACTTTATTATCACTTAACAATACTTTCATAGAAAATTTACTAAAGTGATATTTTGCGTAAAGTACCGAATTTAGATAACTATTGCAAAATATCTATCTTAACACTTCCTTGTCCGTATTTATATCAAATGAAGGACATTAAACAAATAATAAGGGAAGAATTACAAAACCTTAGTGAACAACTAAATAAAATTTCCTTACAAACTGCCGTTGACCGTCAGATGTTCGGTCCCGTTTATCACGGCACAACCGAAGAAAACCGTCAAGAAATTGAAAAAGATGGTTTTAAAGTGTTTATTGGTGCAGATAGGGGGGGGAATATCCGTCACGGTTATCCCGGGGAACGTTCATATGCACAAGGTGCACCACCACCAATTCATCATTTAGGTTATGGTATTTATTTCACAACAGTAAAAACAATTGCAAAAAGATTTAATGTTGATTCTGAAAGAGGTTTGAAAACATATTATCTTGACATACCAAGACTTGCAACAATTAACTTTGCATCGCAAAACACAATGATGGAATGGTGGATTAAAAATGGCTATGACCCAGAACTTGCGAAACAGGGTCAACAAGGTAGAATTGATGCCACACTAAAACTCACGGAAAACCTTAAAAAGAATTATGACGCTGTTTGGTTTAAAGGAAAAACAATTTATAAAGTTCTTGATGGAGACCAAATTGTTGTATTTGACCCCAGCAGAATATACCAAATTGATAATACACTTTCAGACGATTTTGAAATTGGTTCAAGTGTTAGAAGAATAGAAGACAAATATGAATGGAAATATACTTACGATACTTCTACTGGTCAGCAAACAAGAGAATTATCAACAGTACCAAGAATTCCGAAGGGTACAAAAGGTAGAATAATAAATAGAAAACCTGTTGAACCAATGTTACATCAATGGCATAATGTTATGGGTCGAACTGACCCTCATTGGGCAGAAGGTAGTAAATATGTGTTTGATATTAAGTGGAAAGTCGGGGGTACTGAAAATAATGTTCCCGATAAAGATGTTTTACCAGTCAACACACAAAAAAATATTCAAGAAGAAGCTGAAAATTTCTATCCACTTGAAACCAACGTTTCTCTTGTGACCGAAACAGGCGAAACAATGCCAATTGAAAAGGGTGAAACTGGTGATTGCTATAAAAATGTTCAGGATTATCTGCTTAATAATGATATCCCCAATGCATTTATTATACATGGAGTTGTGACAAGCAGAAATGGCACATTAAATCATGCTTGGATTGAAACCGATAACGAAGTGTATGACCCGACAACTGGAATTAAAACCAGCAAAGAACTATATTATTCAAAACTTAATCCAAAGGTTGAAGCAAAATATGGCTTTGAAGAAGCAATAAATAAACGATTCGCAACGGGCAATTACGGTCCGTGGGATGCACCGCAATCACTCACCGAAGTTGGTGAAGCTAATATTAAACCTTACAGAATTTATGATGAATTAAATAACCTGTTTTATGGCTATGGTCAATTTCATTTTATAACTGAAGAAAATATAAAACATACCATCAAGTTTAAATCTTCTCAATTAATTGAATATAACGAATGGGTGGTTAATATTGATGTAAGCAAAGGTGATTTACCAGCGAATAAAATATCGACATATTCTGGTGCAACAAACATTTATAAGATTTTTGCAACATATGTTGACATTATTAATTCGTTTATTGATGTTGAAGACCCAGATATTTTAGCGTTTCTTGATTTTGGTGAGCAGAAATATAATATATTCATGCAATATCTTAAACGTAATCCGCCACGTGACTATGAAGTAGCTGATGACGATAAATATAATTTCTTACTTGTGAGAAAGGATTTTGAAGAAAGAACAGATTCAATGCTGGAAAATAGATATCATGCCTCATATGGTAAACATAGAGGTGAATTAACCTTTGATAAAATAGTCAGAAGGATTAAAAACAATCCATCATTAACAAGCAAGTCTGATTTATTTACAACAATATCCAGAAGAGCATATGATGAATTGAAAAGATTTA
This sequence comes from Bacteroidota bacterium, assembly GCA_029558535.1. Classification (GTDB taxonomy): domain Bacteria; phylum Bacteroidota; class Bacteroidia; order Bacteroidales; family ML635J-15; genus Bact-19. The sequence continues at coordinate 2,893 of JAKQEK010000349.1, read as the reverse complement.
GCAGTCCACAGGAAATCATGGATAATGTTTACTGGCATGGAAGTGGCGGTGGTGTTTCTGGTGGTTTACAGGCAGGATTTAATTTCACAAAAAAAGGTGTTGAAGGTGGCAGTGGCTATGGTGATATACTTCATTCAATAAGCCTATCAAAAAATAAAAATACAGCAAGTGGTTTTAGTGGTTTAGCTTATTATGGTTCGGTATATCCAGTATTACTTCGTAAGGGTGCAAATGTGGAAGAAATGCCACATATTCAAGATGCAAATGAAATTGAAGATATTCTTGTTGACCTTTGGTTAAAGCAGGTCGATGCTGTTAAAATCGGGAATTGGGGCGATGGGTATAGTGAAGACGAACTCGTTGTGTTAAACCCAAGAGCAATATTAAAATTTCAGGGAGAAAGTTTTAAAGTATATGGAAAACAAAGATTTGCCAATCCAGATATTAAAGCATATGAAGCCATATATAACACGATTCAAAACAATCCTGCACCATCATCAAAAGATGTGCTAAAAGTACAGTATCCTAACGAAAACCCCGTTGTAGAAGTTAAGAAAAGGAAAAAACAATTAACTATGGCATTACCAATTGGAAAAATATTTACAGCAGGTGGTGTTATTAAGGAAGGGAAAGGATATATGAGTACTTATATGCGTGGGCATCCCATCTATTTAAAAGAACCACCTTCTGACTGGCGATATGAAGATAATGATGAAAAAGTGATGGGAAACCCAGAAAGACCTTGTGCTAAATGCGGAAAACTTCCAACACCAGAGGGACATGACGCATGCATTGCTAATCTTCCAGATGTTAAGTATGCATGCTGTGGTCATGGTAGGGGTGATGGATACATCGCATTTAATAATGGTACTGTTATAAGGCAGAATGAAGACCCTAAACGTTTTGAGCAAACAATAAATGATTTGAAGGCAGAAAGAGATAATACAAAATCACATATTATGACAAGAGAAGAATTTAAAAGAATTGTACAGGAAGAAATTGGGCAGTATCAACGTAAAGTTTATACAATCCAAGACCTTGCTAATTTTGTAACCCAAAACATAAGTACTGACCAAGAGATAAAGGATATTTACGCACCAATACATCTTAAAGTACTTCAGGACGCATTCCGTAGTGGTGGGGATGAAGGTGTTGTTGAAGAATTTAAAGAAATGTGGGGAAGTGATATTTTTGTCATTGGAAAAGGAAGATATAGTTTTGAAAAATTGTATTAAAATTTATTTGGATTTCCCTTCAGAAAAAAATATCATATATACGTAGTATATATGATATTTTTCAGAGGGGGGTTGTCAGGGGGGATTTTTTAAGGAAAAATTGAATGAAAACCATTAAACAAATAATAAAAGAAGAAATAAAAAAACTTTTTATCAACGAAGGTTATTATGATGATAAAGGTGTCATAAGATTATACCATCGAATTGGTATGATGGCAGGAAGTCCACCACTTCCAGAATTGATTAAAAGTGTATATCAAAATGGCTTAATTCCTAAAGATAATGGGGAAGTGGGAAAAGTAATCTGGTTCTCAGATGATTATAATGACTATGCCCAAAAGGGAAATTTCGTGGTGGCTGTGGATTTTGATACGGCTACTAATGGATATACAAATAATGAATATGGAATACGATATGATGGTCACAATGCATTTGCAATTAATACAATTCCTTTTGATAAATTAATTATAATCAAAATACCTGTATTGGAATTTACAACTACTGATTATGTTATGAGCCACGATAAGCTAATTAAATCAATTAACGGTGAAGAAGGAATACAAATAACACCTGATGGTTTAAATGATAATCCAATGAAGCCAGTTATATATGCAGATATTTTTAATAAATATGTTCAGCCATATATAAATTATCCTGATTTTATAAAAGAATTAAATCCAAATGTGGTGAAAATAATTAACGTGTTGGGACATACATATTAAACTTTTTCACAAAATAGTCTCTCAAGTTTTTCACACGCCATTTTCTCATATCGTTAATAAGCAATTTTAATAATTCCCTGAAATATTTGTCTGGATTGCCCCTGTGATTATGTATTTCTGCTTGCATTACATAATATTCATCATCAATATATCCCCAGCCATGTCCAAGACTTTCTGCTTTTTTATTAATTTCACTCATTAATTCTTCATATTGGTTGGCAAATTTATATTCTTCAGCACATTGCTTTAATATTTTTTCAATAGCATCTCTTTCATCGTTAAATCCATCATTCATATCATTTTTCGCAATAATTGCAGGTGCAATCTTTTTGAAAAACCATTTTGCATCATATGCTGACCTTTCTAAATTCTCTTCTTCACTACGCCTTTCCAGCTTATCTGCTACGCCAAGATTTTCTGGTGGTATTGCTTTGGCTTTATTCTGTAGCTTGAAATCATTATCGTTGTCATAAAAATAAACAGGAATATTGCCAGCTAATCTTAATATTTCCTGAACCTCACCTTTATCGACAAAATCCTGATAACCTTTTGTTAATATATGAATTTCCAATATATAATCTTTTGCATTGTCAATATATGGCTTATCAGTCATAATCCTATCTTCAAGTTCTTTTGATTGTAATGCATTTATATAATCATTATCACTTTTATAATCACTGCGTTTAAACGACCAGTTCCAATAATCAACAGGAGAACCTTTATATTTCTGATTTAATTTCTCACCGTCAAGAACAATTGCAACATTTCCATGATTTTTACCATATCCAGACATTCCTTTTGCCCTTGAAGTTGAAAAGAAAAAATTCTTGCCACCACTCTTCCAAGCATCAGCAACCGAACCCAAGTTACTGGAAGTAGCAAATTTATTCATTTTTAATATGCTGAATAAATTTGATATATGTGTGTAGTGATATA
>JAKQEK010000507.1 GCA_029558535.1 Bacteroidota bacterium | reverse complement strand
TTGAAACACATTGAGGCGAGGCGACGTGATTTACAGGCGCGCAAGTGCCTGGGATGAATAAAACTTGAATCAATCACTTTTAAGGTTGGAATTTATCAAAACCAGCCTAACGGTCCTTCGGGCGGCTTTCGCACAACGCCTCGCGCGTTGGCGAAGTTCGGGCGCCCCAAAAACGCTTGCGTTTTTGAGGGCGGCCGAATTTGGTTGAGCCCGCATGGCCGAGCGCGCCACAGGGCGCAGCTCGCGCGGGCGAAACCCGAGGAGCCGCTGCCGGGCGGCGGCGACGCAGCGCCTACGCGCTTGTTAGACGATGGGCCCCGCTGCTCTTGTTTTGAATGCAAGGATTTATATAAAGAACGAGAAGGTTTGATGTGCGGCTGTTTATGAATGCTGTTGACTTTTTTCAGAACGGTGGTGCGGGCTGGAAGCACGCGCGCCGTTCTGACTGGGGTGGTTGGAATGCTTGCCGTTCTTGTTAATTTATTGTTTTGCTGTTCGCACGGCGCTGCCGGCTGCAAGCCGGCGCGGCGGGCGATAAAAAACTCTAAAAGCCTTTGTTTAATCAATTTTAGAATAATGTTTCTAAATTTTATAACTATTTTGCATAATTCATTTGAACTATAATGTAAAAAATAATTATGTTTATAAGAATTGCTATGATAATTTCTGAAATAGTAAATTTAAAATTTTTTTTGCTCATATCCATCACCATTCAACATTAATTTTTATTTTGGTATTTAGTTCTTCGGCATAATTCGGTGATTTATATTTTGCAATAACATCAAATGAAAAATTGTTATTAAAATATTTAGGACTTACATAAGTTAATTCGTTTCCTATAGTAGAAAAACTTCCTTGTGTATCCGGAGCATAGCTCCAAGTAGTAAATGGTTCGGGATTTGCTTTAGAGTTAATATAACTATTTACTCTTACAATATTTTCACTTCCAATAGTTAGTTCTTGACAGTATTTGTTATTAGCCGTTAATAAAAGTTTTTCGTAAACAAAATCAACTTTGAAATAATCAATTGCATAATTTACATAAATAGTTTGCAATGGGTTAATTGTAATTTGTGACGGATATAAAAGAAGTGTACATAATTGAAATTTTCTGCCATATATATCTTTTGTAATTAATTCATTATTAAAATTTTCTGCTGTTATGCCATTTGAAGTATATTCGTGAAAACTATTATTGTAATTATTCCCTTTTATGCTATTACATACAATTTCTTTCGGAACACCGTAAGTAATCAATGCACCATTTTGATTGTAAATAGCAGATACTATGCTAAGAGTTTTAGGCTGATCAAATATACTAAAAATGGGTATCGAATTAAAATTTAGTTCATAAAAATTAGAAGGCAAAGACATATTTTTCGTATTTTCAAAAATATATCCATTTTCATAATTATAGTTCCAAGTGATGGCATCTGTCATTACAGTATCATCTTTATTTAATTTATAGCCAATTCCTGAATTTTCCATTTTTTTTCCGTCGGGCATGTGTAGTGTTAAATAATTTTGAGGTGTGAAAGATGATATGGTCCATGCCAATGTTCTTAAATCACTATAAAATTCTCTGATGAAGTTAGTATATGTATACTCTAAAAATGCTCCATTACTTGGGTCGTGGATATAAAAACGTAAATTGCTATAATCACCTTTGGAATCAATAGTTTCACCGCCTTTATATCCAACTACTACAAATGAATGTCCTGTATTTACGGTTACCATCTTATCCCAGCTATCAACGTCCAATAAATTAAAATTAGCATTCATTGAAAAAGATTTTGGATATGATACGATAACAGGCACTCCTGCATCAAGAGGTTTTATGATATATTTATTTAAAAATTCTCCTCTACATCTCGTTAAGCTAGATATGTCTATTAACGAGCGAGAAAATTTTTTAAGATAAGAATTTATTTTTTCGACATGTCCTATATAAGGTAAAAGAAGAGTGCCTTTATCTTTAATATCTACGCCAATTTCACGTGCCATTTCATAAACACTGCTTCGAACATTGAGTGATTTTAAGCACATAAGCAAGGATGCTAATGTACATTCATTGTAATATTGTCTATAAAATGGTACGTCAAGTATTTTTGAATCATTAATAGGTTTTTCAGGTTTATATACAAAATATCTTAATGTTCTTGCAAAAGAAGTCGTTCCGGCTAATATAGTTCCAGGTATTAGAGTAGCTATCACAACATTCTGAATTTCAAATCTATTAACTTTGTTAAGGGATGGTGCTGTTAACAAATATTCTTTACGTATCGGTATTTTAATACTTTTTCCCGTAATGTCATCTATGGCTCCTAAATATATACAATCTATATTTAAGTCGGGATTTTCTAAAGGAATTATTATTTCAAGTGTTCCGCTATAATTTCCTGATGCTTTAAGTTCAAATAGTGATGTGGCATTTTGCGCCATTGCTAAACTTTGAAGATATTCTGAAAAAATAATTTCAGCTGAATCAACAGCATTTCCATGTGAAAAATTTAAAGTAGCACCACCATATAAGCTTATCTGGCTATTATTTGAATTAATGGTTACCTTTTTTCTATCGCGAAATTTTTTGCTTGAATCATTTGATACGACAAAATTAAATATATGGGATAATATAACCCCGTCTTCGGTGTAATTTAACTCTACCTTAACAAAATCATCTTCAAAAGCTGGGGCTGTATATATAAATGTGTAGTAATCTTCATTTGTAAGTGTGCCATTACCTTCTTTAATATAACTTGTTGTTTGAACATCTTTATAACTTCCATCGGAATATTTAGCTCTCATTACTCGTGAAAGGCGTGTTTGCTCTCCCGGTTTTACTGTTGAAAACCATGGAATACTAAAATCGCCTTCAAAAGATAATAATTTTTTTAACGATTTAAATACAGTTAATGAAAATATTGCTTTATAAGTTGTTCCATTTTCTGTATATTCAGCCAACAAAATTGTTTCTCCGGTAGTGGCCGAATTAATATAACTAAAATAATTTTCAATTGTTCCATCACCGACTGATATTTTCCAAGTTGGCGTTATTGTCCTTGTGAAACCGCTTGAATATTTTGCCGTTACATTAATATTATCAAGGTCGTATAATAATCCAAGTTGAATTGAATCCGTCGTTTTGCTTAATACTAATTCGGAAATTTTAATATCAGTTGGTTCGTTATCTATAATT
>JAKQEK010000334.1 GCA_029558535.1 Bacteroidota bacterium | reverse complement strand
GCTTGAACGAAGCTGCAAGCAGCAGGTTTACAAATTTACTTCGTAAATTAGAATGCCTCCAAATATTAAATTTGGAGGCATTCATGTTATCTTACGAACAGGACTTCGTAAACAATATCTATTTAAAAGGATTTTCAGAATCAACAAAAGTCAATTATCTAAGATATCTAAGACTTTTTATGAAGCAGTATGAGAAAGATCCTTATACTTGTGATATTCAACTAATTAAAGCATATTTTGTTGAGTTAATTTCTGTCAAGAAATTTTCTTCCAGAACAATATATATTATTTTTAGTGCTGTTAAATTCTATTTTTGCAACACATTAGGCAATGATCCAAAACAATTTGATTTTTACAAACCTGAAAGAAGTAAGAAACTGCCTGTTGTTTTAAAACCTGAAGAAACAGCAAAACTGATAAATACTTTCACTTGTATTGATTATAAAATGATTGTAATGCTTGCATCTCTTACCGGCTTAAGGATTTCAGAAGCTGTCAGGGTCAAAACTGCCGATATTAACAGTGATCTGCATACTTTACATGTAATTCAGGGAAAAGGAAATAAAGACAGATTTGTTCCAATTCCTGATGATTTAATTTTAGAGCTTAGAAAATACTGGAAAACTCATCAGAATCGAAAACTGCTTTTTCCAAAACGAAAAAGCAGAAATAAAGATTTCAATAGAGTAACAACTGATAAAACAATAAGTGATAAAGAATTACAGAGGGCTTTCAAGGTCGTTTCTGACAGCCTGGATTTCAACAAAAGAGTAACTTTTCATACTCTCAGACATACTTATGCAACAAACCTTCTGGAAAGTGGCGTTAATTTATTTATGATCAAAGAATACTTAGGTCATTCAAGCATTTCTACAACAATGGTATATCTTCATTTAACAAATGCATCTGAATATTATTCATACAAAAAAGTAAAGGAGTACTTTAAAAAAATTCAGGGATTTAATAAATGGAAATAGCCACCATTTTCAGAGAAAACATCTATGAATATTCCAAAAAATACAGCAACTTATATATCCCTGCCAATTTCAATGCAGTTAATAGTATTATTAAATGCAGAACCTCCGAATTAGGTGGAGAAGTATATTATTGCCCTAATTGCGAAAAAGAACATTATGTTTATCATTCCTGCAAAAACCGGCACTGCCCTAAATGTGGTTCTGAAGACTCATACAAATGGCTTGAAAAACAATTAGAAAAGCTACTGCCGGTTGATTATTTTTTGGTTACATTTACACTCCCGGAGGAACTGCGATTTATATGCTCCAATAATAAAAAATTGTTTTATAACGCCTTGTTTTCAGCTTCTTCCGAAGCATTAACGCAAATGATGACAAGTCGTATACATGCAAAGGGTAAAACAGGTTTTACAGGAGTTTTACATACATGGACAAGAGATATGCTTTATCACCCGCATATTCATTACATTGTGCCAGGCGGAGTTTTTGATGTAGAAAATAATGAATGGCATAAATCCTCTTCAAAGTTTCTGATTCCGGTATTGGCATTATCAAAAATATTCAGGGCAAAATACAGAGATTATTTAGAAAAACAGAATAAAGAATTGTTTAATCTGATTGATCAAGATGTCTGGAAAAGAGAATTTGTAACTCATAGTCAGGGTGTAGGGAAAGGAGATACTGCTCTGACTTATCTTTCTAAATATGTCTTCAAAACGGCAATAACAAACAAACGGATAGTAGCATATGATAAAAAGCAAGTAACCATATCATATAAACCTTCTGGATCTGATCAACAAAAATACAAGAAATTTGAAGTTCTGGAATTTATACGAAGATTTCTGGATCATGTTTTACCTGAAGGATTAAAAAGGATTCGAAGCTTTGGGTTTCTAAATCCGAGATCAGCAAAAACATTTGAAAAACTAAAAAAACATTTCGAAGACAAAGACCAGCCAATCTACTTAGTTAAAAGTGAAAACCCTGTTTATCACAAAAGAGAAAGAAATATATGTCCACATTGTGATTTTACGATGAATATGATCAAAGAAATTCCCCGAAGATCAAGATCTCCATCAAGTAAAAGCTTATTCAGTTTACTTTTAGGTTAATTTTTATACATTTTTTAAATGTTACAGTACTGTATTGCCTAAAAAATGACAGATTATCATGAAGTCTCTCAAAATCAGGGAAAAAACAGAATTGATGAAATCAAAAGAAAAAAAGAATATAAAAACA
>JAKQEK010000324.1 GCA_029558535.1 Bacteroidota bacterium | reverse complement strand
CTCGTTCACACGGGGGATGAGCTTGCTTCAGCCTGTCAACCTGAAATGGTTGCGCGAGTTCGAGGAGCCGTATGACGGGAGACTGTCACGTACGGTTCTGGGAGGGGCTTGGGGGTGAAACTCCCCCTTGCCTACTCGACTTTTTAATTCAGTTTATAAAATGGCTCTATAGGTTCGCTTTTCCTTTTCCCTGTTATAGGGTCAGTTTTCCATATTCGAAAACTTCCTCCAAATAAATAGTCACACTCATTTATTTTCTTAATTATTTTATTCATTTCATCAAAATGTATTAAATCCACAGATTTACTTATTTCGACCCATTTAATTATTTCACAACCCTCAGGTAGAATTAAATCTCCGTTTTCGTATTCCGCTGTATAGTAATGCATTAAAGTCGGATTACTTCTCCCTTCATAGTGGAAGGTTAGTAATCCACGTAATCTTATGTTTTTAATCTTAATCCCCATTCTATCTCCCATCCAATTGACAAATTCTTTTATTGATAATGAGTCGTTATATCTTGCACCAGTAATTTCTAATCCAGCCCCATCTCCTAAAAGTAAAATTTCTCCTTTCTCATTAGTTACAAGAAGCTTCATAAAAGAATAATTGTCCTTTCTGCCTTGACCGTTAGAAATCAAATAAAATCCGAATAATAGCATTAAAAATATCAATCTTTTCATTTGTCTTGTTTTATAGTTAGTATCTGTTCATTACAATTGCTGGTAACGGTTGGCGGCTTGGGTTTCGGGCGGTAGAGTGCGCTACATACACCCTGCGAGCCAACTACCTACCAAATGTACAACAATTTATCCAACGGGTAAGTCGCCAGAGCCTGAAAGCAAGCCGCTGTTACCAGTAGTTTTTTATATGTTATTAATAGATAATTTGATAAACTCAAAGATTAAAGGGTCTTTTTCTTTTAATATTTCATTAATTTTTTGGCTATGATATTCCCATTTACTTATATATTCTTCCTTTAAAACATCTCTAACTACATCATCTAAATATAAGTCTTGGTAATATTCATTATTTTCATATCTCCAATGATTTTCTAATGCTTCAGGAATATTTAAATCGTCATTACTCATATTCTTTCCATCTTTTCGTATCTTGTCAACTTCAATATATATATTATAGTCCCTTAAAAAAGTTTCGAGTGTTTTACTTTTTAAAATTTTCTCATTAGTGTAATTTGCTTCCCAATACCAAACCACTGGTTTTGAAAATGGATTTGTAGAGCGACACCAAGATTTGTCTAGTGATGAAAAAGTGGACGAATAAATATCAGTAAAATCTTTTTCATTGATTTTTGCTTCAATGCTATAACCAAAAATAATTTGTTCTATCTTGCCCTTAAGAGGTGTTAGTCTAAATCCAAGATTTACTTTTCGTATATCCCGTGAATAACTATAATACTCTTTGTCGATTGCTACTAGCTCGATTTTAACATATTGCTCAATTGAGTTCTCTTGTTTATATTTTTTCCAAAAATCTGAAACAGAATCAACTTTATGTTTATAAATGCCATATTTTTCCTGCCATTCTTTTTCAATCCTTTCAGTAATAGGATTAAAATATGCCGTATCAGAAGTAAATTTTAAAAAATTATGAACACGTTTATATGTCAGGTCTGAAAACTTAAGCTTTTCAATATCTGACTTTATCACAGTATCTCTTACATACAATATATATTCATATGTATTTTTAAATAACGAATCTTTTTCAATAGCTACTTTCAACTCTTCTACTGACAAAGATTCAAAAATGGACTTGTCAAGCGTAGTATTACAGCTAAATAGCCCTATCACCAAGAATAAAAATATAACTTTCCTCATAGTTTATTGGTTTTTTTGTTGTTGTTTCAAAAAATTACTGGTAACGGTCCACGTATTGGCGATGGGCGGGATTTTTAGCACTACCGCTGATACGAAGAACAAAAGTTGAATTTTGCACTTCCGTTGATATGAAACCGTTCAGCCAGCCTATTGCCAATACGATGTTAGCAGCATACCCTTTGATTATTTCATTTGTCATTTTTAATTTTGTCGGTGTAATACCGAACCATCGGTCTATTTATTGATGTGCGGTCAACAATTTCAAAACCTGCTCTTTCAAAGGATTTATACAAACCTATCCACGCAAAAACGTCAGGAAGTTTTTCTTTAGTCGGAATGGTTGGATAGGCTTCAATGATTTTGATTCCCTTTTCTTTGGCGTATTTCACAAGCCCTTTCAATAATGCAACGGAAACGCCTTGTCGTCTGAAGTCTTTTGCTATAAACGTGCAGGGAACTGACCAAACTTTTTTGTCGTCAATTGGTTTATGCACCCTTGATTTTTGAAGTTTGATAAAATGTTCTCTCGGTGCAAATGCACACCACGCAATAGGTATATCTTCATAAAAAGCAAGAAGTCCTGTCGGCTGATTGTCCCAAACAAGCTGTTGCATTGCGTTTTTGTTTCCGTCATTTACTTTTCCTTCGTCAAAATCAGTTTTGCTTAGCCGAAACGACATACACCAACAATTTCCACAAGCACCTTTCTCTCCAAAGAGTTCCACAAATTTGTTCCAATTGCTTTTTGCCAATGGCTCAAATTTTAGTGCTGTGAGGAAATTATTATCAATGTTCTGCTGTGTCATTTTTTACTGATGCGTTGTTTAGCCAATCCAATACCATTTCCCACGCTGTATTGAAATAATCAAATACGGCTATCCATTTTTCATCGTCCAGCCAGCCCAAATGTGTAAGTGTGATTTCAGTTTGGTTCTCTGAAATCGATTTTAAATTCACTACGACCCAAGTCTTGTATTCGGATTCTCTTATTTCTTTGTGTTCTGGCGGTGCGTTCCACGAAAATGAAATCATTTGATATGGTAAATACGACAGCACTTTACAGCCCTCACTACCTCTATGTCCTACAGGATTGTCCATAAGAAAATAGATTTCAAAAGCTCCACTGGGTGTAAGTTCAATTTTATTGTCTCCACCCATAAAAGTTTTTAATCCTTCGTGGGTTGTCCACCGCCACCAAACTTTTTCAACTGATTCTTTTATCAGTCGTGTTTTCTTAATCTGCTTGTCTAATATCTTCATAATTATTTATCCGATTGTCAAGTGAATGAACGGTGTCATAAAAATAGTAATTCTTAATCCTTTCTTTTTTTGTTTGTGCAGTTTTTTTTTGTAGGGTTGCTGCTAACGTTTTAGCGGCTTGGCTTTCGGGCGGTAGAGTACGCAACACACACCCTGCGAGCCAACGGCCTATCAAATATACGTATTTCTGTCCAACGGGCAAATCACCACCGCCTGAAGCTAAGCCGCTGTTGGCGGTAGTTTTTATTTTTCCTCTTTATTGTAATATTTTACAATTTCATCAATAGTATTCTCATTTTTGACAAACGATGTATAATTTGTGGTATAAACCCAATCATTAAAAAAATCTTTTAGACCTTTTGTTTTTGTCTCTTTTATCCATAATTCTGTAAAGTTTTTAGTAGTTGCACCTGTTGCATAATACTTTTCATAAAAGAACCGTATAGCCAAATTAAACTTTTCTTTTCCGAGCCATTTGTGTAGAACTGTAAACATAATCATTCCTTGATCATAAGAATAGCCTGTTACGCTCTCGTTTCCAAATTCACACATTGGGATATTGTACATTTCAGGGGTAGCATCAAAGTTAATTTTTAGTCTTTTGATTGCTCTATTCACAATTTTATCTAATAATCCTTTTTTCTCAGGATTAAAATGTTCATCAGCATAATATTGACAGAAGGAAGCCAAGCCTTCTTCCCACCTTGGCGATAATCCTTCTTTTTCGCTTATTGTTATATTCCAAAGATGTGAAAGCTCGTGATACAGTTGAAAATATGCACCTGAAGAAAATGATTCTTGTGGTAGTAAAATTGTAGTCTCATCAGCTTGTCCGCCACTGTTTTTCTCGGTTTCAATTAATGTGATAGAGTTGTTGTTTTTTAGTGTCCCCCACCATTGTGTATAAAGCTTTAGAGTCTCATACCCACGACTTAATAATGTTCTAGCATTTTCAGAATCACTTGGAAAATAAAAAACATCTAACCTGTCCGTAGTTTCAAACTTATATGGGGCAATAGCTATATCAATTCTCCAATTAGGTTTTTTACTTTTATATTTATAAGTAGTATTTCTACTTTCCGTTATTTTGGATACAAGTGTTCCGCCATTTGCAACTATTAATGAATCGGGAACAACTACGCTGACATCATATGTGAAGTTGTTGGAAGCAATATTTTTTCTTAAAAATGCGATACTTGGTTTTGCAAGAATAGGATAGGAATAAGCATCGTTTCTAATTAGCGTGAAATCTGGCGATATTTTATCTGTGATATATTGCATCCCTGTTTCTTGATAACCAAATAAATATCCTTCATACTTTATTTTAAATGTGGTAGTGGATTTGGGATTTATGAACTCATTTATTGTAATAGAATTTGTCTGTAACTTTTCAAAATCAGAGAATGAGACAATGCTCTGAACAAAGTTAATTTCTTTTCCTTGCTGATTTTGGACAGAGATAACTTTCATTAACCTATAAAGTAAAAATGGAATTTCGTTTATAGGCTTGTCCGATTTATTTTCAATTGTAACATCACAGACTCCAGACAAATAGCTTTCTTGGAAATCAAATGAAAGATCTAAACTATAATGATTAACTTTCAATAGGTAGTCTTTCTGTAAAATTTCTTCTTTCTGAGAGAAACAGAGATTATAAAATGTCAGTAATATTATAACAATACTTGTTTTCTTCATTTTTTTCGTGTTTAGTTATAACTAATATGTCTGTTGTGGTAAAATTGCCGCCAACGGTTGGCAATATGGCCAGTGGCGGTTTGCGGGCTTCGTCATTATCCACCGTTATAAACCTAAATGCGGGGCAGAAAGCTTCAAACTCCCACAGCCCCCGCCATTGGCTATATTGCGTGTTGTGTGCCGTATTTATCTCTTTTCAAGTCGAAGTTTTTCATCACCTTGAATAGTAAAAAGAATTAGTTGATTTCCTTCAAATTCATATTTATACTTTCTCGAATCATCGGGGTCATTTGCTCTAAATGTAAGTATTTGCTGTTTAATGTCAATCTCCCAATTACCTGATTCTGAAATTTTATCTCTGTAACCAGAATCGTATTTTTTATCTTTTCTAAATTCAAACCAGTCAGTATCATCTACTACAAACCACATCCCGATAAAATCATTTTCATTTTTCGAAACCTTAGACTCATTATAATAGATAATGTTTCTAACTATTATATTTTCAATTTTACCTTCTTTATTGAATTGGTATTGCTTTGTCCAATTACCTTTCTTGTCATATTCATAATCAAATGTATATTTATACTCTGTTGAATCTTGGGGGTAAATTGACAAAGTTTCAATTAAATCATTATTCTTATTTCGTTTATATTTTGTAATTCTAACAACCTTGTTAATGCTATCTTTAACTGTTTGGGAATTTAACAAATCATTACTTAAATCATTCTCAAAAGTATTTACCATTTTACCCAATTTATTGAGAATCTTTCCATTTGATATTACATTTCCTTTGTAATCATATTTATAAATATTCTCCAACTCACCTTTCTCATCAAATAGTCTAACTTCAATTAATTTTTTGCCATCAAAACTATTAACTTGTTTACTTTTTAATTCATTATCTTCAAAGGTTGATATTTCTTTACATAAATTATCATCATTATAGGTGTATTTTGAAATGCTTTCGGGTTTACCTTTTCTGTCAAGAATATGGTGTTCAATTAAATTACCAGCTTCGTTAAAAATATACAAAGAATGTCCGTAATAATTTTTGTCACCTACTTGATATTTGCCAAATTTTTCTTCGCCTTCGAAATTTGTCTCTTGGATTTTCCAAACTTTACCTTTTATGTTATACTCTTCAAGGTCAGATTTCTTTGTATTACAAGAAATAGCAATTACTGCTATAATTAAAAATCCGATTAACTTTCTCATAATTTCAATTTTTTAGTTTATAAGTTATTTCAATGACTCGAAGTTTTTCTAATATGGCACACAACGGTGGCGGTATGAAATGTTGGGGATTTCGTGGACACTATCCTATCAACCGATAGAAAACTTGCCAGCGAGCGATGCGCTTGGCATACCAATAAAACCCCAATATTTTATACCGCGTGTTAGCGGCTGCCTTATTTTTTCATTTTGTGTTTTTTGAAACTTTTAATCAACAAAATTAAACTAATCAGTGTAAGTAAGGCTGCAATTAAAAAGGAAATGCCTGGAAAATAAATTGCCGAATTCTTACCCGTAAAATATGAGAAGCAACTTGTCATTAGCGGCGGGGCAATGAGTGTTGTTAAACCCATTAAACTGCCAAGGCTACCTTGCAATTCTCCTTGTTCATTGTCGGGAATAATAGAAGACGTAATACTTTGAATAGCCGTTCCCTGAACTCCGCCAATAATATATATTAACAATGCTCCTAAAAGCAACCATTGCCACTCTGTAAAAGCAAAAAGAAAAAATCCTGTCATCATAAGCATGAGCCCAAATATTGCCATTCGTCTGTCGCCAAGTTTCTTTGCCAAAATGCTGACTAGCCATAACTGAACAACAATTGACAACAAACCTATCACGGCTAAAGAATAACCAATAAGCGAGGTATTCCATTTAAATTTTTCAATTGTGAAATAAGCCCAAACACTTTCCATACTATGATTTGCTATTGATACAAAAATCATTGAAAGCACCAATGCATTTATTAATGGAAATTCACTTAAATACTTTAGAGAACCGAAAGGGTTAGCCCTTTTCCAGTCAAATATTCTACGAGTACCAATGTTTAGCGATTCGGGAAAAAAGAAATAGCCAAAGGTGAAATTGATAAAACAAAGTATGGCTGCAACTATAAAGGGAGTATGTGTTCCGAACTGACCTAATGTACCACCAATTACTGGGCCAATAATAAATCCCAATCCAAATGCTGCGTTTACAATCCCAAAGTTTTTTGTCCTATTTTCGTCGGTACTTATATCTGCGACGCAGGCAGATGCTACAGAATAGCTTGCACCAGTTATTCCTGCTATTGTCCGCCCAACAAAGAGCCACAGAATATTAGGTGCAAAAGCAAGAAAAACACAGTCAATGCTGAAGCCAAACAACGAACTTAAAAGCACTGGTCGCCTTCCATATTGGTCACTTAAATTGCCGAGAATTGGTGCAAACACAAATTGCATAGCGGCATAAGCAAATGAGAGCCAGCCTCCATATTTAGCTGCCGTACTTATATCGGAATGAAGTAAATTAGTTAAAAGTTGTGGAAGTACAGGAAATATTAAACCAAAACCTGCCGTGTCAATTACGACCACAACAATAATAAATATTAGCGTTGAATTTTTATTCGATTTCATCTTATGAAGCAATTAAATCTATATTATGCTTTCTGAGAAGCATAATACAATTTGTTTAACAATAAATGCAAAACAACAATCCCAACCAGAATTGATTGAGAAAAAGATTACGATATGGAGTTATTATTGCCTCATAATCCTGCAAAGATAAATTTTTTTTGAGAAGTTTTATTATTGGAATTGTTTATTGGATATCGCTGAGTCTTTTTAAGGTTGCCGCTAACGTCTACGTGTATGAGTAGTGGCGGAATACGGGGTGCTTTCCTGTCAAGATACGATGAAGTTGATGCGAGGCAGAACGCTTGAATACGCTACAACCCCCGCCATTACTTATACACGATGTTGTGCGTTCGGCTTTGTTTTCTTTCGTTTTGTTGTATTGTTTTTCTAAGCAAAGTTAATAATTTTGCAGTCAAACAATTTAGATATTTTCAATATGTACTACAGCAGACCTTGGACTTCTATCTAAGTGATAGACAGTCCTGATAAAAATCCAATCAAACTTTTTAGGTCAAGACAATCAGTCTATGAATTATTTATGTTGTTAACTGGCTGTTAACTAGCATAGTTTTGTCATAGTTACTCTGTTTGGTAATACTGTCTATTCACTTCTTTTCGATTAGAACAACAGTATTCACCTACAAGAAGTAATTAATGACAAAGAATAAAATACCCGTTCGCTACTCTGGTCAGCACTTTACTATTGATAAAGTGTTAATTAAAGATGCAATTAAACAAGCAAATCTTACTCAACAAGATACAGTGCTGGATATAGGTGCAGGCAAAGGCTTTCTTACAGTCCATTTATTAGATAGTGTCAAAAAAATAATTGCCGTTGAGAAGGATATTACCCTGATTAAGTATTTGTGCAAGAGATTTTCCAATACCCAAAGAGTTCAAATTGTTGGATGTGATTTCAGGAAGTTTACAATTCCTAAATACCCTTTCAAAGTAGTATCAAACATTCCTTATAGGATTACTTCGGAAATTTTTAAAATCCTGATGTTTGATAACATTGATAATTTTCTCGGTGGCTCAATAGTCCTTCAGTTTGAACCTGCTCAAAAGTTGTTTTCAAACAGAATTCACAATCCTATCACAGTTTTATATCATACTTTTTTTGATATAAAACTCTTATATGAGGTAAAACCTGAAAGTTTTTTGCCACCACCTACCGTAAAGTCTGCCTTGTTAAAAATTGAAAGAAAGCAGTCATCATTAGAATATGGACTTAAAGGTAAATACCTAACTTTTATTTCATTTTTCTTAAGAAAACCTGATTTGTTAGTAAATACAGCCTTAAAGTCATTATTCAGAAAAAATCAAATCAGGATTATCTCTCAAAAGTTTGGCATTAATCTAAACGCTCAAATTGTCTGTTTGACTCCTAATCAATGGGAAAAATGTTTCTTGGAAATGCTGGAAGTTGTTCCAGAAAAGTTCCACCCTTCATAAAAATATCTCTATTTTACAGTATTGTGCGGTCAGCTTTTATCCAAACTCTTCTAGATATTCTTCAAATGTTGAGTAATTCTTATGGTCTTTCCCTTTAATTTTAGCAAGTTTTGTTGAGTCAATACGCTTATGAATATAAGAAATCAGTTCCTCAAATTTCTCAATTGGTAAGTTGTAAATCGTTCTTGTAGGCGCAATTTTGTATTGCTTTTTCAAATGTCCATTAAACATTGCATAATTAACATTGCCTTTTCCCAATTCATACTCTTTATATTCGTTGTACCTTTTGATTAAGTGTCCTACATAATTTGCCTTTGTTGTATCAAATCCTATGCAGCCTTCTGGATATTTTTGCTTAATTGATTTTGTTTGTTTTATAGAAATCTTGTTATTGTCTCCGACAACTGCATTTCCAACTGTAGAATTAAAATTAATTGTCTTTTCTGATTTGGGTTTCGATATTATCGGTGCATTTAAAAGTTCGATTTTCTTTATAAAAACATCTATTTGATTTAGGTCACCTTTTGTAATTTTTGAATGACAAACAGGACATAACAAAATTAGATTACCAATTTCGTTATTGGAAGGGTTTTCATCAATATGATGAATTTCAAAATGTCCAACTTCCGAATTTTCGCAAAAAGGACAATTTGAGCCAATTTCCTTTTGAAGTTCGGCTCTTATTTTATTCTCTTTAGGGATTCTTATTCTGTGTTTTTTTTCAGTCATAATATTTTCAGTTTCGTTAATGTCCTTCTTAGCTGACGCACAACGGTTAGTATATGAAAAGTAGGCGATTTCGAAGTGCCAAATTTTCGGTTAAGCACAAAGTATAATACGAGCCAAAAGCCTTGAATTTACTACTGTTTCGCCTATTTTTTATATACATTGTTAGCGGGTCGTTGTTTTTGTTTATCAGTCATTTATGTGTTTTTCTATTCCATCAATTATTGATTTCCAATCATCAACGTGTAATTCGTGTCCTGTAGCTTCAAGGGTGATTAGATTTGAACCTTTTATTTTTTCTAGTAAAAAACCTGCATTCTTATAATGCCAAATTTTGTCGTCTGTTCCGTGGATAATTAAGGTGGGTTGTTTGATTTCGTTTAATCTGTTCCAATATTCTTCACCACCTTGCAATGCAGCGTGATTGAACATACTTATATAATTGTTGGCTCTATTGAACTCAGCTCTTATCAGTTTTTCACTTCTTTGTTTGTCAAATTGTTTCTTGCCACTCATTAATTCTGCACCCTGAATTAAATAGTTTACCACACTGTCTTCATTTGTCCAATTGACTGTACCTGCTTTACTATGGAAATCTAAAATACTCGTGTCCATTTCAGGTATAGTTGGGTCTGAGTCTCCCCAAGGGCCTGATGACATAAGAGTTAAGGAGTTAACTCTGTCGGCAAACTTTATTGATGCTATTTGAGAAATTAGTCCGCCCAAAGAAATCCCCACAAAATGTGCTTTGTCAATCTTGTAGCCATCCAATATTGAAATAGCGTCATTAGTTAAGTCAACAATATCGTATGGAGTAGAACCTGGTTCATAATTAGTGGATTTTCCTACATCTCTGTTGTCGTAACGAATAACAAAAAATCCTTTTTCAGATAATTGTTGGCAAAATTCAGTGTCCCAATACAGCATTGATACGGTTGCACCTGCTACCAAAAGGATTGCTGGATTTTTCTTATTTCCAAAACTTTCCGTACAGAGTTCAATGCCGTTTGTTTTAATTATTTTCTCTTTCATTTCTGTTTTCCTTTGTTTGCAACTGATTATTATCAGTCCTAAAATTAATATCCAAAGTAGTTTTTTTTTCATTTATCAATGTTTAACTGTTATGCTGGTATCTTTCACAATGCCCGCTAACGGATGGCGGTAGAAGCAGTGGGGGAGTTCGTGGCTTATCGTCCTCATCCGCCGCTAAAAACCACCCAATGCGAGTTTTGCTGACCCGAAGTCGTCACATCCCCCACATTGCTTTTACCGCGTGTTAGGCACTGGTGTTTAATGTCTTCGCCTTTTGTCTTTTTCCTAACGATGTAGTACCCGATTGTTAAAAGCCTATCCCACGCTAATTTTTAAATGCTATCCAAAACTAGCGAAAATTTTTATTTTGCGAATGCTTTTCCGCTTTTCTTTATTCCTTTTTTGTGAAGTAGGAGCGCAGCGACTACTTTCTTTCTTTTCTTTTTGTCAACCAGTTGCAAAAAAGTTGAATACTAATTTATTCAGCTGATGTTATCCAATTTTGCTCTAATTTCCACAATCCCAATTAATTAACTATCCCACGAAGCGAAAAATTTTCCAACCGTTTTATTTCAGCCCGTTGCAAAACCCTAGAAATTATCCTGTTCAGTTGATGTTATCCAAACTTGGTCTATTTCCACAGTCCCAACCGATTTACTATCCCACGAAGCGATTGGTTTTCCACCCGTTTCTTTAATTTCCGCCCGAAGCGAAGTTTGGTGCTGTATCCATTTTTTTTCATCGAGCGAGCGTATTTATTTGCTTTCTATTCAAAATGTTATCTACGTAGTTTAAATATTTCCCTTTTTGCCTTAAAATCTCAAAATTTTCCGAAACGAAACCGTTTCCTTTAAATCTTGTATCATTCGGGTTCAATTTCAATCTTTTTTCAGATTACTTGTAGATACTTTGATGTTTCTTTAGCTTTTTCGGTTCCCAGAACACTTGTGCCTAACGGTCAAGTATAAGCGTAGTGCGGGTTTTCGGAGCAATACACTGTCCGCCAACACGAACTTTGATAGATGGCAAAATACTAAATTTTAGCCACTTCGCCCGCATTACGCTTATACAATGTTGGCGGTAGTTTATTTATTCAATTCTCCTTAATACCCCCTTTAATTTTGCTTCAACTCCAAGATTATCAAAAAGTTTTTCAGTCAATGTTAATGTCTTCTTGAAAGCTGTTTTAATATCTGTCGGATCTAATTCTGATGTTGTCTGCTGAAATAACGAATACCAATCTGGATCTATGTCTTTTTCCAAGCTTTTTGTTGGACTTTCCCAATGTTTGGTTTGGTATGTTTCAATTCTTATTAACCAAAGTAAATATTTTTGAACATTTGATAAGCTTTGGTAAGCGTGAGCAAATTCCTGTCGTTTAATTAAGTTGCTTGTTGTAAGTAAAACATTCAACAATGATTGGCTCAACCACAGGATATTTTCATTTGTTGTTCGATCAGGTACTTTAGTTTTTATTTCTTTGAGCGTGTTAGTCAATAAATCTTCTTTATCTACTAAAATCATCTTGTCAAAGTCGCTAAACTCTACCAATCCGTCCCACGATTTGATAACTTCCATTTGGTCGTTTGTCAAAAAATGAAACTCCCCCCTTATCATATTTTCAAAAATAGCAACTTCACTTCCAAACTCGTTGGTAAAATATAATGCCAAAGGATGAATTTGGCTTACCCAATTTTCAGCGGAAAATTTTTCTTTATCCTTCAAGAAGATGTAGAATTCAATATCTGAATATTTGTCCCCTTCATTTTTGGTAAATGACCCGTACATAAATACGGCAGAAATATTTTTATCATTTTGAGCTATTGACTTTGTTTTGTCAATCATCTGTAACTGTATCATTTTCTAATTTTTTAATATTAACAATCGTCCTTTCTACTT
>JAKQEK010000292.1 GCA_029558535.1 Bacteroidota bacterium | reverse complement strand
GTCATATCGGTTCGACACAATTCTAATTGTTTCGATCTCACCGCTTGAGCTGCCCGCCGTTTTGCCAGGCCATCCCGCGGAGCATTGAATACTGTTTTGTCGCTTTACAATTCTGATTTTAAAAAAATTAACGCACTAATTGGGAAAAGTCTGGAGCGACCTTAATTTGTCGCACTAATCCGGACAAGTTAGGAGAACATTCTTTTTCTACGACGACGGAAATAATATAATGGGAAATCATTTTGGTGTAAAATTTATCCTTGAATGGTGGGTTAAATGATTTTTCTTATATCAGTTTCTCCTGCTTTTGAATAAAATTCAAAATTACCGTCTAAAAAGAATTCATGCAATGGAGCAAGTTTTAAAACTACATCATCTTCATAACGTCCGTACTTCTCTGACTGAGAATGGAAAACAATTTTATTTCCTATTTTTGAAATCCTACCGCCACCTTGAACAGAAATACCTTTTTTATAAGTTTCGAATTTTTTTTCTGCATCGGCAAAGATTTCCGAGTGTAAATTTGGCAAAGTAAACCCAAAATGAATCGCAAATGGTTTACCTGTTTCAATATCAGCAACCACAATAAATTTAAGGTCACGCAAATATTTGTCAAGAATTTCGATATTCATATATTGTAAAAATAAAAAAAACTGTGAAATAAAACTCCACAGTTTTTAAATTACAGGATCAAATAATTTTATTTAAAAAGAGCATTAAAATCTTCCATACTCACTTCTTTATCATCAAGCTTAACTGCTTCTGCTATGAAATCAACAACTTTTTCTTCTATTTCCTGTTCGTAAAGTTTGTTTGCTTCTCCTTCTTTTTCAAGCATTTCCTTTGCATATTTATCCAAATATTCATCAGGAATATAAGATAATCCGTACTGACTAAACTGAGCCAGAAGTTGCTGTTTTGCAGCTTTTGTCAAATCCTCTTCGCTAACTTTAATCTCATTTTCTTTAGCAATTTTATTTTTTATCAGAGTCCATTTTAAATCTTCAATAAAACGGTCAAATTCATTTTCTATCTGCTCATCGGTAATGTCTTTATTTGAAACTTTAAGCCAACGTTTCAGGAATTCTTCTGGTAAACTAAACTCTGCTTTTTTAATAATTTTTTCCTTAAAATCAATTAGTAACTTGTATTTTGTTTCACGACTGAAAGAAGCTTTAATATCTTCAATTACTCTGTTTTTGAATTCCTTTTCATCTTTTACAGCATTTTCGCCAAAACAGTTATTATAGAATTCCTGATTCATTTCTGCCTCTTTAAATTCTTTAACTTCTTTAACTGTCATCCTAAACATTGAGTCAAGTTTTTCGGCTTCTTCTTTTTTAATCTTTAAAATCGAAGAAATTTCTGTATCATTTGGTAATGCTTTTTTCAAATCAATGTCAACAACATCATTTTTGGTCAACCCGATAAGTGATTTTTTAATCTTTTTATCACTAATAACTTTTATTGATATTGTAGTTTCGTCTGTACTTATTCCGTTTTCAACAATTTCGCCATCTTTAGTAATCTCTATTAAACTAACACTTAACATTGAAGTTTCTTCAGATTTTTCGATTTCTTCAAATTTACCAAATCTTTGTTTGTACCCATTAACGTATTTGTTGATCATTTCATCATCTACCTTAATGGAATATCTGTTAAATTTGTCTTTCTTTGTTAGCTTAACTTCGAATTCAGGTGCTAAAGCAATGTCAAAAATAAAACTGTAACTTTCTTGTTTTCCCCAGTCAATTTGTTCTTGAGTCTCACTTGGTAATGGATCTCCTAAAATATTCAGTTTCTCATTAACCATATAATCAGACAATGACTTAGAAACAGTTTTATTCAATTCCTCAGCAATAATGGCATTACCATACATTTTTTTAATTAAGCCTGAAGGCACATTACCTGGTCTGAATCCCGGAATAACAGCTTTGCGACGATAATCTTTTAATGTTTTCTCAACACTTTCTTCAATATCCGAATTTTTAACATTAACAGTAAGAGTTGCGTTTAACTCGTCAATTTGATTTTTAACAACTTCCATCAAACAATATTTTTAATAATTACTAAACTTCAAAAGTTAAAAGACCGCATTTATCCCCGATAAAGAAATTCCTGCGGTCGTTGTGCGGGTGAAGGGACTCGAACCCCCATGCCTCGCGGCACCAGATCCTAAGTCTGGCGCGTCTACCAATTTCGCCACACCCGCAAAATTGAGGTGCAAAGATACTTATCTTTTTTTAATTATAAAGCCTTTTTGTATTTTTTTACAAATTCTCGCATTCACCCGCATAAATCAATTGTTTGACACGATAAATACTTAATTCAAAACCTTACAAATTATTACCAATTTTTATTCCCGCATATATTGTTCTGGGTTGAGATGGACCATAAATATAAGCAGGATCTCGGTCAGCTCCTATATCAAAGTCGTTTTGATAGCTGTTAAATATATTCTTTATACCTCCGAACAATTGCAGTTTTGCACCGTTGAGTTTTATTGAGTATTTAATTTTTATTCCAAGGTCAAAGAAAGGATTTGAAACTCTTAACTCTCCAACTTCAGGATTTACCAAATCGCTTCCAAAATAAGGAACCAACATTTTCCCTGTATATGAACCTGTTGTGGATGCAGCAAATCTTTTACCCGGATTAAAGTCTATTGTTAGAAATCCATATGCGTTAGGAGTTCGCAAAAAGCTTATTTCGTTAAATTCCTGTACCTCTTCATATAAACTTTGCTGAATTGTCATTCCCGATCTGAAAATAAATTTTTCGGAAGGAAATACATTTAATTCAAAATTTACACCTTTTACAGTTGCCCCTGAACTCGAATTCACCCTAGTGTAAATAACAACTCCATTTTCATCAGGCACTCCAAATTCATTGACAAACGGATTTTTTAAAATAGTATAAAACCCCTCTGTTAAAAAACTAATATTTATTTTACTTATAGACTTTTTAAAATCCATCGATGCAGAAAAGCTATGACTTGTTTCCTGAACAAGATTTTCATCATTTCTATGAATTACCTGTCTCAATCCTGAAGTCTCAATATGCAAATCTTCATCAAAAATCTGCGGTGCACGAAAACCTTGAGAATAACCAACTCTGCTTTGCAAATAATCTGAAATATCGTATAAAATATTTACTCGAGGACTAAAGACATTTCCTGTTTTACTATTATTAATGTCCTTGATATTACTTACAAAATAATTATCAAAACGACCACCTACACTTAGTTTTAAACTTTTTAATTTGTAATCATATTGAGCAAAAGCCCCAAAGGTACTCATATATTGATTTGCAATAATTGTATTTTGAGTTAGAGGTATATTTACAATCTGATTGTTTTCTATTACTGCATTATCAATATCGGGATATCCTAATTTTGTATCTCTTAAATATGAGGCATTGTTTTCTACTCCTGCAACAAGTAACGATAAATCATTTCGAAGAGTATATTGTATTCCAGTCGAATATGAAAAATCGCGTGTTTTTCCGTAATCTGTTAAAGAATACCCAGCACCATAATATGAATCACGATTTATATGCTGAGCTGATGCGTAAATTGCTATTTGATCATTATCCCGAACAAATAAATCAAAATTTATGGCAGCAGTATTTATATCATGTTCAACACCTTCTGTTATGTCAGTCATGTGAGGCAAATATTGAAAACGATTTCCACCCCTTCGGTCTTCATTAATAGTAAAGTAATCCAGTGTAATTTTACTTTTTTGCCCAAATCTGTGAAAAATTCTCGTTCCAACAGTAGTGTTTTTTGATTTAGACAATTCTGAAAATCCATCATTATTGGCATCATAAGGATTTTTTTGTCGGTGAAAACCATATAATGACATTCCTGTTTTTGAATCAGATGACACAACAGAGGTATTCATATTTACAGAAATATCAGGACTAGTTTTGTTATCTTCGAATGACCACATGCCTGGCAAATTTACATTTGTTCCAAATTCATATACATTAGTAATCGGATCTTTTAAAATAATATTTATTGTGCCTGCTATCGCATTGCTGCCATACAAAGCCGAGCCACCGCCTCTGACAATTTCAACCCTGTCAATCATATTTGCAGGTAATAACTCCAATCCATAAACACCCGCAAGCCCACTAAAAATAGCACGGGAATTTATTAATACCTGAGAATAAGGCCCTTCCATACCATTCATTCTCAATTGATTAAATCCACAATTTTGACAATTATTTTCCACCCTTAATCCTGAACAGAAATTCAATCCTTCACTTACCGTTACTGAATTATTAACCTCTAATTGCTTTGGACTTAACACGTTTACAATCACTGCAGACTCCTTACGATTTCTTTCGCTCCTATCTCCCGTGATAACAATTTCATTCAATCCTAAAACATCCTTTTCAAGTTCGAACTTTATTTCAATTGTTTTCCCAGGAATTATAACAATCTCCTTTTCAGATGATTTATATCCTAATGCCATTGCAACAATTGTATATTTCCCTTCGGGCATATTTATAAGTGAGAAATGTCCGGTCTCATCCGTTGCTGTACCAATGGTCGTATTTTTTACAATTACATTTGCAAAAGGGATATGTTCTTCACTACAAGTAACATGACCTATTATATGAGAATCTGTTTGCTTTTGTGCGTTTACTTGTATTGTAATAATTACAAATAATGCGATTAATATTTTTTTCACTTGCTTTTTCTTTTTTAATTTTCTAATCGTTTATTTCCTTTATGTTATTTATAAGAAAAAACAAGAGGGGGCGGACGATTAAATAAATCAAAAATGTTAGTGGTTGAAAGTATGGAAGCAAAAAATAAAACCTTCTTGGATATAATATAATTTATAATAAAATCTAATAAAAATACAATAATTACAAGAAATATTGTGCTATTCAAAATGTTGTATATCTGAATTTCATTTTTATTATGGCTATGATTTCCTGAAGTTTCTTGTGACTCAGCTTTTGGGAAAAAAGGATGAGCATGTGTTATTATTTCACCGTTTGACAAAGTATGGACATGAACAAAAAGACTGTTATTAAGTATCAACAAACTTATTAATAGAAATAATACTCCACCAAAAATATCTCTTATATTTGACCTTTTTTTCACAACCCAAAATTATAAAAGAATTATTACAATTTATAATATTTCTAAATAATAAATTAAATTTATACGTATTTATTACTGTTTTCTACAAGGAAAATAATCTATTATAAATTAATTAGATTGTATAGAAATACAGTTCTATCTATTTCCCTTCAATCCAATTAATTATTTCAATATCTAAAGGATCTGTTTTAGTATTAATTACTTTAACTAAATAACCATTTTCGTCAATAAGATATTTCTGAAAATTCCAGGACACCGTAGATGACTGCACCCCATTAGATTTACCATCAGTAAGGAACTTATAAATTGGAGCTTTTTTCTTACCTGTTACTTTCACTTTCGACATCATAGGAAAGCTTACGCCATAATTAATCGTACAAAACTCAAGGATTTCCTTATCAGTTCCCGGATCCTGATTTAAAAAATCGTTTGAAGGAAAACCAATAATAACAAAATTGCTGTCTTTATATTTTTCATACAACTCTTGTAATCCCTCGAATTGTTTTGTGAAACCACATCTTGATGCAGTGTTTACTATCATTATTTTTTTACCCGCCAATGTAGAAAAATCAAAAGAATTTCCATTTATATCATTAACTTTAAACTTATGTATTGACTTGTGTTTTTGTTCTTTTTCGCTTTTCTGCTGACTGAACGAAAAAAAAGGAAAGATTCCTAACAAAACTACTAATGCTATATTTTTCATATTAAAAAATTTATATTTTTCAATTAACCGACAAATTTGAGTATTGTTTAAATAATAAATGCTTGGAAATAGATTACAACTAATTTATTAAATTAAAATCTTGAATTACTCTTTATTTAATAATATTGAAATTGTAGTGCCTTTATTTAACTCACTGATTACACTTATTGTTCCCGACTGTTTTGCAATCATCTCTTTACAAATCAACAAGCCCAATCCTGTTCCTTGCTCTTTTTCCGTACCTATATTTGACCAAATCTTATTTTCGTTAAACAAGTTTTTGTAACTTCCTTCATCCATACCAACACCCGAATCAGCAACAGAAATTAAAACAAAGTCATTTTGTTCAGAAATACAAATTTCAACAACTGATTTTCTATGCGAAAACTTAATTGCATTCATAATAATATTTCTCAATGCAATTTGTGTCATTATAATATCACAACTAATTGTCAGTTGATGTGATTCCTTAACAATCAATTCAATATCCTTTGGTTCTGCACTGATAGTACAAAAGTCAACAACATGTTTAACCACATCATTGATAACACACTTTTCTTTTTTTACGATAAAACCTTCAGATTGTGTCTGTGACCATTCTAAAAGAGTCTGTGTCAATTCATATATTTTTTTTGACGCAGAGTTAATTATAACGGAAGTGTTTTTAATTTTATTAATGTCCCCTGATTCCAGATATTTCATTTGCAAATCACTGCTGCCCAAAAGTGAGCTGAATGGACTGCGTATATCATGAGATACTAATCTCAACAATTTATCTTTTGTCTCGTTTGACTGTTTTAACAAATCATAAAAATGCAACATATCATTCTTGAAATATGAGGATATTACGTATATTATTAAAAAGGTAATACCATATATTAAATGCAAAGGTTGGATTTCGATATATCCTTCTAATTGATACATCGTAACAAACTTAATAATAAAAAATGCTATCGGGAAAATAATAAACATTACCTGCTTTCTCCACCCATCAAATAAAAAAATAGCCATTACAGATATAGTCAATAAAATATGCTCTGTTTGCCTGTAAACATCGTACTCAAGTATTGTAACAATCGTAGTATAAACAAAAAAGGCAGAAGTAATCATTAAAATATTTAGTTTATAATGATGCTTATACTGCAAATAAACAGATGGTGCAGAAACGATAAACAACATTATAATATCACTGATTGCCAAAACATAATTTCCAATTACAAAATTGATAATCATAAAAATCAACAATATTGCTGTAACGGAAAAAACAATTACATTTAAAAGCTTTACTTTTCTAAGTTCGAGATATGGCAAATTTTGGTCAACCCCAAAGTTTACCAATTTTTTTAAAAATTTCGTGATAAAAGAAAAAATCATAAATACTTAACCCAACAACCCTTATTTATAAAAATATCATCACAAATTTATTAATAAAATTTTAAGTTGCAAGAGAATATTACAATTTATCAATATAAAACTATAATTAACTAATATTATTCGCTAAAATTTTACTACCAGATGATATTTCTTGTTAAATTTTCGGATTGTAAAATTTTTACTGACACAGAATCTATTGGCAATAATTCACCTAATTTTTCGGGCCATTCAATAAATATGAGTGCATTTTGTATAAGATATTCCTCAAATCCAATATCATAAATTTCAGACGTCTTTTCGATACGATAAAAATCGAAATGAAATATCACAGGATATTTTTTACAGATGTATTCGTTTACAATACTAAAGCTTGGGCTTGTTACATCCTGAACAACTCCAAGATTACTACAAATTTCTTTTATAAAGGTTGTTTTACCCGCACCCATATTTCCATAAAATGCAAATATTCTATCTTTTCCAATCGACTTGCAAAATAATTCAGCAGCATTTGATAAATCGCCAAGAGAATTAACTATGATATTAGGCATCTTACTTTGATTTTAATGTTATAGCCGGAATAATCATTTCCTGCATTGAAATTCCTCCATGCTGAAAAGTATCTTTATAATACTTTACATAATGATTAAAGTTGTTGGGATATGCAAAAAAATCGGTTCCATAGGCAAATACGTATGTTGAACTAATATTTGTTTTTGGCAAAAAGGCTTCTTGCGGGTTTAGTATTTCGAAAACTTCTTTTTTATTATAATTAAGGTTTCTTCCTTGCTTGTATCTTAAATTTGTTGTTGTGGCTCTGTCTCCAACAATTTTAACAGGATTATTTACTTGGATACTACCATGATCTGTACTAATAAATAAATAAATATCATTTTCAGAAAAGGCTTTCAACATGTCAAACAACGGAGAAAACTCAAACCACGATTTTGTTATCGCTCGATAGGCAGAAGTAGTGTTTGCCAATTCTCTCATCATTTTCTGGTCTGTTCTGGCGTGGGATAAGGCATCAACAAAATTAACCACAATAGAAACAAATTGATTATTTAAAATAGATTTTACATTATCTGTAATCTTTTTACAAAACTTTACATCAGTTATTTTTTCATAATACAATCCTGTTTTCACATTATATCTTGCCATGAATGACTTTAACATTTCTTCTTCATATAAATTCTTCCCGCCTTCCTCATCATCATTTTTCCATAAATCCGGATACAATTTATTTATTTCTGAAGGCATTAAACCCGAAAAAATAGAATTCCTCGAATACTGCGTAGATGTAGGTAAAATAGAATAATACAATTCTTCTTCTGTAACTGTATAATATTGATTTAGGAGAGGTTCAAGACTTTTCCATTGATCATATCGTAAATTATCCATTAAAAGAAATACAACCTTTTTCCCATCTTTTAAAAGTGGAAATACTTTGTCCTTTAGTAAACCGGGTGAGAGTAAGGGTTTATCTGTACTTTTTGGCTCAAACCATGAGGTATATTCACGTTTAATGAATTTAGAAAAACTAATATTGGCCTCATTCTGCTGCATAGTCAATACCTCATCCATTGTATTATCTTTTGAGGCACCCAACTCTAATTCCCAATAAGTCAGTTTTCGGTATATCTCATACCAATCTTTATAACTCAAACTATCATTAATTTCCATTCCCAGCTTCATAAACTGAGATTGGTATGCAGAAGTTGTTTTTTGTGTTATCAATCTATCTTTATCAATATTTTTCTTTATTGCAAGTAAGATTTGATTAGGGTTAACCGGTTTAATAAGATAATCATTTATTTTGGAACCTATCGCCTCGTCCATGATATTTTCCTCTTCGCTTTTAGTAATCATTATTACCGGTACGTGAGGAGAAATGTTTTTTATTTTGCTTAAAGTTTCTAAACCACTTAAACCAGGCATATTTTCGTCCAGAAAAATAATATCATAATCTTCTTTCCCAACTAGACTTATTGCATCAGAACCATTTGTTGCAGTATCAACCAAATAGCCTTTTTGTTCAAGAAAAATAACATGAGGTTTAAGTAAGTCAATCTCATCATCTGTCCATAATATCTTTATCTTTTTCACAGGCAGAAATATAAAATAGGTATAAATGATTTATTAATAGTGTTCCTGATAAAATTTAAGGTATTCAGCAATGTTCTTATTTTTCTGCAATTTCACAAAATTCTCAGTAGAAATTACAAAAACTTTATAATCAGTATTTTTCAACTTTGAAAACACATCATCGCTATTGGCAATCATTTTGGAATAATTCACCGACTGTCTTTGGTTTTTAAAGGATCTTACGGAGATTAATTCAAAATTACTATCAAATGGATTATTTATTACATTAAAAGTTCTCATACTGAAATTAAAAATGTTAAAATTTCGAATTTCAAAACTAATACGCTTAATATCAACATCTGCAGATTTTACATAAATTATATAATAATGCTCCGCTAACTCATCAAAAACATAAGCTTCAGATATGACTTCTATTCCAAGAGAATCTTTTCCTATTGTAGTGTTTTCTACTACTGTTTCAGGTCGAGACTGCAGATCAGCAATCAAAGCCTGAATATCTGTTGTACCAAAATACTGCAAAATATTCTCAGCAGCTCCTGCTAACTCGTGATAAGCATATTTCTGCATAAAACCGACTAATTCACCTTTAAACACATCCAAATCCGATGTTCTGCCGACACATAAAACACGTAAAAAATCGAAATTTGGAATAAGATCATTATCAGGATTATTTACAATGAAGGTTTCGGCAACAGAACTTACCTTTTCATATTTGGCTTTCATGTAGTTATCATAAGTTTCAATATATAACTGTTCATCTTGTCTGCGCTTATTATCCAATTCCTGTATATAATTTGGATTTTGCAATAGCTTGGCATAATTTGTCTCAGGGAATTTTGATATGACAAGATTTTTGTATTTCTCTGTCTCCGTGTCATTTCCTATTAGCTTATTCAATAAATACAAATTGTAATATGATAACAATAAATACTCATTGTTCGGATATCGGTTATTTAAATCTTCATATGCTTCAATAGCTCGTCTATAGTCCGAAAACCTCTCTTTATATACTCTCCCAACGTTAAATAACGACATTGCAATCCTATCGTTTGATGCATTCATAGCCGAATCTGTAAGAGGAATATCTTGTAAATAATAAGCCCTGTCTTTTACATTAGTGAGCCTTGGGGCAGACGTTCCTGATGCACTGTCAGCATTATTACTTAAATCATCTGAAGCAAAATCGGCAATAGCTTTATTTTTTCTTCTCCAGTTATCTTCATTTTTACGACTACCCCATTTCTTTGTAAACTCGTTTTTTCCAAAACTTAATTGAGATGGATTATAAAAATACCATTTACCTCCGGCCGGAGCATTTACATTATTTCTTGTATTCCCTCTTTGCTGATCAAACAGCATCGAATTAACATTTTCCTGTTGCTCAAGCTCTCTTTGAATTCTTTCTTGTTCAATCAAATCCGCTATAATATCATCAATAATTTTATTCCGTTCTTTATCAGACATTCTAGCTAGCTTTTGAACACTATCTTCAAATTCAACAACACTTGTAAAACTCACTAATTCATTCAGGTATGAAGAATTTGTTCTGACTTTTTGATAATTTTCGTAAGTAACGGGTAAAAATGCCATACAAGTATCGTAATATATCTGAGCATTTTTATAATCATTTCTTGCAAAGTAAATTTCGCCTAACTTAAGGCAAGAAATAGCTTTTTGATAATCATTTCCCATGCTGGAAGAAGATGACAACTTATAATTTGTAATCGCTTCGTTTATATTGTTTGCTCTGGCATCAATTTCAGCAATCGCAAAATATATCTGATCCAAATATTCTATATTTTTATCATCTCTTAGCATTTTTTTCAAAGTTTTACGAATATCTTTACTGCTCTTTCCCTGATCTACAAAACACTTCGCCATGTTAATTTTAGCGTTGAATTCCATCTCATAAGAACTGTTTTTCTTTGAAACTATCTCATACATTTCAGAGGCTTTTGTCAAATTGCCTGTTTTTTCATAAAGCTGAGCGAGTATATAAGTATATCTCAACTTATCTTTTTTCTTCTTTGTATTTTTTATGGCAATTAAAAGCTTTGGAATAGCGTCCTCGTAAAGTTTTTGTTTTAGTAAAAAATCTGCATATATAACAGAGTATAATCCTTTAAGTTTTTTAGGGAGATCCTTTTGAGCCTCAATAAAATCAAGCATTTCTTTGGCTGATTTATAATCGCCACTTTCGGCAAATGTTCTTGCCAGATATAAGTTAGCATAATGCCTGCTTTCCAAATTAGGGAATATCCTAACCAAATAATCAAAATTATGTCTTGCCTGAGTGTAATCACGTTTAATAAAATAAGCTTTCCCCATTAACAAATAACAATCGTCTATCCATTTGTTAAATTCTTTCTGATCAAAAAATTCTTTATCTTTCTTTGTCATTTGACCCGAATTTTTCATTTCAGGCTTTTTTGTAATAGAATGTATCTTGATCCCTTTAGACGATTTCTGAATGGCCTTATCCATTTCGCCTCCGGCTGAGCCTGCAAATTCCTCTTTACTGTCAATAAAAACAGGTAAAATTTCATTGTAGTTATCTGTATTCTGTGATACAATTCGATTTATACCTCTCTTATATGCTTCGTTAGCATTAAAATATATATTATATTTTAGTGTTACATTATGGTATGCACGACTGGTTGAAGTGTTTTTTTCAACAGAACATGCACTGAAAATAATCAGTATAATAATTAAAATAAAAATTATGCTCTTTGTTTTCAATTTTTCTTCTTTATTGCTTTGATAACTAAATTTTATCTACTTTATTATATTTAACCAAAAGATTATTCAACAGTAACTGATTTTGCAAGATTTCTCGGTTGATCTACATTGCAACCTCTATAAACGGCGATATAATAAGAAAGCAATTGCAAGGGAACAACAGTAAGTAATGGTGCCAATGCAAAATCGGACTGTGGTACCTCGATAACATAATCTGCCATTTCCTTTATTGTAGTATCACCTTCAGTTACTATTGCAATAATACATCCCTTACGTGCTTTTACCTCCTGTATGTTTGATACAATTTTGTCGTATGAATGATCTTTTGTTGCTAAAACAATTACAGGCATCTTTTCGTCAATAAGAGCTATCGGGCCATGTTTCATTTCTGCAGCAGGGTATCCTTCAGCATGTATGTAAGATATTTCTTTTAACTTTAATGCCCCTTCTAAAGCTACAGGGAAAAGATAACCTCTTCCAAGATATAAACTGTTTGTTGAATCCTTTATTTTTTCGGCAATGTCTTTAATATGATTTGAAGTATTTAGGATTTTTTCAATCTTATCAGGAATTGCATATAATTCACCTATTAAATCTTCAAATTCTTTTTCGGTTAGACCTTGATTAGCCTGTCCAATTGCCATTGCCATCATAGTTAGCACGGTAACTTGAGCTGTAAAAGCCTTAGTAGATGCCACCCCAATTTCAGGACCGGCATGTGTATAAACTCCGGCAATAGTTTCGCGAGGAATACTTGACCCAACAACATTACAAATACCAATAACAATTGCTCCTGCTTTTTTTGCCAGTTGAATTGCAGCTAAAGTATCTGCTGTTTCGCCACTTTGACTAATTGCAATAACTAAGTCACCTTTATTAATTACAGGATTCCTGTATCTAAATTCAGATGCATATTCAACCTCTGTAGGTATTCTTGTAAATTCTTCAAACAAGTATTCTCCGACCAAACCTGCATGCCAACTGGTACCACAGGCAATAATCATTATTCTTTTTGCCTCTTTAAGCTCACTAAATACGTTATGTAATCCGCCTAATTTAAGATATTTTGATTCAAAATTAAGCCTTCCTCTATATGTATCTCGTATAGCACGCGGTTGCTCATAAATTTCTTTAAGCATATAATGCTCGAATCCGTTTTTCTCAATTTCGTCAAGCTTAAGGTCAATTTTTTTGATATTGGGTATCTGTTTTACTTTCTTGAGATTAGTAAGATTAAGACCGTCCAGTCCAATTACAGCTATATCATCATCGTTAAGATATATAACACTATTTGTATATTCAATAATCGGAGTAGCATCAGAAGCAATAAAATATTCACCCCTTCCAATACCAATGACAAGTGGACTCCCTTTACGTGCAGCAATTAACTTTTCAGGATTATCTTCGCTCATGATAACAAGTCCATAAGCTCCCTCAACCATATTAAGTGCAACTCGCACAGCATCTACACAACTTAGAGAATCTCCATTATTCTGATTATGTAAATAAACATATTCAATCAGATTTGCCAGCACTTCAGTATCTGTTTCACTTGCAAATTTATACCCTTCCTTTTCGAGACCTGATTTTAGTTTAGCATAATTTTCAATAATCCCATTATGAATTATTACAAATTTCCCATTCATAGACTGATGAGGATGAGCGTTGTTATTAGTAGGTTCGCCGTGTGTTGCCCAGCGTGTATGCCCCATCCCCATACAGCCATTTATATTTTTATCTTTTAATTGCTCTTCAAGATCAGACACCTTTCCTTTGCATTTGTATATCCTGAAACTATCCCCACTAAAAGCAACTCCTGCCGAATCGTAGCCTCTGTACTCAAGTCTTTTTAGACCTTTTATCAGCACTTCGCAAGCCTGCCTTTTACCTATATAACCAACTATTCCACACATAAATAACTAATATTTAGAATAATACAATTCAAGTTTCATACTCTTGTCCGAATTATCATTTGCATGTATTACGGAACGATATGGTTTGGTCCTGTTATCAACTGCAAATAAATATATTCCATAGTCATCATTCCCATTTATCAACTCCTGAATATGGAAAGGAATGTTAAAAATATATGTATATTCATCAGATAATAAGCTGCCTCCAAAATACAAATTATTTACCTTATAGTCAGTAATAAAATCGTATTTGCCACTTTCAAGAATTGCGACTAAAGTCATTTTGGGAGGAGGCGAAAATAAATCTTCGTCTGTTCCGGATTTAATAGTAATTTTCAACTGAGCTTTATTAATTACAATATTTGTTGAATCAAAAAGTGTTTGTAAATCCGGAAATTTTATTTTTGTTTTCAGACCTCCCATACTTTGTACGTAGCAATAATCATACAGTGCAGTAGTATCGTTTAATGCTTCCTGAATCTCAGGCAAAGCAGAACTGTAATCATGTTCAAACATATTAATAATTGCTGATTTTGAATTTATATAAAAATTATAAACAGCAGAATCGTTGTAATACAATGCCATTTTAGAATTCGCGTCAACAAGATTCAGGCTAAAAATACAACCCCCTGTTGTTAAATTATCGGTTGTAATATAAAATCCTTTAAAGAAATCGATAAATGTAGTATTATCAACAAAATGTGATGAATTTGCATCATTCACAAAACTTTCCGCAAGGGATAAAGGCAATTCAATAGTCATAATACTATCTGCCTCATTGAAACTCATAGGCGTTGAGCATAAAATTTCATATTCTGATGGTGCCAAAGAAAATTCAGAATAATATACTGAATCAATATAAATATCCTTTTTCAATCTGTAAACATTTACCATTTGCGTAGCAGAGGGATCGCCATAGAAAGAGGTGTATTTCAGATGCAACTTTAATGAATTAATTACCTGAACTGTATCAAAATTAACATTATTTGATGAAATTCTAGCCTGACAAACAAAACTGGCTTTTGAGAAACCAAATATCGGGTCATTATAAGAACCTAAAGGCGATAACGTTCTTTCATCAGTTGAAATATTATCATCTCTTACAGTATAACAATCAACGCCAATCGTATCTTTAAATAATAGTATTTTATCACTTCCAGGGATAATTCCTAAACCTATTTCAGAATCATCTTCATTGCATGAATAGAAACCCAAACACAGTAGTAAAAAAGAGGTCAGTAAAATGTAAAATTGAGAATTTTTTTTCATTAAAATTTATTTGCTATTAGTTTGTCATAAAATTCATTGTATTTATCAATATAATTTTCCTGACTTTGAGGTTTCAAAAATGGCTTATTACAAGTTTCGACATACTCACGTATCTCATTATTAACTTTGCTCGAACCTAGAATAATCCCATCCGCATTATCTACTGCAAATTTAGTCAGATTCTTCCAGTCCGGTGTAGTAAGTAATTCCAAATCTTCCGGGAATACTCCATTTTCCAATAGTTTTTGAGACAAATCCGGATTTAGGGGTTTAGAAAACTCATCATTATATACAGAATAAATAACTTTAAAATTATTATCAAACAATGGATCATTGCGATATATTTTCTTCATATAAAAAGGTACCAAAGCAGTAAACCATCCATGACAATGAATTACATCGGGAGCCCAACCCAGCTTTTTAACTGTTTCGATAACACCCCTTGAATAAAAAATTGCTCTTTCGTCATTGTCCTTAAATTCTCTGTCTTTTTCCGACAATGCAAATTTGCGACTAAAAAAATCTTCGTTATCAATAAAGTAAACTTGCATTCTTGCAGGCTGAATTGAAGCTACTTTGATAACCAAAGGATGATCGGTATCATTAATAACAAGATTCATCCCGCTTAATCTAATCACCTCATGCAATTGATTTCTTCTTTCATTAATACTACCGAATTTGGGTAAAAATGTTCGGATCTCCCTGTCACGCTCTTGTATCCCTTGCGGTAAAAACCTGCCTATTAACGACATTTCTGTCTCAGGTAAATAAGGCGTAATTTCCTGGGTTACATACAGAACTTTCAATTTCATATTTTAATTACTAAATCCATAAATATTTAAGGACACAAAAATATAAAAAAAATTTAATATATCCGAACAAGCTTTATAAACGATTTTTTAACTCGTTTATTATTTTTAATATTTTTTCTTTTTTTATAGTCAACAAAAAGATTGACTTTCTGTTAAATATTGATAAATTCGCAAAAAAAATTGTATGAAAATCATTAGAAAGGTTAGTGATATAATAAAGTTCAGAGAACAAGAGTTGAAAAATCTAAGCATAGGATTTGTACCAACAATGGGAGCTTTGCACACCGGACACATTTCTTTAGTTGAGAAATCGGTTAGAGAAAATAATTATACCATAGTCTCAATTTTTGTAAATCCTAAACAATTTAACGACAAAAACGATTTTATTAATTACCCCGTTACAATTGAAAAAGATTTGGAAATGCTTGAAAAATCAAAATGTAATCTTGTATTTATTCCTGATAGTGAAGATATTTATAACAATTATACCGGTTTTCGGATGGATTTTGACGGGCTTGACAAATTATATGAAGGAGAATTCAGACCTGGCCATTTTCAAGGGGTTGTTGACATTGTTTACCGATTATTTGAAATAGTAAAACCACATAACAGTTATTTTGGAGAAAAAGACTTTCAGCAATTAGCTATAATAAAATTAATGGTAAGCAAATCTAATCTTACGCTAAATATTATTCCTTGTGCAACTGTTCGTGAAGAAAGCGGGCTAGCTATGAGCTCTAGAAATGAAAGACTTAGTGCTGAAGAAAGAAAAAATGCATCAAAAATATTTGAAGTTTTAAATAGCGTTAAAAATTCTATGAAAATTGATGATTCTCCTGAAAAATTAATAAATAAAATATCAGAAGAAATAAATCTAAATCCATTTTTAAAGACCGAATATGTCGCATTTTGCGATCCCACAACACTGAAACCGGTTTTTTCTTTTTCTCAAAATTCAGTTGTAAGACTGTGTGTAGCTGTTTGGTGTGGAAAAATTCGATTAATTGATAATATTAGTTTGGAGTTTTAAATAAGTATTGTTTAACTTTGCAGCAGTT
This sequence comes from Bacteroidota bacterium, assembly GCA_029558535.1. Classification (GTDB taxonomy): domain Bacteria; phylum Bacteroidota; class Bacteroidia; order Bacteroidales; family ML635J-15; genus Bact-19. Next base: position 86,325 of record JAKQEK010000292.1, on the reverse strand, counting down.
TTTAGTTTAAGAATTATGAATATAGAAATAGTTAAGTCAAAAATTCATAAAGTAAGAGTAACCGAAGCAAATCTGCAATATGTCGGAAGCATTACTATTGATGAGGACTTGATGAAAGCAGCAAACATAATTGAACACGAGAAAGTTCAGGTCGTTAACATTAATAATGGCGAACGTTTAGAAACCTATGTAATTAAAGGGGCTTCAGGTTCAGGTATAATTTGTCTTAATGGTCCCGCAGCAAGAAAAGTTGCTGTTGATGATATTGTCATAATAATATCCTACGCATCAATGGATTTTGAAGAGGCTAAAACGTTTAAACCTACATTCATATTTCCTGATACTCAGACTAATCGCTTGATATAATGTATTATTTAAATTTAATACAGTCAAAAATATTTTCACGGGATCAGCTATCCAAATCAGTTCTAAATTGGAAAAATGAAAACAAGAAAATTGTTTTTACTAACGGTTGTTTTGATTTAATCCACAAAGGACATATTGAATATTTAGCAGCTGCAAAAGACTTTGGTGATAAATTAATTATCGGGCTGAATTCAGACAATTCAGTAAAAAGACTTAAGGGAGATTTAAGACCAATTAATAATCAGGAAGCGAGAGCATTACTTCTTGCATCATTAATTTTTACTGACGCTATTGTCATTTTTGATGAAGACACTCCCGAAGAAATAATAAAATTGTATTCGCCGGATGTTTTAGTTAAAGGGGGAGACTATCAGTACAATGAAATAGTTGGTGCCGACCATGTGATTAACTATGGGGGTAAAGTAGAAATAATACCATTAGTAGAAGGATATTCTTCAACCAATATTATTAAAAATATTTCCAAAAAATAAAATTTAATTATATTTGTGAAAATTAAAACAAATTAATAAATGAAAATAGGAAGCATCATTTTAGTAATAATTTCAACATTTATATTAATGACAGGCTGCACTAATGTTGCTGATGAAATTGTTGGGACCTGGGAATATCAGACTTTTGACACCCAACCCTCAGGCACAATTTTATGTACTTTTGATGACAGCGGAAATATGGTTAGAATGGCTACCTATGGAGATAGCCTTTATATTGACTCATGTGAATATATAATTGACAACTCAATTTTAAAGAAAAAAATGACAATTACAGGAAGTGTTAAATTTTTTGGTCTTCCTCCTTTAGATGGTTTATACAGAATTGACAAGTTTAAAGATGATATATTAATAATGACGAGATTTCGCTTACCAAACGATGAAAAAGCAGGTGCTTACCTAAGAGTCGAAATGATACGTAAAAACTAATTATGCAAAAAGCTAAAACAGTTTTTGTTTGTCAAAACTGTGGATATACAAGCCCAAAGTGGGCAGGCAAGTGTTCCAACTGCAATAGTTGGAATTCTTTTATTGAAGAAATTGTAATTAAAGAAGATAAAACAAAAGGGGATTTGTCAAATATTGTCGCAGGTAATCCCCAAAAAATTGATGATATTAAACAGAGCTATTTTAAGAGAATTGATTTATATTATTCCGAATTAAACAGAGTGCTTGGAGGCGGTTTAGTACCGGGATCACTTGTTCTAATTGGTGGCGAACCGGGTATAGGAAAATCTACGCTAATATTACAATCTGTACTAAATTTATCAGGAATAAAGATTTTATATATTTCAGGTGAAGAAAGTGAAACACAAATTAAACTTCGGGCAGATAGGATTGGGATTCATAATACGGAATGTTATATATATACCGAAACAAATATTGAAAAAATTCTTGCTACCATTAAAAGTTTGAGCCCTAACATAGTTATTATAGATTCTGTTCAAACTGTTGCCTCGACAGATCTTAGCTCATCACCCGGGACTGTTTCGCAAATAAGAGAATGTACAAGGCAATTACAGGAATTCGCAAAAGAGACAGCTACTCCAATAATATTAATTGGTCATATTAATAAAGAAGGTGATATTGCCGGACCAATGTCTTTGGAACATATTGTTGATGTAGTATTACAGTTTGAAGGAGACAATAATTATTTTTACAGGATTCTCAGACCAAAGAAAAACAGATTTGGTTCAACTTTCGAAATAGGTGTATTTGAAATGAACAATGAGGGAATAAAAGAGATTACAGATCCTGGCAATATACTTTTAACCGGCGACAACTCTAATTTGAGCGGAGTTGCATTTGGAACAATTTCAGAAGGCAACAGAAGTTTACTAATAGAGATTCAAGCACTTGTTGGAAATGCTGTTTTCAGTTCACCACAAAGAAACGCAACAGGGTTTGACTCGAGACGATTTCAAATGTTGTTAGCTGTAGTAGAAAAGCGTCTAGGCCTTAAACTAATACAAAAAGATGTATTTCTGAATATTGCCGGTGGATTAAAGATTAATGATCCTGCTTCTGATTTGGCAGTAATTGCAGCAGTGATTTCTTCATACTTTGATAAAATTTTAAAAGAAAGTTCTTGCTTTGTTGGTGAAGTCGGTTTATCAGGACAGATTAGGCCTGTTTCATTTATTGATAAAAGAGTCAGCGAGGCTCAAAGACTAGGTTTTAATAATATATTTATATCTGCAACTCAAAAATCAGAAGTAAAGTCCAAAACTTCTAAAATTATTCCTGTTAGTGACATTAAAGATTTTGCGTCAAAGATTTTTCGCTAATATTTACATATTATTAAAATCACCTGTTTTGTTATTTCTATCGTATTCGGCACAATCTATTTCTACAGGTAATTTATTCGGTTTTTCGAAATGAGCATCCCTTGAATAAGGAAGGTTCGGGTCATCATAGACTTTTTGCATATATAAGCCCCAAATTGGTAAAGCCAATGATGCTCCCTGACCTAATGTAATATATCTAAATCTTATACTTCTTTCTTCACCTCCTACCCAAGCTCCGTTAGTTAATTCTGGTGAAACTCCAATAAACCATCCATCCGAATGATTATTTGTTGTACCTGTTTTACCTGCTAATTCACTATTAATATTATAGACAAATCTTAATCTTGATCCGGTTCCTTCATTTATTACACCCTTCATCAAGTCGATCATCAGATAAGCTGTTTCTTCGCTCAAAGCTTCAGACTGTATCGGCAAAAACGTAGCTAATACATTTCCATTTTCATCTTCAATTCTTGTAACATACATCGGCCTTGTATAAATGCCTTTATTTCCAAATGTACAATAGGCACCAACCATTTCACTTAACAGCACTTCTGCAGCCCCCACACAAATTGACGGGAATGGATCTATATGACTGTAAACGCCCATTTTTTTCGCAATCGAAATTACTGCTTGAGGGGAGAACTGTTTTAACACCCATGCAGAAATTTGATTTAGCGACAAAGCCAATCCTGTTTTGAGGCTTATTATTTCTCCATCAAGTTTTGAAGGAGAGTATTTTGGAGTATAGTATTCTTTTGGTGAACCTTTGGGTAATTTAAAAGTTACCTCAACATTCGGAACTTTTGTACATGGAGAATATCCATTTTGCATAGCCAAACAATATATAAATGGTTTAATTGTAGAACCAACCTGCCTTCTGGATTTAACAACCTGATCAAATTTAAAATGAGAATAATCAATACCCCCTACATAAGCCCTAACATAACCCGTCCGTGTTTCCATTGACATAAAACCAGCACGCAAAAACATTTTATAATACTTAATAGAATCCATCGGAGTCATAACGGTATCAATATCTCCATTCCAAGAGAAAACCCTCATTTTAGTAGGTTCATTAAAAGACATAATTATGGAATCCTCGGAACACCCATTTGCCCTAAGTTCTCTCCATCTGTCACTACGCCGCATTGATGCATACATAATTTGTTCAATCTCAGCATCAGTCATTGTTGATGCAAATGGAGCCTTTTTATTACTCTTTTGATCTTTGTAAAACTCAACTTGTATATATCCCCCGATATGTTGTTTTACTGCTTCTTCGGCATATTTTTGCATTCTACTGTTTATCGTTGAGTAAATTTGTAAGCCATCACTATATATATCATATGGCGTTCCATCAGGTTTTGTATTTTTATTGCACCATCCATAAGAAGGATCTATTGCCCAATTTATCGAATCCTCTATATACTCTCTCATATCTACATAATCATTAATATTTGGCTGCTTTGCAGTTAGCCATTGTCTCAAAAACTCTCTAAAATAAGTTGCAGAACCAATATTATGATCAACTTTCTGATATTTCAAATCCAAAGGCCTTTCAATCAATGAATCAAACTCAGCCTTAGTTATATAATCATATTTATACATTTGTCCCAAAACAACATTTCTACGATGAAGAGTTTGCTCGGGTCTTTTTAATGGATTATACAAGGATGGATTTTTTGCCATACCAACCAACATGGCAGATTGAGTAATATTAAGACCTCCGGGAGTTGTGTCAAAATAAACTCTTGCAGCAGATTCGATCCCAACAGCCAAATTAAGAAAGTCAAATTTATTTAAGTACATTTCGATTATCTCTTCCTTAGTATAGCTTCTTTCTAATTTTACGGCAATAATCCATTCCTGGAATTTTCTGTTAGCCATTTGAATTTTGCTCATATTTTCCTGTCGAGGGAAGAGCATCTTAGCCAATTGTTGAGTAATTGTACTCCCTCCACCTTTAGATCCTCCACCTATCATTCCCGTAAAAACTCTAGGTAAAGCTTTGAAATCTATTCCCGAATGTTTATAAAATCTAACATCTTCTGTCGCGATTAACGCATCTATTAAATAAGGAGATAAATCATTATAAGATACTCTAGAACGATTTTCTCTAAAATATGTCCCGAGCAAAATTAAATCACTTGAGTAAACTTTTGATGCAAGATTATCCTCAGGATTTTCGAGTTGTTCAAAAGTAGGCATTTCACCAAATGTACCTCTAGCAATAAGGAAGAAATAAGTAGATAAACCTAAAACGAATAATAATATTACTGCCCAAAAAGTAATTGTAAATTTTTTAACAAACTTGGAAGAATATATTACTTTTGCACTTTTTAACTTTTTCATAAATTCAAAAATTATGGCGTAAAATTAAAAAAATTAATGAAAACATTATTGAATTTCTTTATTTTGCAAACGATAAATTTTACTTTTTAGATGGAGAATAATCTTGTTATTGTTGAATCACCAGCCAAAGCTAAAACTATAAAAAAGTTTTTGGGTGAAGATTTTATTGTTAAATCGAGTTTTGGACATATTAGAGATTTAAGCAAAAAAAATCTGGGTATAGATGTTAATAATGGTTTTTTACCTGAATATGAAATTCCTATTGAAAAGAAAAAAGTTGTATCAGAGCTAAAGAAAATTGCCACACAAACAAAAACTGTTTGGTTAGCTTCCGATGAAGACCGTGAAGGAGAAGCGATTTCATGGCATTTATTTGAAGTCCTGAAACTAAAAAAATCAGATACAAAACGTATAGTTTTTCATGAAATTACTAAATCGGCAATTCAAAATGCAATTGAAAACCCTCGTGAGATTGATATAAACCTTGTTAATGCACAACAAGCACGTAGAATTTTGGACAGACTTGTTGGTTTTAGTCTTTCTCCATTACTATGGAAAAAAATCAAGCCCGCTTTATCTGCCGGAAGAGTTCAATCTGTCGCAGTTAGGTTAATCGTTGAGAGGGAACGAGAAATAACTGGTTTTAAATCTATTTCATCATTCAAAATTTTTGGTATTTTTACAATAAACGGTGATACTGTTAAAGCTGAATTGAATCAAAAATTTAAAAATATTGAGGATGCTAAATCCTTTTTAAAGAGCTGTATAAATCAAGAATTCCACATTGAAGATATTGTGAAAAAAGCTGGAAAAAAATCACCTGCTCCACCTTTTACAACATCAACGCTACAACAAGAAGCAGGACGTAAATTAGGTTTTTCTGTTAATCAAACAATGAAATTTGCTCAAAGTTTATACGAAAACGGATTTATCACTTACATGAGAACAGACTCTGTTAATATGTCAAATCTAGCCATAGGAAGTATAAAAAACCTTATTACTAACAGTTACGGAGACGATTACTTAAAAATAAGAAAATACGAAAACAAAATTAAAGGTGCACAAGAAGCTCATGAAGCAATTCGGCCAACTTATATAGAAAACGAAACAATTGAAGCCGGCAAACAAGAACAGCGTTTATATGATTTAATCAGGAAAAGAGCAATTGCTTCACAAATGCAAGATGCCAAAATTGAAAAGACTATTATTACTATTAATAATAATGATAATAAAATTGTTTTTACAGCTAGTGGAGAAATAATTACGTTTGAAGGCTTTCTTAAATTATATACAGAGTCATCTGATGAAGAAAACGGTGATGAAAAAGAATGCATACTTCCAAATGTAAAAAAAGGCGAGAAGGCAATTGCTTCTACAATCGAAGCAATTGAAAAATATGATCAGCCTCCATATCGCTACACCGAAGCAAGTTTGGTTAAAAAACTTGAAGAATTGGGAATTGGAAGACCTTCTACTTATGCACCAACAATTTCAACTATTCAACAACGTGAATATGTTGTTAAAGAGTCAAGACAGGCTCTTTCCCGCAAAATAAACACTTTGACATTGAAGGATAATAAGATAATTGAAAATACCATTTCTGAAAAATTTGGAGCTGAATCTAACAAACTATTTCCTACCTCAATGGGAGTAGTTGTAACAGACTATCTTATTGGTCATTTCGATGATATCCTAGACTATAGCTTTACTGCGCAAATTGAAGAGAAATTTGACGACATAGCTATCGGTAAAGTTTCTTGGGATAAAATGATTAGTGAATTCTACAAAAAATTTAATGTTAAGGTAGAACAAAGTCTTAAAGAAAAAGAAAACACTAAATGGGAAAAAACAATCGGCAATCATCCTGAAACAGGTTTACCAATTGTTTTGAAAATTGGCAAATATGGGCCTTACGCATCAATTGAAAATAAGGAAAAACCTATTTATGCAAGTCTAAGAAAAAACCAAAACGTTGAAAGTATTACTCTTGAAGAAGTTTTAGATTTGTTCAAGCTCCCTCGAAATATCGGAACTTATGAAAATGATGATATAATAATTTCTCTTGGAAAATATGGCCCTTACATTAAAAATAATGGTGCATTTTTTAGTTTAACAAAAAAAGATGATCCTTATACCATTAATATTAACAGAGCTATCGAAATAATTCAAGAAAAAAAGTCGAAAGGAAGCGAAGTTTTTAACAGAACTTTCGATGAAATTCCGGGTTTACGCATTATGAAAGGTAAATATGGCCCTTATATTTCGTATGAAAATAAAAATTATCGTATTCCGAAGACTTATGATCCAGAAACTATAACTTTGGAAGAATGTAAACAAATTATTTCTAAGAAAAACGCGTAATTGCACAAATCACTGAATATCAATTGATTACGATATTTATCATATTACAAACAACATGATAAATGTCATGTTATTACAGAAACATATATAATAATACAATATAGAATTGCGTTATTTTAATGAAAAAAAAATATTTTTTAATTTTATAGTGTTATTTTAAAAAAAAAATATAACTTTCGCAATTTGAAATTTATCACTATAGATGATAAAATTATTTTTGAAGTTATTAACAATTTTTACACTTATTAACAAAAAAATGTTAATAAAATTTGGAGAATAAAAAAAAAAGTGTTTTTTTTACCAATTAAAAATTGGGAGTTAAGTATTGAAAGTGACAAATTGAATTATATTATGAGGAGATTAATACTACTGATTATTGTTTTTACGGGAATATTTATAAATTATTCTTATTCTCAGGTTGACTCTCATTTCAGCTTGTTTGAATATTCACAGAACATATATAACCCCGGAGCAGCAGGGAGTAATAACGCTATGTGCGTAACAAGCTTACATCGTCAACAGTGGGTAGGTTGGCCAGAAGGAAGACCTCAAACAACATTATTTTCATTTGACATGCCTTTAGCTGATGTTTTGGGAGTTGGTTTAAATATCAATCAAGATATTCTAGGATTTCAACAAGATTTAAATATAAGTGCTAATGTTGCATACAGGGTAGAGCTTGATCCGGGGATGCTAGGAGTAGGTATTGGCATAGGAATTATTAATAGAGCCATTGATGGAAATTGGATAACATGGCAATCTTTGACAGGAGGGACAGTATATCAAGATCCAGCAGTTCCACATATGGACAATAAAATTGCATTTGACATGAACTTTGGTGCAACTTTAGTTGGTGATGATTTTTGGATTGGCATTTCCACAACCCATTTATTAAGACCTACAATTAATTTTGAAGTTGAATTGCCAAGTTACATTTCTCGCCATTATTATTTAGTTGGCGGATATAATTATTCATTACCCAATCCGTCATTTGATTTAGTTGGTACTGGAATGGTTTTATCAGATGGAAGTACCGTTGAATTTCAAGTAAACGCAAAAATTTTATATAACAAAAGTTTCTGGGGTGGATTGTCGTACAGATATAACGATGCAATAGTTCCAATGATCGGAGTACATTTGATTAATGGTCTTAGTATTGGATACAGCTACGATATAGTAACTTCAAAGGTCGGTTCGTACAATAGCGGGTCACACGAATTGATGGTCAGATATTGCTTCAATCTTAAAGGAGGTAAAACCCCTGGAAGATATAGAAGTGTGAGAAGATTGTAACTATTTAAATATTATTACGTAAAAACAAGACGCAAAATAAAAAATGTATAATTATGAGAAAGCTACTCATCATCAGTACAATAATCATTATCTTCTTAAGTAGTTGTGGATACTACGGAAGTGGTGAATTAACCGGAATTGACAGAAAATTATGGTATACTCCGGATCCTTACGGAATGTTGTTTATTCCTCCCGGCACATATCAGATGGGACCAAGTGATCAGGATGTCCCTTATTCTATGACTGCTCAATCAAAAACAGTTACTATTCAAGGTTTTTGGATGGATGAAACAGAGATTACAAACTCTGAATACAGACAATTCGTTGTTTGGGTTAGAGACTCAATGGCTTTAACAGTTTTAGGTAAAGAAACTAAGAATAGTGTTGATTTTGGTGATATAAGCACAAAGAAAGCGTATCAACCTATAGATTTTATTATTGATGATACAGATGTAACTGAAGAAGAAACTAATTTCATCACTAATATGTATGAAAATGGTGAATTTGATTTTGACGACTATGATAACACTAATTTTCTTGATTGGCTTGGTCCTCTTGACTTTGAAGATCTTGAAATAAAAGGTATTTTAATTAAAAATGAAATCCCAAATAATTTTAATCAAACTTTATATTTGTTACCTCCAGCTGAATTATATCATTTTATGCGTCAAATTGATTTAAATACTGATGCACTTTACTATGAATACTTTTGGATTGATTTAAAACAAGCTGCAGAGAAACACACTTTTAAACCTGGTGGAACACAAGCCGGCGGAGTTAACCAAGATGTTGCTAGAACTTTTAGTCGTCAGGGAGATCATGGTTTAAGAATTGGTCGTCATTTTAATCCTGAAACAGGCCAGTATGAAGGACAAATTTCTGATCGCGAAGTAATGGATGAAGACAGACCATGGGATGATTTTGCAGACAGAGAAGTCAGAAATTATGATGGAAAAACTGATGCAGGAAGACAAGGTGGAAGGTATAGTTATTATATGCATGAAAAAGTTCATATTTATCCTGACACATTATGTTGGATAAGCGATTTTACTTATTCATATAATGAACCTATGACAAAAATGTATTTTTGGCACCCTGCATATGATTATTATCCAGTTGTTGGAGTTAGTTGGGTTCAAGCAAATGCATTCTGTATGTGGCGTACAATGTTAAAAAATGCATACCAAAGAACAACAAGAGATTATTATCTTAATGAATACAGACTTCCTACAGAATCTGAATGGGAATATGCTGCACGCGGTGGTCTTGATTTGTCTATGTATCCTTGGGGTGGTTTATACACACGTAATTATAGTGGTTGTTTTATTGCAAACTTTAAACCAATGAGAGGTAACTATTATGATGACGGCGGTGTTCAAACTCTTATGGTAGCAAGTTATGACCCAAACGAATGGGGCTTGTATGATATGGCAGGAAACGTTGCAGAATGGACAAGTAATGCCTTTGATGAATCAGCTTACAGCTTTACTCATGACCTAAATCCTGATTATCAATATTATGCTCATCCTGATGATCCTCCGGCAAAAAAACGTAAAGTTATCAGAGGCGGTTCTTGGAAAGATGTTGCATATTATATGCAAAACGGAACACGTACCTATGAATTTCAGGATTCGGCAAAGAGCTACATTGGATTCAGATGCGTAAAAACATATTTAGGAAGACATAGAGCTGATGGAACATCATATTCACAAGTATATTAATAATAAATATTGAAATTTTAATTTCGAGTATATATAAATAAATAGTATTAATTAAAAACTGACACGATTATGAGCTTAAGTGAATTTACCTCAAGTAAGAAGTACAAAAAAATTATGGGATTTGTTTATGGATGGGGCGCAGCAATAGTTATGGTTGGTGCATTGTTCAAAATTCAGCACTACCCTGGAGCAGGTCCTATGTTGGTTATTGGTTTGTTAACAGAAGCTGTTATTTTCTTTTTATCAGCTTTCGAACCACCACATGAAGAAGTTGACTGGAGTTTAGTTTATCCTGAACTTGCAGGAGTATCAGAAGATTTAAATATTTCTGACAGAAAAAATGCGGTAAACACAAAGAAGTCAGCATTAGAGAAATTTGATGCTATGATAGAAAATGCAGAAATCACACCTGAATTATTTGAAAAATTAGGTCATGGATTAAAAAATCTTAATTCTACAACGGAAAAATTGCATGATGTATCAGATGCTGCTGTTGCTACTAATAATTATGTTGCTAATTTTGAAAAAGCATCAGAAAAAGTATCATCATTTGCAGATATGTATGGTAGTTCAGCTGAAAAATTAAATCAACAGGCTGATAAATTAGCTTCAACCTACGAAAAATCGGCTACAGTAGTTGGTACTTCAGGTGATGCACTTGCTTCTACTTACAATAAATTAATTGAGTCCATGAACAAAGAGTTGACTATGTCAACAGGTGAAAACAAAACATATAATGAGCAACTTAGCATAATGAATAAAAACCTGACAGCCCTAAATACTGTTTATGAATTACAATTACAAGGTACTAACCAACAAATTGAAGCATCAAAAACATTATATAGTGGTCTAGATGAAATCCTTGCCAATATGAAACAATCAGCTGATGATACAAAGCGTTATCGTGATGAAATCAGCAAATTGAGTCATAATCTTGCAGCAATGAATACCATTTATGGTAACATGCTTTCAGCGATGAATTTTAAGCAAGATTAATTAAATTAAGTAGATTATTATATGTTGAACATTAAAACTTAAATTTATGGCAGGAGGAAATTGCCCGGAAACCCCGAGGCAGAAAATGATAGGAATGATGTATTTGTTTTATACAGCTCTTTTGGCTCTTAATGTGTCATCTGAGATTGTAACTGCTTTCGTCAAAATTGACGACAGCATTAAAAAAACAACCGTCAACTTTTCCAATAAAACCAAATCTTTATATGGTTTAATTGATGCAAAAGTAGCTGAACAACCCGGGAAATATACGCAAATGGCTAAACAAGCTCATGAAATTGAAACAATGGCTAACAAATTTGTTGCTGACATTGACCGGCTTAAATTAATGATAATACAGTCAAGTCAAGGACCTGATGCTACACTAGAAGATGAAATTAAGAAAAAAGATGATTTACATGCTGCAACAATAGTAATGGTTGGAGAGGGTGGTCCAATGATGGGAGACAGCTTAAGGTTATGGATGGAAAATTATCGTAAAGTTCTTCTTGAGATAGCAAAAGATACCGGAAGCACTGTATATAAAAACATTGACAAAAATCTTGAAATTGTAGATCAAAAAGACAATAAAGACGAACCATGGTCATGGCAAGAAACTATTTGTCGTGGTATGCCTATGATTGGGACTATAGCTATGCTTTCAAAGATTCAGGCTGATGTTAGAAATGCTGAAGCAGATATTTTAGAATATATGATTTCTGCTTTAGAAGGTCTTGATATAAGAATTACAGCTCTTGAGGGTTTGGTTAGCTCTCCAAAAAGCTTTATTATAAGAGGAGGGACATATACTTCAAATGTATTCCTTGGTGCTCGTGATACTTCCATGAGACCAACTGTTTATCTTACTTACGATAAACCTTTCTATGACTCAACTGTTGTTAACGGTGAAGTTCAATATCGCTTAAGACAAGGAGCAAGTTATGACACACTACCTCTTGACGCAAGTGGTAAAGGTATTCATACTAGAAGTTGTGGATCAGTTGGTGATTTTACATATGGTGGGCTTGTTCATTATAAATCAAATCGTGGTGATATGTGGTTACCATATACAGGTACTTATCAGGTAGGCGATGCAGGATTTACCGTATCAGCCACTAAATGTAATGTATTCTACCGAGGTCTTGATAATCCGGTTGAAGTTGCGGTATCTGGTTATCCTAAAGAAAGTGTTAGTGTCAGTATCAGCGGCGGTGCTTCAATTAGAGGTGCAGCAGGTGGTTATATTGTTTCAGTTCCACAATCAGTTACTGCAAAAGAAGTCTTAATAACTGTTTCTGTTAGAACAGAAGAAGGTGGTAGAACCCTTGGATCTGCTAAATTCAACGTTCTTAATGTGCCTCCTCCATCAATTCTCGTTGCAGGTGCTTATAAAGACGGATCTGAATTACCAAAAGCTGCTTTAACCAGAAATCCATACTTAAGTGCAAGATTGGAAAGTGATTTCTTCCCATTCGAAGGTGTTAACTACACAATTGCAAAGTATGACTTTTTCTATACTGTCCGTGGCGTTACCAATAAAGTAACAGTACAAGGATCTCAGTTCTCACAGGAAGTTTTAAATGAAATTAACAAAATGGGACAAGGTTCTCAGGTTAGTTTCTCCAACATTTTTTATAACGGTCCTTCGGGAACAAGACAAACCAATGGTGTAACAGTAATCGTAAAATAATATATTATGAAAATGTTAATTAAGTTTTTCCCGATAATCGCATTTCTAAGCCTTGCTTTTACTACTAAAGCACAGGTTTTGGATGGTGCCTACATGAGAGAAAATACAGTAGAACGCACATTTGTCCCCTATCAAAATATTAGGGAAGCAGACGCTATGTATTCGAAAAAAATTCTGAGAGTAATTGAACTCAGGGAAAAACAGAACCATCCTCTTTATTTCCCGATTATCAGGATGACATATCCGGCAGGAACTGGCGTTCAGCCTCAAAGAAGCCGTGTGAATTTTCTTTATCTAATATATAACATTGGTGTATTAGGTGAAAAATATGATATAATCACCGGAGAATTACTAGATACAATTCAAGGGAAACAATATCCTGTTTTCAAATTAAATCCAAGCGATATAACTAACTGGCACAGACAGCCGATTGAAGTAGATGATCCTGTCAGGGGAGATTTATTGGCTTATTTTGAGACTATTCAAGAGCAAGACATTGATGGAAACCTTGTTGACGTAACTATTCCTGCTAAACTCGAAGATACAAGAGTTATGGATATGTTATGGATTTGGGAAGAATGGGTTTTTGACAAACAAAGATCTTTGATGGATGTTCGTATAGTTGCAATTTCTCCTGATGGTTGGCAAGGTGAACAACGTATTTGGCCTTTCTGGATTTATTTCCCAGATTACAGACCTTTGCTAGCTTCTTATGAAGTTTTTAATTCACAAAATGATGCCGAGCATAAAACTTTTGATGATATCTTCTTCAAAAGAAGATTTACAAGTTATATTGTTGCAGAATCTAACAACTATGATAATAGGTTAATTTCGGACTATTTGCTTGGTATTGATGCAATTCGTGAAGGCGAAAGAATTCAGGAAGAAATATTCAAAATTGAACACGATCAATGGGAATATTAAACTAACAACATGATAAAAAAAGGAGCTTTCTGCTCCTTTTTTTATTTTATTCCCTCACCAAATTTTAGCTTAGCCTCATTTAACAAATCTGATATCTGTTGCTCATTTTCTCTTTTGCATATTAATATTGCAGAGTCTGTATCCACAACAATCAAATCTTCTATTCCATTCAATATAACAACCTTTTGAGTGCCGGCGGTGTTGATATAATTATTAGATGATTGACTTATTAAAACTTTATCACCAAGCACAACATTATTATCTAAATCCTTTTCATGAAGGCTATATAAAGAATTCCAAGTGCCCAAATCAGACCAACCAAAATCTGTTTTCAATACTCGCACATTTTGTGCTTTTTCCATAACTCCAAAGTCTATCGAAATACTTTTAGCATCAGAATAAATTCTATTGATAGCGACATTTTCTTCATCTGTACCAAAAACCGCTTTATTTTCTACGAATAGATTATACATTTCTGGTAAGAATTCCTTTATTGCACTATCAATAACATCATGTTTCCAAAGAAATATTCCAGAATTCCACAAAAAATCTCCACTACTTATGAAGAATTTGGCAAGTTCAAGATGAGGTTTTTCTGTAAATGTTTTAACCGGAACAAACCTGGAGTCATCCCCCTCATTCGCCATTTGAATATAACCATAACCCGTAGCAGGACGATCCGGAGTAATCCCAAAAGTAACCAATGAATTATTGGTATCTATATATTCGAGACCTTCCGAAATGTTTTTGAGAAATTCTTTCTCATTAACAATAAGATGATCTGCAGGTGTTACGACAATATTCGCATTGGGATTTCTTAATCCGATTCTTAAGTTTGCGTATAAAATACATGGTGCAGTATTCCTTCTCATCGGCTCTCCAATGATATTTTCATTAGGAACTAAAGGAAGTTGATTTTGAACAATATTTCTGTATTCCTCATTTGTAACAACATATATGTTTTCAACAGGAATTATTTTTACAATTCGATCAAATGTTTGTTGAATTAATGTTCTTCCAGTCCCCATTATATCAAGAAACTGCTTTGGCATATTGCTGCGACTTACCGGCCAAAAACGGCTTCCAATTCCACCCGCCATTATTACACAATAGTTTTGTTCCATAATTACAACTTTAGAATTTAAATTAACACAATATAGTGATATTTTTTTTCATTTGCAAGAGAGTTTAATTAAATTTGTAACTACAAATAAATATGAAACTTCTATCTGTTATAGGGCAATATTTGGTGCTGATGAGTGCAGTATTTACTAAACCAGTACGGGCTAGGATTTTCATTAAACGCGTATTTGAAGAAATTGAACAAATCGGGATGGATTCCATTTGGATTGTATCAATTGTATCGGTTTTCATGGGAGCAGTATTGACATTACAGGTTGCGATAAATTTTACATCACCGGTTATTCCGCAATATTTAATAGGTCTAAGCGCAAGAGACACTTTTATTTTAGAATTTTCAAGTACTATAATTTGCTTAATTCTTGCAGGCAAAGTAGGATCAAACATTGCCTCAGAAATTGGCACAATGAGAATAACTGAACAAATTGATGCCTTAGAAATTATGGGAGTAAATTCAGCAAATTATTTAATCTTACCCAAAATTACTGCTGCATTAATATCTTTTCCTATACTAAATCTACTTAGTATCATTCTTGGAATTTTTGGGGGCTATTTGATAGCCACAGCAACAGATGTCGTAAGTATTTATGATTATATTTACGGGCTAAATTATATGTTTGTCCCATTTTATGTTACTTATTCTCTGATTAAAATATGTGTGTTTTCGATTATCATTACTTCGGTTTCTTCATTTCATGGATACTATACTTTCGGTGGAGCTCTCGAAGTTGGTAAAAGTAGTACAAAAGCTGTCGTTTATAGTATTATCCTAGTTTTGTTGTTTAACCTGATTTTAACACAACTACTGCTGACATGATAGAAGTAAAAAATGTAAATAAAAGCTTTGGAGATCAGCATGTTTTAAAAGATGTTAGTGCTTTTTTTGAACCCGGTAAAATAAATATGATAATTGGTCGCAGTGGTTCAGGCAAAACAGTGTTGTTGAAATCTATAATTGGATTAGTTAAACCTGAAACAGGGGATATCTTTTTTAATGAACGTGAATTTATAAGGGCAAATATCAAATTTAAGAGAGAAATTCGTAAAGAGATTGGAATGGTTTTTCAGGGTGGTGCTTTATTTACTTCTCAAACGGTTGAAGATAATATTATGTTCCCTCTAAACCTTTTTACTAACCTAACCAAGAAAGAAAAACTTAATAGAGTAAACTTTTGTTTAGATCGTGTTAATATTCAGAATGCAAATAAGCAATTCCCATCCGAAATAAGCGGGGGTATGCAAAAACGTGTTGCTATAGCCAGAGCAATTGCTCTTAACCCCAAATATTTGTTTTGCGATGAGCCCAACTCAGGCCTTGACCCACAAACAGCAATTATGATAGACCAACTGATACATAATATAACTGTTGAATATAATATGACAACTATCGTCAATACTCACGACATGAATTCCGTTATGGAAATTGCCGATAGTATTATTTTTATTTATGAAGGACATAAATGGTGGCAAGGAGGCCGTGAAGACATTTTTAATTCAGAGAATGATGAACTAAACGATTTTGTCTTTGCTTCAGAATTGTGTAAAAAAATAAAAAAAACAAATCCATGAAAAAAATTTACGTCATTATTATATTGTTTTCAGTAATTGTTATGTCATGTATTTCTGAACCAAACTATTCAACGCCAAAAGGGGAAAATATAATTCCAAAGGATTCTTTTGAACTACTTATCTACGATGTCCATCTTGCAGACGCAATAATAACATCAAAAATAATGAAAACAAAAGATAATAAGCTTGCTGATTCATTATTATATGTAAGTGTATTTAAAAAGCACAATTATACACGTGAACAATTTGAGCAAACTTTATTATATTATGTCCACAATAAGATGGACACTCTTAATAAAATCTATGATAGAGTAATAGATAGGTTTAATCAGGAAAAGGGAAAAATATACTAAATCAATGCGTCATTTTGCTGCAAACTATATTTTTGACGGAGAATCTCTTATTAAAAATTCGTTAATAACTGTTGACAACTCAGGCAGAATTATTTATGTTGGCAAAGAGAATGACGCGCTTATCGAAAGACCTAAAATGATATTTTACAACGGGATTCTTTCGCCAGGATTTGTTAATGCTCATTGCCATCTTGAACTGTCAGATTATGAAAAATCAGATGAGAAGGGTAAAGGCTTGTCTAATTTTGTTTCAAAAATATTATCAAGACGTGATTTATTTAACGATCAAAAAAAAATTCGGTTTTATGACCAAATGATGTTTGACAAAGGAACAAATCTGGTTTCTGACATAGTTAATACAGACAAAACAATTAACATCAAAACGAAATCAAGTATTAAATATCGAAACTTTGTTGAAATAAGTGGCACACATGCCTTAGATGCAGAAAATAAAATAGCGTGGTCGGAAAATCTAATTTCACAGTATAAGTCTTCAGGGTTGAATGCTACTGCTACCCTCCACTCATTCTATTCTGTTTCTCTAGAAATATTAAATCATTTTTTAAAAAATTCTATTCATGATATGCTTAGCATTCATTTTTTGGAATCTGAAGAAGAGTTAAGATTTTTTCAAGGAGAACATAATGCTTTATATAAATGCATTTTAAAGATAAACCGGGACTTTTCTGCTATTGTTACAAATATCAATGATTTATATGATTTAATTGATAGTTTTCCAAATACATCAACAATTATTCTTGTACACAATGTAAAAGTAAAAACAGCTTCTGCTACTGACACAAACAAATATTACTGTTTATGCCCGGCTTCAAATTTATATTTACATAATGAATTGCCATCTTCGGATTTCGTTTACAATAACATAAATCGAATTGTAGTTGGAACAGATTCAATTGCTTCAAATACAGAATTAAATATTTTCAATGAAATAAAATTATTGTCTAATTATTATCCTGAATTAAAGTTAAGTGAATTGTTAAAAATGATTACAAAAACCGGAGCAGAGGCATTAAAAGAGAGCGAATTCGGCACTTTTAAGATTGGAACGAATCCAGGGATTATATTAATCAATAATGTTGACCTTATAAATTTAAAAATAACTAACAATAGCTTTACCACGAGAATAATGTAAATAAGTCTTTAATTTTTGAAAAGTTCAACAAACATACTTATTTGTCCTCTTAACTGGGGCTTGGGACATGCAAGCAGAATGATTCCAATAATTGATTTTTGCATTAAAAGGAATAAAAATATTATAATTGCCGGAAATGGGAACTCATTGGATTTATTAGCCAGAAGGTTTCCTAATCTTGAAATAGAATATATCCCCGCTCCTACGCTCCAGTACAGCACTAAACGGGCAATAGGTTTTACATTCTATTTCAATTTTTTTCTTCTTTTTGTAAATATGTACAGGGAAAGAAAATATTTAAAAAACATAGTAAACAAATATATGATTGATACAATAATATCCGATAACAGACCCGGTATTTACCTCCCTAAATTAAAATCCATTTACTTCACTCATCAAATCAATGTTTACCCATCAAAAAACAGGGGAATATTATCAAATATATTATCAAAATTACATAAGAATATAATAAAAAAATATGACTACTGCTTTGTTCCCGATTTTGATAACAATAGCTATGCAGGACGATTGTCAAAAAATACAACAGGATTAAATCTTAAATACATTGGACCTTTGTCAAGATTTTCAATAGTGCAACCGAATTATTCAGAAAACAAACCTAAATATGATATTGTCTGTATTATTTCGGGTCCAGAACCTCAAAGAAAAGTATTTGAAGACATCTTAATAAAAAAATTTAAGAACGAAAACACAAAAACATTGATTTTTAGAGGATTGCCTGAAAAACAAAGTGAGAATATTCAAATAGGAAATATTCGTTTAATTAATCACTGTGATGATTCAGAATTCCTTTCTTATTTAAATTCAGCCGAAATTATTTTATGCCGAAGTGGATACAGCACTATTATGGATCTTATAACTATCAGAAAAAATGCTATTCTTATACCTACTCCCGGGCAACCAGAGCAAGAATATCTGGGAAATCACCTTAAAAAGTATGGCTTCATCTGTGTTAAACAAAATGATATTTTAAACTTTGACATTACAGAAACTAGTTTTATAGATTATAAACCTATTGAGCCTAATGGTGAAGATTTGAAAAATTTATTAGATTTGTATTTATGAAAGTATGCGGATTTAGTTTTATAAGAAATGCGATAAAATATGATTATCCGATTGCAGAAGCTATTGGGTCGGTCTTACCAATATGTGATAAATTCATTATTGCAGTAGGGAAATCCGAAGATGAAACCTTAAATTTGATAAAGAACATTTCGCCCGAAAAAATAGAAATTGTAGAAACAGTTTGGGACGACAGTTTACGCAAAGGAGGACAAGTACTAGCAGAAGAAACAAACAAAGCATTTCGGGCAATACCTGATGATTTTGATTGGTGTTTTTATATTCAGGGTGATGAAGCTGTACATGAAAAATATTTGCCAACTATCCGAAATGCTATGCAAGATAATCTTAATGACAATAATGTAGATGGTCTGCTTTTCAAATATTTGCATTTTTACGGTTCATACGACTATGTAGGAGAATCATACCGCTGGTATAGAAACGAGATAAGAATTATACGAAATAATAAAAGCATTTATTCTTATAGAGATGCACAGGGTTTTCGTAAAAACAGCGACAAAATGTTAAATGTTAAGCAAACTGATGCTTATATTTATCATTATGGATGGGTTAAAGACCCTCGTGCAATGCAAAAGAAACAAAAGGACTTTAATAAGCTGTGGCATGATGATCAATGGATTGAAAAGAATATTATTGAAGCCGAAGAGTTTGACTACTCAGCAATTGATACTTTAAAAAAATTTAACGACACTCATCCATCAATTATGCTGGATAGAATTAATCAAAACAACTGGAAATTTGATTATGATTTATCTTATAATAAACCAAAGACAAAAGATAAATTTAAAAAAATGTTTGAAAACCTGGGAATTAGTTTCGGGCAATACAAAAACTATAAACTATTGAAATAAAAAAAGGGCTTTTCAGCCCTTTTAAAATTTAAAATAATATTACGGTTGTCTTTTTAAAGTCTGCAAAACTGTACCAACTTCAAAATACGGTCCGCCAATTCCCTGAACGGTACCTTGATAAAAATAATTTATATTTTGTCTGGTATGAATTTCCTTCTTCTTCAACATATCTAATTCCCAAATAGTACAATATTGTCCGTTCGCATATTTAATAGCTGTAGAATAAGTTGAATCCAAACTCCATGTTGGAGTCTCTTCACTATCCTCATTTATTTCCATTGTTAATATCTGTGTAATCTGTTTAGATTCTTCAATAACAATAGCCATTCTTTCTTTATTCTTATAATCATCTATATTACCAAGAAAATTCCATGTTCCCGATGCTTCTTCAAAAATTCTGTATTGAGTCATAAGAAGGCCTTCGTCATCACCAATAGGTTGCTCAATAGTGTACTGATATTCGTATGTTTGTCTGTAAATACCTTCTCTATCAAAATACACAAAGTTTCTTCCTTCAATTACTTCACCAATAATTAACCTCGTACTGTCAGTATTAAGAATTTCAATATATCTTTCCCAAGCCAACCCGTCTACTGTTGTAGTTGTCCTTATTTGAACATCATTACCATAGGTAGTTTTTATTATAGACTCCATATTAGTAATATCCCATTTCCCAGTAACACGTGCTTTTCTGGTATACATAGAAAAAAACGGATCGTCCTCACCCTTTTTAAAACAACTGGTTGTCAATAAAGGAAGAACAATTATCATCCCCAACAGTACTAAACTTAAGTGTTTTTTTGTGTTCATAGTTATACTCTGTGTCAATTTGTACAAAAGTAAATTCTTTTTAAATAATTTACAAATAAATAGAAAAAAAATTTAATAATCATAATTTTTTAACAAAAAATGCTTTTTCAGTCAAAAAAATGTTTATAACCTGTTAATATTTCAAAAATCAATTGTAAAAATAACTATTTTTTTTATACTTAATAGTTTTTATTTCAAATAATTAAAAATATTTTTTTCGTAAATATTACAATCCTATTAAAACTTCCACCTATTTATATTTATTAGTTTTACAAAGCTTTTTCAAAACAGTTTGTATTAATATAACTTTTAAAGTAATACATTTGTTGCGAAGAAACAGTAAAAAAACTTTCAAATTATTAAACCACATTCACAATTTTATAATTTTAAACAATTTTTGATTTGGTCATTAATTGGATTTTATCATAATTTTATCTAATTTGATGAATTAAAATGTATTTTTTATATTTTTGACATTTAATACTTCAAGTTATGGTTATAAACACAAAAGAAATTGCCTCAAGGATAAAACTAGGAACAATGCTGCTAACTTTGGTTTATGCAGGTTTATTAGTTGCCGCATTAGTGTTTGCATGGTCTCCCAAACATTATTTTGAAATTATTTTATCAATCCTATATTTATTTTTCCTCGCTTTCATTTTTGTAAAGAATTATAGTTATATATTTTATAACTCTGATGGACTTAAAATAATAATGAGATATACCTCTCTACAACCTCTTTCAGCTGGAAATTATTCAATAGAGATTCCAAAAAGAGATTTCGTGAAAGCCGAAATAGTTAATTCACATATAGGTTTGAGGAAAAATCTTATATTTTATGTCAAAACGCCTCAAGGTATTGCCAAATTCAAGCCGGTTAGTTTATCTATTCTTAACAAGTCACAAGTTTCGGGCATCATGGATGAATTAAATTCATTGTAAAATAGCATAAAATTCGTAAGAATACATAAAAATTCAGACTCCCCTTTTGATGACAATAAATGCAAAGTAGAATTATAGAATGACTTGCAAAAAACCAAATAATACAGCTAGTGAAAGTCCAAAACTGATAGACGAAAGATTATATAGTCTGGCAGTTTCATTTTTATCGGGTGTAGGGGATATTAATGCAAAAAAACTTATTTCACGTTTTGGAAGTGCAGAGTCAATTTTTAAATCCTCGTTAAGCGAACTTAGAAAAGTTACCGGAATTGGAGATATGATTTCGTTGCGTTTATACAACAGTTTTTCTTCAGCAATACAAAAAGCAGAAGAAGAATTGCTATATATTTATTCAAATGAAATCGATTTTGTTACCTATACAGACCAAGACTATCCAGTCCGCCTTAAAGAATGCGATGATGCTCCAATGGTTTTGTATTACAAAGGTAAAGCTGATTTTAACAGCAAAAAAATAATAAGTATAGTAGGTACCCGTAATGCAACAAAGTACGGAACTGATTTTTGCACAAAGTTGATTGAATCTTTATCATTAAAATATCCCGAAACAATTATTGTAAGCGGTTTAGCATACGGAATAGACGTTGCTGCTCATAAAGAAGCCTTGAAAAATAATCTTAAGACTTGGGCTGTCATGGGTCATAGCCTCGAGACTGTTTATCCTGCAAAACATAAAAGGATAGCGCAAAAGATAATTGATACTGACGGAGCTATTATTAGTGATTTCCCTCATGGCAGTAAAACCGAAAATTCTAATTTCGTTAAAAGAAATCGTATAGTAGCAGGTCTTTGCGATGCGTTAATAATTGTTGAATCAGGGATAAAAGGAGGATCAATGATTACAGCTAATATTGCAAATCACTATAATAAAGATGTATTTGCTCTACCGGGCAGTATAAATTCTATTTATTCAGAAGGGTGTAACAGATTAATTAAAACTAATAGAGCAAATCTAGTAGAATCACTTGAAGACATTGAATATATATTGAATTGGTCTTCTAAATCAAAAGAAATTATACAACAGAATCTACAATTAATTGAAAGTCTAAATGAAAATGAAAAAATAATTGTAGATGTACTAAAAAACTTCGAATATCTTGATATAGACAATATTTTGCGACAAACAAATCTAAGTCCTGATGTTTTGAGTTTAAGTCTTTTAGAATTGGAATTTAAAAATATAATAAGAGCACTCCCCGGAAAAATTTTTACATTAAAACTAAAATAATTACTAAATGATTGATTCTCATTGCCATATATATCTTGATGAATTTATTGCTGATCGAAAAGAAATCATTGACAGAGCAATTTCCTCTGGAATAACCAAAATGGTACTCCCAAATATTGACAGTAGTTCGGTAAGTCAAATGACAGAACTTAATGCACAATATCCGGGTGTTTTTATAAATACCTTAGGACTTCATCCAACTTCTGTTAAATCAGATTATAAAAAACAACTAGAAATTATTTTTTCAAACAACATATTAATAAATGGTATAGGTGAAACTGGAATTGATTTATATTGGGATAAAACATTCATTAAAGAGCAACAGGAATCTTTTGATTATCAACTAGATAAAGCCTGCAAATTAAAATTACCAATAATAATTCACAGCAGAAATTCACTGAACGAAGTAATTGATATAGCAAAGAATTACGTATCAAAAGGTATAGCCGGCGTTTTTCATTGCTTCCCCGGAAATAAAGAAGAAGCAAAAAAAGTAATAGATTTAGGATTCTATATTGGTATTGGAGGAGTTTTAACCTACAAGAATAATAATATGACTGAAGTTGTTTCTGAAATTCCTCTCGAAAATATTCTAACAGAAACAGACTCTCCGTATTTAACTCCTGTACCATTTAGAGGAAAAAGGAATGAGCCTTATTACTTAAAATATATTGTCGAAAAAATTGCAGAGATAAAGAATTGTGATAAAACCACTGTGGATAATATTACTGCCGAAAACTGCAAACGGCTATTTAATCTTAAGAATTCAATATAATTATTCACAAATAAGACCTTTTTATTAACCGAGTTTAAGATAATGTGCTGATTTACTGCATATTTTATATATCATATATCCCAGTAAGTATAACTGTTACAAATTTTAACGATATTTTTTTTTATAACATAAAATAATTTATTATTTTGCGAAACATTTTGGGCGTCGACAAAGGAGAGATGGCCGAGTGGTCGAAGGCGCACGCCTGGAAAGTGTGTATACGGTTTGAAGCCGTATCGTGGGTTCGAATCCCACTCTCTCCGCTGATTGAAATGTTGATATAAAATAAAATATAAAAGGTTAAACATAGTATTAATTAAATAAG
Source organism: Bacteroidota bacterium (assembly GCA_029558535.1). GTDB lineage: Bacteria > Bacteroidota > Bacteroidia > Bacteroidales > ML635J-15 > Bact-19. The sequence goes on along the minus strand of JAKQEK010000292.1, from coordinate 62,058 downwards.
TTAAAATTAAAAAGTAAAATAGTCATGAAAAAACTAATCGCATTGTTTACATTAGCAGGGATGCTTATTTTTGCAAGCTCATCATTAATTTATGCACAAGATGAAAACACAACAGATGAAACTGCAACAACAGAACAAGTAGAAACAACTGAAGCTCCGGCAGATGACGCAGCTCCTCAATCTGACGAAAAACCTTTGCATCAGCAGTTAAAGATTAAGATTATTGAAGGTGGACCAATGTTTATGGGTGTTGTAATTTTATGTCTTGTTCTTGGTTTAGCTTTATGTTTTGAAAGAATTATTTATTTAAATCTTGCAACAACAAACACCGAAAAATTACTAAAGAAGGTAGAAGCAGCACTTCAAGATGGTGGCATTGAAGCAGCAAAAGAAGTTTGTCGTAATACCAGAGGTCCTATTGCAAGTATTTTCTATCAGGGTCTTGATCGTTATGATTCAGGTATTGATGTAGTCGAAAAATCAGTAGTTTCCTATGGCTCTGTTCAGATGGGTCAGTTGGAAAATGGCTTAACATGGATAGCTTTATTTATTGCTCTTGCTCCTATGTTAGGATTTATGGGTACTGTAATTGGTATGATCGGAGCTTTTGACGCTATTGAAGCTGCAGGTGATATTAACCCATCCTTAGTTGCCGGAGGTATTAAAGTTGCTCTTATCACAACTGTTACAGGTCTTATTGTTGCTATGGTACTTCAGGTTTTCTATAATTATATTATAGGTAAAATTGATTCCTTAGTTAATAATATGGAAGACGCATCAATTTCTTTAATTGATATTTTAGTTGATTATAAAGCAAAAAAATAATTTAAAATATTTAGTATCATGTTAGATAAAATAATAAAAATAGTTGGCTGGGTAGTAATCGGCGTTTCGGCTTTGATAGGAGTTCTATTCTTCTTTTCTGATGCCAAAATGCTTGAAACCAAATTGGCTGCTACTCAAGATCTTCCGGCTGAAATGAAGATTGTTGAAATTGACAATATTGCAAATGACTGGGGAGGTTTAGTCTTAAACTTTTCTATGTATTTATTTATTGCTTGTGCTGTAATTGCAGTTGGCTTTGCTATTTACAAATTTGTAGCAGATGCGATTGACAAACCAAAAAGTGCAATTAAACCTGCAATAGCATTGGTTATTGTAGCATTGTTGATTGTCATATCATATTCATTAGCCTCAGATGCAATTCCGGTTTTTCTGGGTTCTGACAATTTCGACATTACACCTGCTACATCAAAATGGGTTGAAACTTCATTGTACGGGATGTATATCTTATTCGGAATAACTGTATTAGCTTTAGTTTATACAGAACTTTCACGAATCTGGAGATAATTTTGACATTATTGCATAACAAATTAAAACAATTACTATGGCAAAACGTGAAGTAGGAGAAATAAATGCAGGATCGATGGCTGATATAGCATTCCTGTTATTAATTTTCTTCCTTGTAACAACCACAATGGATGTGGACACTGGTATTGCCCGTCAGTTACCTCCCATTCCTGAGAAAAAAGATATTACTGATATAGAAATTAATAAACGTAATGTTTTTATAGTATTAATAAATGCTCAGGACAGATTACTGGTTAACGGGAAATTAATGAATGTCGAAGATTTGAGAGAAAAAGCTATCGAGTTTATTAAAAGTGATCCTAACAATCCAAATCTTCCTGAATTGGAAGAAGTGAAAATCGATGGTATCAATAAACCTGTTTATGTTGGAAAAGGCGTTATATCGCTTCAGAATGACAGAGGAACAACTTATGGCAGATATATCGAAGTACAAAACGAACTTGTTGCAGCATATAACATATTGAGGGATGAAGCAGCAATGGAGTATTTCGGAAAAGAAAAATATGATAAACTTGATGAAAAACAACAAGAAGCTGTAAGAAAAATATATCCTCAAAGAATTTCTGAAGCTGAACCTAAAAATGTTGGAGGGAAAAAATAATGGCTAAATTCAATCGCAAAAAGAAAAAGGCTTCTGTTGGAATTTCAACAGCATCTTTACCGGATATTGTTTTTATGATTCTATTCTTCTTTATGGTTACAACAGTAATGCGTGAAGTTGAACTAAAAATTGAATTAACAAATTCTGACCTTCCTGATGCTACGGAGATAAAAAAACTTGAAAAGAAATCTCTTGTTAGTTATATCTATGTTGGTAAACCAAGAAAGAATTTTCAACGTATGTATGGAACAGAACCGCGTATTCAGTTAAATTCTGCCTTTGCAGAACTTTCTGATATCTACGAATACATTCTAGCAGAACGTGCTCAAAGAGACGAGGCTGAAGTGCCTTATATGACAACTTCTCTTAAAGTTCATAAAGATACAAAAATGGGTATTGTAACTGATATCAAACAGGAATTAAGAAAAGCTAGTGCCTTGAAAATCAATTATTCTGCAAGAAAAGAAATTTAATTTTTTTAACAATTTAATGATAATAAAATGCAATGCTTTATGTGTTGCATTTTTTTATTTTGTAAAAATATTTGCTAATTTTACATTCTTTAAGCCAACCAAATTTGGCTTATGACGTTATATGCATATAAAAACTTTTAACAATATGAAAATTGTAATATTATTTTTAGCAATCTCAACAGTATTTGCAACACATTCAATGTCCCAGCAAACGCTTAATGTGGATTCTCGGTTGTCAGTTGTTTATAATCAGGATTATATAAATAACCTAATCCAAAACAATCCTCAAGAATTAGAATATTTAAACTGGTACCTTGATAATTCGTACGCAATAATATATCCGGACTATGAAAAGCTTCAAGGAAACGCTTATCTTAAATCATTCAATCCTATTACCAAAACTGAAGGCGATATTATAACAAACCTTGATTACAATAACATTAATGTTTTCTATTTATCTTTTGTTAGACCTTATGATAAAGATGCTATTTATAGAATTGGTGATACGGGCGATGCTATTGTATTCTTCTCAAGTAAAAAATTAGCTAAATTATTTAATCAATACCAAAAAAGTAAATAATATGAAAAATTTCATAATAATATTTTTGTTATTTGTCACTTATACCGTTTCGGGACAGACATATTTAATGAACTCCACAACAAATGGTACAACTATTAATACTTGCACAGGCACTATTTATGACTCGGGTGGGGCCTCAGGTCAATATCAAAATTATGAAGATTATGTGTTTACAATTTGTAGCAACACAGGATCTACGGTTGAGTTAACAATTACATCATTTGCAACTGAAAATAATTACGACTATTTATATATTTATGACGGAACTAACACTAGTGCCCCATTAATTATATCTTCTTCTGGAAGCCCAGGAATACAGGGTCAAATATTTGAGAGTACGGGAACATGTATCACACTTCGCTTTTCATCTGATGTTAGTTCGACATTTTCTGGTTTTCAAATTGCAATTGCATGCGGTATACCATGCCTTGACTATTCTATTGATTTAGTCTCAACAAATCCCACTGTGACAAACACAGACTCACTTTGGATAGATATATGTTTAGGAGAAAGCATTACTTTTACATCTCAAGGTACATATCCAAACAGCGGCAATGGATATACACAATCTGATGCAACAACTGATTGGTACTGGTCTGTTAGTTCTTCTGGGGCTCCAGCAGAATTTAATGGTGTTGGTATGACAAATTTTACATATACATTTGATGAATCTGGAGGATTTTTTATTGATTTATACGCTATAGATGCGAATGGTTGTATTGAAACATATGATGAACAATTCAGAGTAAGAGTTTCAATTCCACCCTCATTTTCAAATATAACACAAGATCAGACAATTGTTTGTCCCGGCGAAGATGTTAATTTTACAGGTGATGTAACAACAAACTCATGGGTCATGTCTATTACTGACACTCAAGTTGTTCAGGAATGCATTACTGATGACCAAGGAGTGACACAATCGTTTTGTTGGAACGTAAATGCTTTTCAACCAGGGCAGGAAATCGAATCAGGTGATGAATTGGAATCAGTCTGTATGAATATTGAACATTCTTGGGTAGCAGACGTATGGATTTATATACAATGTCCAAATGGTCAACAAGCTGAAATCAATTATTACAGTACTAGTAATCCGTGTTCAGGAGATGAATTTGGCAACCCTGATGAATTGGACAACTGTAATCCAGGAGTAGGATATGATTATTGTTGGACAATGGATGCTACACAATGTCATACAGACTGGTGTGATGACATTGGAGGCATTATTCCTTCCGGAGATTATTTACCTACAGGTGATTTTAATGATTTAGTTGGTTGTCCAATTAACGGAGAGTGGTGTGTTGTGATAATTGATGACTGGGGTAGTGACGACGGTACTTTATTTGCAGTTTCAATGAATTTCGATAATTCCATTCTTCCAGTTGATACATGGAGTATGAGTCATACTTACGATTCCAATGATATGACATGGTCAGGTGATGGTATAAATCCAAATTCAGGAGGTACTGCAACAGCAAATCCGACTACACCCGGTGATCAAACATATACCTTTTCAGTTGTAGATGATTTCGGTTGTCAATATGACACTACATTAACAGTTCACGTTAGGAATTTTGACGATGCATTATGTTGTGAATACCCCACTACTTCAGCTGGCACTGACGCCCATGTTTGTACCGACACCTATACTTTTAATGCTACTCTTGGTACTGGAAACACTGGTACTTGGTCTGTTATTAGTGGTCCGGGAACTGTCAGTTGGGCAAATCAAAACTCACCTCACGCTACTGCAACAGTAGATACTTGGGGAGTATATGAATTTGAATGGACTGAACAACATCTGACACCAACCTGTAGTAATTCTGATCAGGTTATAGTTGAATTCTATCCTGTTCCTACAACAACATTTACTTATGATCCGATTTTATGTAATGGAGACCATAGTATAATCACATATATTGGAAATGTTGATGCTACAGCAACTTATAACTGGGATTTTGATGGAGCAACAATTGTAAGTGGTTCTGGACAAGGTCCTTACGAAATATACTGGACTTCGGGAGGGACTCATTACATGGCTCTTCAGGTAAGTGCTAACGGTTGCGATTCACCTGATACTCTTGTTAATATTATAAATCCCGCTTTGCTGACGCATACTTTAGAAGTATTTGACGATCCTTGTTTCCAGAGTTGTAACGGACGTGCAGAAATTAATGTAACCGGAGGAACAACACCTTATGATTATTCATGGTCAGCCTCATCCAGTGTTTTAGCAAATGTTTGTGCAGGAGATTACTCTATCACAGTAATAGATGCAAATGGCTGTACAACCGGTGAAGATTTTACTATCAATCAACCACCCGAATTGGTTATTAATGATATTTCATTTACACATTTAACTTGCTATCAATCCGATGATGGAACTATAACTGTTGATGCAGCAGGTGGAACAGGGACAATATACTATATATGGTCTGATATTGGAAACGGGCTTTCTTCAAGAACTGGTCTGATTGCAGGTAACTATTGTGTTACAGTACAAGATGACAATGGATGTACTTTAATGGAATGTATTGATATTACCCAACCTGATGAGCTGGTAGTTGTTACATCATCTAATGTAGCTATTTGTGAAGGTACCCAAACGGTTTTACAAGCAACGGCTATGGGTGGAACACCTGCATATACATATCTCTGGGATCAAGGAGAGGGTTATAATCCTGCTTCATCTTCACTTACTTTAACACCAGATACCACTACTACTTATTATGTATCTGTTACTGATGCTAACGGATGCGAAAGCAATATAGCTACAATTGTAGTTACCGTAAGCCCCGAAATGGTTATAGATTCAATAATATTACAGCACAACAGATGCTACAACTCCTGCGATGGACGAGCTGAGATAGTTATGCATGGCGGATTATATCCGCTACAGTACAGTTGGGGTTCTCCAAATCATATTTATGATGGTTTATGTGAAGGCATTTACACTGTTACAGTCACTGACCTTATCGGTTGTACTGTAAGTGACATGTTTATCATTACAGAACCTACACAATTAACTTATACATATACAACAGAACCGGCAACATGTAATGGTTATGATGACGGAGAAGCTAGTATTTTTGTACAAGGAGGGGTTCCACCTTATACATATCTCTGGCCAAACGGTCATGATGAATCAACAATAAATACTTATGCTGGCACATATACAGTAACTGTATTGGACGATCATTTATGCAGAATTACAGCTCCATTTACTATTGAGCAACCCGATGCCATTTATGTATTACCTGTTGGAAACCGCACAATATGTCAGGGACAATCAGCAACATTGACTTCCCAGGCAACAGGTGGAACTCCATATTATGATTTTCATTGGAGCGGAAATGATGGAAGCGTGTATAATTCAAATCTTTATGTTGTTAGTCCAACTCAGAATACGATTTACACTCTTGTTGTAACTGATTCTCACGGATGTTCAAGCTCTCCAGTTATATCTACTGTATATGTAAATCCGGATCTTGAGATTTTATCAGTAACAACGAGTAATGACACTATTTGTCCCGGAGATCCCGCAATTATTCATGTAGCTGTTCAAGGAGGAAACGGAGGACCTTATCTAATGACTTTACAAAACGGTAATGTTGTTCCATCTCCTTTTAGTGTATATCCTGACTCTACAACAATGTATTATATTCAACTTGCAGACATGTGTGGAACTCCTACTGTTGTTGATTCAATTTTAATAAATGTAAGACCAAAACCATCAAATGTCTTTGTCGCTGAAGATATTGCTGGTTGTCCTCCATTTGCAGCTCAATTCTATGAGCAATCTCCTGATTTAGCACAAACATATTTATGGGATTTTGGGGATAATGGATTTGCAACATCTAAAAGCCCAATTCATATTTATGAAAATCCTGGCGTGTACTCTGTAAGCCTTGAGGTCAGAGATTTCTTTGGTTGCAAACATGAAAGGACAGTAGATAATATGATTACTATCTACCAAAGTCCAACTGCAAACTTCAGCGCTAGTCCAGAAATTGTTTCCATGCTTGCTCCCGAAGTAGAATTCACAAATTATTCGCTAGATGCCATCAATAATTATTGGTATTTTGGTGATGGAGATAGCTCTTTGTTTGTTAACCCACGCCACATGTATCCAAGTATTGGAGAATATGAAATAACTTTAATTGTAGAAAGCATTAACGATTGTACAGACACTACCACAAGATCAATTATTGTACAAAATGAATTTGCATTTTATATGCCTACATCATTTACTCCAAACGGAGATGGAATGAACGACTGTATGAGGCCTTGTGGTAATGGTATTGATAAAAACAATTTCAAAATGCTTATTTATGACAGATGGGGTAATTTAGTTTTTGAAACAGACGAGTTTGATCCAGACGTTGCTTGTGATGCATGTAGCGAAGGTGCTTGGGACGGAACTGATAACGGAAGTAGAGCAAAAGGAGATGAAATATTACCGAATGGTTTATATCATTGGTATTGTGAATTTAAAGACTGGAATGGTACCATATTTAATGAACAAGGGACTGTAACACTAATAAGATAAAAAAAAAGCTGCAATAAAATGCAGCTTTTTTTTTAATACAATTGCTTTATCTCATTTTTAATAAAATCTATAGCTTCTTGAGTCGGTGATTTCTCAATTTCGATAAGCTTTTCAAAAATTACTTGACTATATTTAATCGCATTTTCATTCTGATCCATTCCATCAAGACACATATTCAACAATTTAACTGTCTTTTCTTTTGCATTTCTTATTTGTTCCCATGCATCAACTGACAAGTATAATTGTTGGGATAAATTATGTTCAAACTCACTACGAATTAAAACCAACATTTCTTTATGAAGTTGTTGAACAGTCATATTCGGAGTTTGTAATCTCATAATTACTGAATTTGGGGAAATTCTCTCAAGAAAAAGAATTATTCTCTCATAAGCTTGCAATCTCAAAGGAGTAATTATCTTTTGGTTTTGTAGAACTATCTGCAAACGACGATTTTCATTTTCTTTCTGTAAAACTGTCTTTAAAACAAATAAAGCTGTAAAAAATACAACCAATGAAGGGATGGTAATTTTCAAAATTTCTGTTAACATATAATTTTTTTTTAGTTTATGTTTTACAATATTATATAATTAAAATTTATGATGTTATCTTAGCAAATAAAATTTTATAAACAATTAGTATGGAAAAAGTATCAGACAGATTAAACAAAATGGCTGTTTCAGCAACTCTTGCAATGGCTCAAAAAAGCAGAGACCTTCAAGCTCAAGGGGTTGATATAATAAATCTTAGCATAGGAGAACCAGATTTTGACACTCCAGAACATATAAAAGAAGCTGCAAAAAAAGCAATTGATGATAATTTTACTCATTACCCACCTGTTCCCGGATATGATTCTTTAAGAAAAGCTATTGTCAACAAGTTCAAAAGGGAGAACAATTTAGATTATTCTGTTGATCAAATCGTTGTTTCTACAGGAGCAAAACATTCTATTATCAATGTTTTTCTATCCATATTAAATCCAGGTGATGAAGTTATAGTACCAGCACCTTATTGGGTAAGCTACGTTGATATGGTAGGACTTGCAGAAGGCATACCTGTTGTAATAAAATGTGACATTAATTCGGATTTTAAAATGACTGCAACTCAATTAGAATCTGCAATTACTACCAAAACCAGAGCGATAATTTTTAGTTCTCCATCTAATCCTACTGGAAACCTTTATTCTAAAGAAGAATTAAAAAATCTAGCATCAGTAATTTCAAAACATCCAAATATTATTGTTTTATCTGATGAAATATATGAACATATTAACTTTGTAGGAAAACACGAAAGCATTGCTCAATTCTCGGAAATAAAAGACAGAGTTGTTGTTGTAAATGGAGTATCAAAAGGATATGCTATGACAGGTTGGAGAATAGGATATATCGGAGCTCCAGCATGGATTGCAAAAGCAGTCACAAAATTACAAGGACAGTTTACTTCGGGTGCATGTACAATTGCACAAAAGGCTGCAGAAGCTGCATTAAATGCTGGTTCTGAACAATGCAAAGAAATGACAGCAATTTTCAAAAAACGTAGAGATATTGTTCTTAACTTTATGAAAGATATCCCTGGTTTTAAAACAAATCTACCTGAAGGTGCTTTCTATGTATTCCCTGAAGTATCGTATTTCTTCGATAAAAAATATGAAAACTATACTATAAAAGATTCCAACGATTTGGCTCTATACCTTCTCGACAAAGGACATGTAGCAACTGTTGGCGGAACGGCTTTCGGTTCTCCGGAATGTCTTAGGTTTTCTTATGCTACTAGTGAAGAGCTGATGCTAGAAGCCCTAAATCGCATTAAAAATGCATTGGCTCTACTGAAATAATTCTCTTTTATAGTTTTCAAATATAATCGGTTAATAAAGCATGTCATTAGCCGATTATTTTTATATAAGTATTCCATTTTTTTATTAAATTTGCTTAATATAAAGTTAAATCTAAACAACATGAAAATACTGATTTTAATTTTCACATTCACATTTTTGTTTGTAAGTCTGAGATCACAAAACACTACTTACTATTCTTTCGAACAAGCTTTGATAAATGATAATGTAAGAAGCATTGAAGAAGACATCAATGGTAATATCTGGGTTGGAACTATCAGTGGCATTACTGTTTTTGATGGCATCAATTTTACTTCGTATACAACAGCTGACGGGTTGGGTGGTAATATTGTATATGACATTTGTGCTCATTCATCCGGAGATGTTTATGCTGCCACTTCAGGCGGACTTTCAAAATTTAACGGAGCTACATGGACAAATATGACTACGGGAGATGGATTACCATCAAATATTATCTGGTGTGTAGAAGAAGATAATTACGGGAATAATTGGATTGGGACCTCTAATATGGGAGTAGCATATTATGATGGGTTAACTTGGACAGCATATAACACAGACAATGGGCTTGTTTCTAACGGGGTTAAAACAATTCTTGTTGACAGAAGTGATAATGTTTGGTTTGGAACCGGTAACGGACTATCTGTATATAATGGAAGTTCATTTAAAACTCACAATACCACTACCGGTTTACCAGGATTATTGGTTAATGAAATTATTCAATTGTATAATGGGAATATTGCTGTTGCAACAAATGGTGGTATTGGAATATACAATTATCATGAATGGGAATCAATTACGACAACTGAAGGTCTGCCGACGGCTAATGTATTAAGTTTACGAGAGGATTATAATCAAAATCTTTGGATTGGGTCAGCTGCCGGATTAACTAAATATAACGGGACTAGTTTTGAAACATATACTTATAACGATGGATTGACTAATACTATAGTTAGTAAACACATTATAACACATGCCGGAGAAAACAAAATATGGTGTGGATCTCCTTTTAACGGTATTTCAGTTTATGATTTTGAGAATGATTTTATTATCTACCGTACAAACCGAAATCTTGTAAGTGATGAAATCACCACAATTTATACAGATTATGATGATATTACATGGGTAGGTACAACTGCCGGTTTAAACAAAATAGATGACCAACACTGGAGAACATTTACAGCTCTTGATGGTTTATCAAATGATGAAATAACAGCTATTCACAAAGATATAAATGGAAATGTTTGGGTTGGTACGGTAGATGGGTTAAATAAAATTAATGGTGGAACAATTACACAAATAAATACCGGTGAAGGTCTGACAAACTCGTATGTGAATAGTATAACATCAGATAATACGGGTATCGTTTATGTCTCCACACAAAATAAAGTAACAATTATTACAGCAGGGGTTGTTTCAGGTGAGATTAGCACTACTGACGGATTGATTGATAACAATGTTGATGAGATCCATTTTGAAAACGGAAGACTTTGGTTTATTATGAATACTGCAATACAGTTTTACGAAAGTGCCATATTTACTGACGCTACGTTATCTGGATGTGCAGAATCTCAAGATTTTGCAGGAGCAAAATGCCTAAATAACACAACCGGACAATATTTTGGGACAGACTATACATTAAGATATTTTGAGGATGGTTTAACTATTTCTAATTGTGTACTACACCCATACTCAGGTACAGCGAACATGGGATCAATAGTTGAAATTCCTACAGGTATTGTCTGTTCATTCGAGAATGGAGAAGTCCAGTTATATAATGGCATTTGGGTACCATATCCTGTTTCTTTTGATGTATCTTTTCTTTCAACTTCATTTGATGATAATTATCTTTGGGTTGGCTCAACAGACCAAGGTTTAGCAAAAATATGTCTTAACTGCACATCAGATATTACTGCTGATTTAACCTCCCCAAGTTGTCACGAGACAAACGATGGAACTATTGACATTACTTCTCCTGCAGGGACATCTTATTCCGTTGATAATGGTGAAAATTGGCAAGCTTCAGCAATATTTAATTCACAGTCGGGTGGACTCAAACATATCTTAATAAAAAATGCGTTAGGTAATATTATTGCTGATTCTGTGATTTATTTACCATATTATGACCTAATTAGTGATGCGAATATTACCATTACACAAATCCTTTGTAATGGAAATAATTCAGGGGAAATTGTTCTGGAATATAGTAATTCTGGTTCACACATTTGGGAAAATGCTAACACAGTATTATATGAACGTACAAATCTAGAATCAGGAATATATAGTGTAACTATTTATGATTCAGGCTCATGCTCAAGAATTTTGTCAAACGAAATTATCGAACCGGAAGCGCTGGATATAGATCTAAGCAATACTAATATAACATGTTTCGATGATGCGGACGGGCAAATCGTTTTATCAGTAAGTGGGGGAACTATTCCATATACATACAATTGGAGTAATTCAGAAACCACAAGCACTATTTCGAATCTTGAGCCTAGTAGTTACTTGTACACAGTAACTGATGGAAATGGGTGCACTGAAACAGGCTCCCAGGAAATTATTCAACCTGATGAATTAATTATTTCTCAAACTATTACACATAACAGCTGCTATGGTGACTTAAGCGGGATTATTGATATTACTATTATAGGAGGCATTACACCTTACGAAATTACGTGGGATGATGACACATATGTAAATGGAGTGTTTGATATTATTAATGCTCCTGCAGGATTTTATAATGTAACAGTTAGTGATGATCATAATTGCTCAACTTCTGCATCTTATGAGATTACAGAACCTGAAGGCATTGATATTATTTCCGAAGATTTGCTTCATGTTCATTGTTTTGGAGAATCAACCGGAGAGATTGATATTGAAGTTTCGGGAGGTGTAGGTACATTAAGCTATGAATGGGTTAAAGAAGGTGTCGGAGGTATTTTTTCAACAGATCAGGATATTCTAGATTTAAGCAGTGGCACTTATCATTTGACAATAACAGACGAAAACTATTGTGAGACATATTCAAGTTATCTGATTAATCAATCGCCATTACTTGATGTAAATATTACGATTACTCCTATAACCTGTGCAGGTTATGATGATGGAGAGCTACTCGCTGCTGCAACAGGTGGAACCGGAATATACAGTGCATATTATTGGTATAATGATAATGATGAAATAATAGGTGTTAACCCTCACATTACCGGACTTACAGGCGGAGATTATTATATAATCTGCAGAGATAGTTATTACTGTTACGACACGGCTTATGCAACACTTACACAGGCTGTTCCACATGTTTATGAGATTACTTCAACAGATATGACTTGTAACGGACTTGAAAACGGAACAATAACAGTTATTGTTGACGGAGGTTCCGGCTTAGGATATACTTTCAATTGGGAGGGTGGAATCGCAGGTAATACCAATATTGCTACTAATGTAGGTACCGGCACATGGTCAGTAACTGTTACAGATCCTACAGATTGTACAGAAATACTTGAAGAAACAGTGTCTGAACCAGAAATGCTTGATATCGGCTACTTTGATGAGTATGCCTATATATGTTATGGAAACACATTGATTCTAAATCCCGGAACATTTGTTTCTTACCATTGGAGTACCGGATCGACAAATCCAACAATCGAAGTTGAGAACGAAGATCTGTATTTTGTTGAAGTCGTTGATGCAACAGGTTGTCATTTGGGCGACACTGTATTTGTTGTAGTAAGCACAGTGTTCAACGATGAAGAGATAAATCTTGCAACTGTAACAGATGATGAAACAATTAAAATTATGTGGGAGAAAACGCCTAATCAGGGAACCGAATTATATAAGATATACCGTGATGCTGGGGACGGATTTGAATTTATCACTGATCTTGATTTTACAGAACCGGCTATTTATGAAGACTTCGACGTAAGTCCATCTGATCAATATTATAAATACCGTATAACTTCAGTAGATTCTTGTGGAGCAGAGAGTGATTATTCCGTCCACCACAGGACATGTTTATTAAATGTAGTTTCTGATAATAACGGAGTGTGTTATTTAAACTGGGCAGGATACCAGGGATTTTTTGTAGTGTACTATTTTATTATGAGTGGAGATAGTCCTGAAACTCTAGAAGTTGTTGACTCTGTTTTGTACAGCACATTCAATTATGTTGAAATGAACCCTGACGAAGATGGTACTTATTACAGAATTAAAGTGCGCAGAATTGACGGTTGCTCACCGGGTGATGGGGAATATTACGACGAAGCTTATTCGAATATTGTATATTGTGATAATATCTCAGGAGTAGTAAATACTGTTATCAACGATCCTATGGCTTATCCAAATCCTTTCAATGATGAAATAAATATTGACTTCTTTTTAAATATTGGTGGTGAAGTTAAATACTCAATAGTGAATATGCTGGGACAATTTGTTTATGAAGAGACGATCTATAATGCAAATTCAGGAAATCAGACCATAAAACTAAATCCTGACATAGATGCCGGAATATACATATTGAAACTAAGTTATGGGAATGAAATACATAATTTCAGAATTGTTAAGAATTAAAGCATTAGTTTGTGCGATATAAAATTGAATTATGCTATAAAGGAACAAATTACAGTGGTTGGCAAAGACAACCAAATGCACAAACTGTTCAGCAAATACTTGAAGATAGTATAAATCTCATTTTTAGAGATAGTGTCGAAATTACCGGCTGTGGTCGCACAGATGCAGGAGTTCATGCCAAATACTACATTGCTCATTTTGATTCCGAAAATAACTATAATTATATTTCAGTAAAAAAACTTAACAATTATCTGCCTGTAGATATAGCAATATTTGATATCACACCTGCAAGTGAAGATTTCCATGCAAGGTTTTCAGCTAAAAGTAGAACTTACGAATATATTATTAGTACAAAAAAGAATCCATTTGATTATGGACTTTCATTATATCTTCCAAAACCGTTAAAACTTGATTTAATGAATGAGGCTCTTTTAAAATTACTTGATTATAGCGATTTTACAAGTTTCAGCAAACTACATACAGATGTAAAGACTAATAACTGTAAAATTCTGAATGCCGGCATAAAAACTCAAGATGATAAAATAATTATTTACATAACTGCAGACAGATTTTTACGAAATATGGTACGAGCAATAGTCGGTACATTAATCGAAGTAGGTCGGGGCAAATTAAACATTTCTGATTTTTGTAAAATAATTGAATCCCGTAATCGTGGTAATGCAGGAAAATCTGTTCCGGCAGACGGTTTGTTTCTTGTAAATGTTGAGTATTAATCTTTGCTGTCTTTATAATTTACAGGAATCTCAACATAAAAAATCGTTCCCACACCTAATTCAGACTCAACCCTAATTTTACCTTGCAGCAATTCTGTATTTTCTTTTGCTATGCATAACCCTAATCCAAGCCCTCCAAATTTTGCAGCAATTTGATCGTGTCCCTGACTAAATCTGGAGAATATTTTTTCAAAGTTTTCTTCTGATATTCCAATACCGGTATCTTTAACAAAAAAACAAACGTTTTCATCGTTAGATTTATAACAACCAAATTCAACACTCCCTTTCTCTGTGAACTTCAACGCGTTTTCTATAAGATTGCCTAAAATTTTATTCAGCTTATGCAAATCTGATAATAAAATAATTTTCTCTAGAGGGGATTTTAACTTTAAATCTACATCCAATTGTCTATTTACTGTAAAAATCAAAAACAAATCATTCAAAAAACTTTCCACATCTATTTTCTCAATATTCATCGAAATCTGACGTGTCTCAAGAAAAGAAATCTCTAGGATATCATCAATAACCTTTTGTAATGACTCTCCGCTATGAATTACGATATCAGCAAACTGGGTTCTTTTTTCATCTGAAATATTCTCTTTTTTAAATAATTTAGAGAATCCTATTATAGCATTAAGCGGAGTTCTTACTTCATGCGACATATTGTGAAGAAATTCATTTTTCAAGCTATTGCTCTCTTCTGCCTTTTGTTTTGCGATTATAAGTTCTTTTTGCTGTTCTTCCTGTTTTATCAAAATTTCCTTTAATTTAGAATTCGCCTGTTCCAAAATCAGATTGTTTTTGTGCTCAAGCTCTATCTTCTGTATTAACTTCGTTTGAATAATGTTATAAGCTATTAAAAATAAAAAACTCAAAAAAGCGTATAAACCAATAGATAAAATCCATGATGATGGTACTGTAGTTAATTTTTTATTATCTATTTCTAATGTCCAAATTTCTAAAACATAGAAAGCTCCAGAAATAGTAGCTATCAATATACAAAATATAATAGAAATTAATGCTTGCCTTTTGTTCAGAAAAGCCACAGAAAAAGTCATGGCACTTAAAAGTAACATATATGAAGCACCGGTATATGCTCCAACATAAAAATTGAAAAAAGACATTGCAACCACAGAAGCAATTAATATATATGTTTTAATTTCATAATTTATTCTTCTGTAAAAAATTAAAACACTGATGATTGGTAAGAAGAAAATAAGATTGATTACACCGCTGAGGGTTATATCAACATAAAATGAAAAATAAACGTTAAAGAGAATAATAGGAATACCGACAAGACTACTAAACAGCATTACCTTATACAACATGAAGTCTTTTACCTCATCGATATTCCCTTGTTTTATCAGATCTTTTTCAGATAGAATTTTCACTTTATTGTTTTATTAAAACCAAATATTGCCAAGCATCAAACTCTATATTTTTCAAATCAGCAGCCGTATATTTTTCATCTGTCATATAATCAATATAATTTGCATTTTTATCTTTAATTTTAATCTCTGCTTTTGCCTTTTTATCAGAGAAATTAAAAACAGCAACAATTTCGTTTTCGGATTTTTTTCTTACAAATGCAAAAACCGGTGACTTTTTCTTGCTGTGTATAATTTCAAAATCTCCACCATAAATTCCATTCCATAAAGCTATATTACTCTTTTTCAACTTATTAAGTTTTGTATAAAAATCCTGGAATTTATAATCGCCCCAGATAATAGTATCTTTATCAAAAAACTTCAGCCTTTTATCAAAACCTGCATCCTGTCCTGAGTACAACAATGGCATTCCCGGTAAAGTATAGCATAATACCGAAAAACAAAGTGCACCTTCACCATAACGCTCAAACTCTGTCCCATTCCATGAATTTTCATCATGATTTGTAGTAAATCTCATTTTAATGCTTCCTTCGGGAAAATTCTTTGCCTCCCATTTCATTATTGTATCAATTTCGGTAACAGGCTTCTCTCCTTTTGCAATTTGATTCATTCCATGAAGTAACCACCAAGAGTATGACATATCAAAAGCAGAAATATGGTGCTCCGGCTGCTCAGCTTCTGCTAACATAAAAACAGGCTTTACTTTATCGAGTTCTTCTCTCACTTCATTCCAAAAATCTGTCGGAACCATTTCGGCCACATCACATCTAAATCCGTCAATATCTGTTTCTGTTATCCAATATTTCATATCTTCAATCATCGCAAGACGCATATCTTTGTTATCATAATTTAAATCAACTACATCTGCCCAGTCCTCCACCGGTGGAATATTGTTTCCTAATGAATCCTTAGTATAGAAATCGGGGTGTTCACTCATCCAGACATGATCCCATGCTGTGTGATTTGCCACCCAATCAAGAATTACGTACATCCCATTTTCATGAGCTATTTTAACAAGATTTTTAAAATCATCCAAATTTCCAAATTCCGGATTAACCTTTCTATAATCCCTGATTGAATAATATGATCCTGCACTTCCTTTTCGATTCAATACTCCTATTTCCTGAATTGGCATAATCCACAAAATATCTATACCCATTTCTTTTAATCTGGGGATATCTTTCGAGAATGCATTTAAAGTACCCTCAGCAGTATGTTGCCGGACATTTACCTCATAAATGACAGCATTTTTTGCCCATTCTGGAAGCACTTTATCATAAGTGCTTTCTGTGGCAATATTTTTTTTGTTTTCATTTCTGTTATTACATCCAAACAAACTCAATAAAAAAGCAATAATAATCATAAACTTAATTGTTGTTCTCATATCTTAATTCATATTCATTTAAAACTCTTATTAATTTTTAATCAATATTTCGCAAGAAAGTGGTCTCAGTTTCAATTGAACACTTGTTTCATTTTCACTAATTTCAGAATCAAAAGCCTCTTTCAAACCACTTATGTTTCCAATTACTGATTTAGGAATAAGCACATCTTTTATTTTATTGGATTGATTAAAAATTATAAAAGATTCGTGTTCAAAATACTTCCTTTTTATAACAAGCAAGTTCTTCTCGGCTTGAATTACCGTTGTAGTGCCGAGAAGGAATTCAATATTGCTTTTTCTTATATGTATAAGTTTTGAAGTCTTGTCAAAAGTCTTTTTTTCAAAATCAGAAAGCTCGTCAAATTTCATCATTCTTCTATTATCTGGATCGCCAACTCCCGGCAATCCAATTTCATCGCCATAATATATGCAGGGGACTCCCGGAATTGACATAATGAATGCGGTCAAATTTATTAACTTTTGATACGACGATTCTTTCTCTACCATAATATCTCTATTCCAACCTGCTTCCTGGTCATCTTCACCGGGCTGTACCGACTCATCAGCCATATTTATAAACCTAATCATATCATGATTGCCGGTAATATTACCCATAAGATTATGATAACCATAATAGTTTAATGAAGTTAACAGAGATTTTGCGAGAATTTTCATATCACTATCAATATTTGCAAAACAAATTCGTGCATCAAAATATAAATTAAAA
Source organism: Bacteroidota bacterium (assembly GCA_029558535.1). GTDB lineage: Bacteria > Bacteroidota > Bacteroidia > Bacteroidales > ML635J-15 > Bact-19. The sequence goes on along the minus strand of JAKQEK010000292.1, from coordinate 43,836 downwards.
TCGAACTGTGAATCCATCATTCCCGAACCTATGTAATTAGCGATGAGTTCTCGATTTCCAAATGTCTCACCTATTTGAAAGATAGCTTTATCCTGAAAGTCAGTTTTGATTTTTTTTGTAAGTAATCTCCAGAATGACTCCGGAATGTGTTTTGTTGCATCGTGTCTAAACCCATCTAAATTATATTTTTTAAGCCATAATACAGCAAACTGAGATATAGTATCAGCAACAACCTGATTATTAAAATCCCATGATGGCAAAAAGGTGTCAAACCATGTCGTCAATCTATGTTCTTCCCATATTCTTATATTTTTTCGTCCATCGTCAAGATTAAGCTGTGTAGCCCAATTTTTATTGTTTTGATAAAGGGGATTATCCTCATGAACGTGATTAGCTACAAAATCTAATATCACATTCATTTTTTTATCATGAGCAAAATCTACTAACGCTTTAAAAATACTGTCATTACCTAATCTATCATCAATTTCGGTTAATGAAATAGGCCAGTATCCATGATAACCAGAAAAATATCTATGGGGTTCAGGATATTCCATATAAGCTTTTTCAGGATTTTTAAACAAAGGAGAAATCCACAGGCAGTTTATACCGAGTTTGTCAAAATAACCCTCTTTTAGTTTCTCTAAGACTCCATACAAATCTCCACCCTGATAGTTTGCTTTATCCGCTACACGATTATCAGATAATTTCCGGTCATTCTCACTACAGCCATTATAAAACCGATCTGCCAAAATAAAATACATGATATTGGAAAATTTATCCTGCCTAACAATATCCTTTATGTCATCTATTACTTTTCCGTTTTTAAGAGGAATAAACAAATCATTTGCCACACAATTCTCATAACAGGCAAAAACACGAATATAGCTTCGGTCTAATTCTTCTGCCTGATCAGGAATTTCGAAAGTGTAATTCCCTGATTCCAAATTCTTTAAATTATTGGGAATAATTTGATTTTGCCAAAGAACAATTAATTTATCAGGAGTTTCAGATAACCCGATAGTTATTTTGTTGTCCTCAAAATATGAAGTTTCTAATTTAAAATTTAAAGTATTACAGTTTTGAAATGCATCGAGTATGGTATTATATCCACCCAATCCATTTGGGATTGTATCTCCGGATTTAGAATTGTTAAGATATTTTCCATCAGCCACTATTTGGTACTTATACAAACCACAATCTAAGTTTAGTGATAGTTTCCAAATACCATCATCTTGTTTCATTTCATAATTTTCAGAATTCCAAGAATTAAAATCACCGGCAACTCTCACATCAGAATATTCTTGATCTATCTCGGGAATAAATATTATTTCAACTGTTTCGCGACAAGTTTTTTTACAAATTATTGAATATAAATACCCCTGACTTTCAATACTTATTTCAGATAATGGAGGAATATCGTCAAAATCAGATGTGATAGTTAATGTATTATTTTCGGAATTATATACATAGTTACTGTTTTCGTAATAAACAGAATCAATTAAAGAAAAGTCAAGAATATAATCATTAAGATTAATTACATTTTCGCCGGGTTTAAGAATTACAACAGATGCCAACTCGTTTATTGGATCGTTCTTTTGATTAAACGTTTCTTTGGTTGACTTATTGCAACTAACCAAACTGAGTAACACAAAAACAATAAAAATCGAAGCTCTTACTTTACACATGTCACTGAATAGTCTTTGTTAATAAAAATATCCGTCTTTGGTCTTAAAGATAATACTGTCTTATGTTCCTGCTCAAGAATTTTCCATCTTAATTCATCCGAATTTTCTTTTCCCCGTAATGATTGAGCTTTTTTCGTTTCATGATATGTAAGATCTATATATACATTTAAATCCGAGTTATTTGAATTTATTGCATATAATCCATCAATTATCAATATTTTAATCTTTGAAAAATCAGTAATTAGCTCATCAATATCATCAGGTACTAAGTCTACACAAGGCATTTTCGCAATTTTATTATTTATAAATCCTTCCACGTTCTCATTCAATTTATCCCAATCTATTTCATTGAGCCCAACATTTTCAATTCCATTATCAATTCGCCATTGATTACGCTGATGTGGATGAACCTTGTAATAATTATCCGAATGTAATATTTTGGTCGGTATTTTATGGATTTTAACCAATTCTTTTCCTATGCAATGAGAAACCTCAGATTTACCACTACCAGACTCCCCTGAAATACAGACAATAATTTTGTCTTTCTCTATTTTTAATAATTCCTCAACTATTTTCTTCGCTGCCAATAAATGCTTGTCTTCGATTAATAATACGTCTCCTAACATATACAGAATAAATTGTTTCAGATAGCGAATATACTCATTAAATCTTTTCTTAAAACGTATTTTAAACCAACAATGGCAAATTGTTAATAAAAATGTTTATTTTTTGGTTTTAATATTTGAATTTTTTGTACATTTGTTCAATGTATTGTATTCATTTTATAAATTAATACATCTACATTTTTGACAAAATGATGATATCTAATCAATTTTTACGAAATTTGAATTATAAAAAAAATAATATGAAAATAAAACTACAATTTTTGGCAGCAATAATCCTTTTGAGTTTGGTTTCAAATGCACAATATCAAACTGGGAAAAAGACTATTACCTATACAGATCCTGACAGAAATAACCGACAAATAGAAACAGTAATATATTATCCTTCGACAACAGGAGGTACTGATGCTGCGATTGCTTCGGGACAATTTCCTGCAATAATTTTTGGTCATGGTACAGCAATGGCTGATCCAAATTTATATCTATATTTTTTGGAAGCATTACCCACTTACGGATATATAGTTCTATTTCCAACTACCGAAAGTGCAAGTCCTCCTATTGCATCGCCGAATCATGAAGCTTTTGGACTAGATTTAAAATTCTTAAATCTGAAAATCAAATCTGAAAATACCAATTCTGGTTCACTCTTCTTTAATCATGTAACAGATAAAACAGCTATCATTGGTCATTCGCTTGGTGGTAAGGCAACATTAATAGGTGCTGCCAATAATAATGAAGTAACTACTATAGTTACTTTATGTGCTGCATTAAGCAATCCGCCCTGGCCATACGGTGGGGGCTATGATGCTATAACTAACAGTATCCCTTATATTACTGTTCCCAGTCTTGTTGTTGACGCAGAATTTGACTGTGTTGTTGAAAGTGATGCAGGAAGACATCTTACTTATGAGTTATTGAATGTGGATTGTAAAACATATGTAAGCATCAATGGTGGCGGACATTGTTATATGGCTTCATCAGATGCAAGTTCATGTGAAACTGCAGAAGGATGGATGGGTGGTAATTGCGAATCAAGTTTTACAATTTCACGTGAGCAACAAAACCAAACAGTACTTGACATTCTATTGCCTTATTTTGGGTATTACTTGTTAGAAGACGAAGCATCATATTCTGAATTTTTGTGTTACATAACTACAAGTAATGCTGTAATTTCGGAACGTTCATGCGACTTACCGGATGCAGAAATTTCTGGCATTGATATCAATAATGTTGTAGAAGACATAACTGTTCCATATGGAACAAGCCTTAGTACAGCTACAAATCTGCTCGCTCAACAAATTACAATAGACGACATATATGGTGTTACTCATAATGTTAACTTATCCTGGTCGGTATCAGGATATAATGGAAATATTGCTGGCGATTATAATGCTTCAGGAAATTTTAACTTACCGGCATGCATTGTTCAAACGTCTCCTCCAACTAATTTGAATGTTGAAGCTACAATCACAGTAGAAGAAAACACATCGGGAATTCCTCTCTTACAAATAAATGGTATTTCCCTGTATCCAAATCCTATATCTGATTTTCTCTTTTACGACAAAAGTGAAATATCTGATGATAACTACCTCGAAATATATAATATCTATGGAGAACTGATATTAAGGGAATACATTGAGAACAAGGGGTCTATTAATCTTAGTAATCTTAGTTCAGGAATGTATATGATAAAAGTCAGAGATAGCTACTTAAAATTGATTAAAAATTAAATAAAGATAGAGTATTTATAAACTTTAGTTATAACAGTCTATAAATCAATATTCCACCACTCGTCTTTATCAATAACACAAGGAGTGTTATATATTCTTAACCCGACATCATTATTGGTTTTAATTTTAAATGAATCGTGATTAATAATCATTTTATAATGAATATTTCTAAACATAAAATTAAATCTGCAACGATGCCATAAATTTGGCAAAGCCGGTGAAACAGACAAAACTTTATCTCTAAAATCTATTCCGGCATATGAGTTAAGTATGTGCATTACTGTTGCTGTCATAACCCCTGCGTGAATTCCTTCAGATGTAGTTCCACCCTGAATATCACTATAATCACTAATCAGAGCTTCATGAAAAATATTTTCAGCTACATCTTTCAAGTCCCATTTGTGAGCAAGATATGCATGAACTACCCGACTTAAACTACTACCATGACTTGTGCGACTAACATAATAATAAAAGTTCTTAATTTTATATTCTTGTGGCAATTCATATCCTAATCCGGCAATAGTTTCATTTATTTCCTTATCAGTAAGGTTATAAAATATCATCAAAGTATCCGCCTGTTTCGACAATTTATAATCATCAGGATTTAAACCTTCTGACTTTAATATTCTGTCTAGTCTGTATATGTCACCGTATTTCTGTTTATAGGCAACCCAGTCGAGTTCTTTTAAATCAAAGTAGCCATCAAACTGTTCAATTATTCCTTCTTCGTTAAATTTTATCGAAAGGTTTTCACTTACATCAGTCCACTTATCAATTTCCGAATTATTTGGAAGGAATCCGGCATTCGAAATCAACTCGCTTTGCTTATAAAAAATACTAATTGTTTGTCTCAACAACCATGCAAGCATTACATTAGTATAAGCATTGTCTTTTAACCCGCCCTTTTCAGAATTTGGATATTTTTCATGAAATTCATCCGGTCCCATCATATTTTCAGTATGATAACGAAAATCCCTGGCAGAATATTTACAGGCAGAAACAAAAAATCTGCAAATCTCCGTCAACATTTCGAATCCGAAATTTCTTAAAAAATCTTTATCATCAGTTGCCTGATAATATCTTATAATATTTAATCCAATGGCAAGAGAAACATGTCTTTGGTTCCTGCTATAGTCAGCTCCCCAAAGTCCTGATTTTGGATTAAGATGTATTTCCTGAGTTTCTTCTTCACCTGTGCTACCACTTTGCCATGGAAACATCGCTCCCAAATAGCCATTTAGTTTGGCGTAGCTACGAGCAGCTTCAAGCCTTTTGTAACGATACATAAGCATCGATTTCGTCACCTCAGGAAAATGAATATTGTAAAATGGAAATACATACAACTCATCCCAGAAAATATGACCTCTGTATGCTTCCCCATGTAAACCTCTGGCTCCTATGCTTACATCTGCATCAACACTGTGTTCCGAAGCAGAAACTAAAAGATGATAAATATGAAGTCTTACAAGCTTTTGACTTAGCCTGTCGCCTTCGATTTCAATATCCGCTTTTTTCCAAATTTTTGCCCATTCAGATGCAGACTTGCTAACTAAATCGCTGAAATGATTGTTTTCTTGTAGTTTTTTATCAATATCAAATTTCTTAGTATCCAAAGAATTTGTGTATGCTATATTTTTATAAATCACAAATTCATGATTTTCAGAGATCTCTGCTGAAAATTCCATTTCAATAGAAGACTCTGATTGACGTATTGTTGAATTTGCCTCAACTATATTTGAATAAATAATAGCTCCAACAGAAATATCGATATTTGACTGAACAGTTTTTGTGTCAAGTCTTAAAATATTATTACTAAATGAAGTTACCGCTTTAGTAAGATGATTTTGATTTAAATCTCTGTATCTAAAAACCCCATCGTTAATTATATCGGCATCCAAACCGGTTTTAATGCTAATTCTTCCCGAATAATTTAGTGGAGTAACACTATATTCAAGCCCTGCAAGATTTTTATCGAACATGCTAATACATCTCACTGACTCTACCATAGTCTGACGGCCTTTTTTATCTTCAACCAATGCCCAGCCTGACAAAATTCCCTTTTTAAAATCAAGAGTTCTTTCAATATCAATAATTCTAAACGATTCTGAATTTATCCACTCCTCGTCGTCAATTTTAAAACTTGTAAAAAGCCAGTTAGGGCAATTAACCAAATCCTCATTATAGATAGTTTTTCCCTGAATAACAGAAGGTAATTTATTATAAACACCTGCCATGTATGTTCCCGGATAATGGTTATTTGAAGCTTTTTCTTCACAAAAACTTCCTCTTGATGCAAAAAAACCATTTCCTACAGTTAATAAAGATTCCCGGCTTCTTTCATTTTCAGGAATAAAATCTACATATTTTAAACACCACAAATCCTCTTTAAGCCCTACTTCGAACCAAGTCGAAATCGTTTCCAAATTTATCTCCTCTAAATCCGTAACAACTATGTCTGCTCCGTTTATTTTTAATTCAATGTGATTATTGTGACGGGCAACACCAATAACCAAACCAAAATTCCCAGCCTTCCCAGCAGTAACGCCACTGACAGCATCCTCAACAATTACTGCTCTATGGTAAGGGACATCCATTAAATCACAAGCTGTCATAAAAATATCAGGAGCAGGTTTTCCTTTGAGTTTCCTTTCTTCCGAAACAAGTCCATCAATACAAACCATAAATAGCTTGTCCAAACCTTCTTTCTTTAAAATTGGTTTACAATTTTTACTCGAGGAAGCAACACCAACTTTTATATCATTTTCAATTAATTTCTTAATTAAAGTAACTGTTGACTCAAACACTTCTGCTCCTTTGGTTTGAAGCAAATCGTTAAAAATTTCATTTTTTCTATTTCCAATACCACAGATTGTAAACATATCTCCGCTATCAGAAATTTCCCCATAAGGAAACTCTATACCACGAGAACCGAGAAATGACAAAACGCCATCATAACGTGGTTTACCATCTACATATTCAAAATAGTCCTTGTCTATATCGAAGGAGATATATTTTGTATTATTTAATTTACTATAATGTTTTAATACTCCATCAAATGTCTGTTTCCAGGCAATACAGTGAATAGATGCAGTATCGGTAATTACACCGTCTAAATCAAATATGACAGCATCAAAATTGGCAATCATTTCAGGTAGTTTACAAATTTTCGTCTGTAAATATAGATATTTTATACTATCAGAAAAGAAAAATAAGATAATTTTTACTAAATCTCTAAAACCTATTGATTTTTCAAACCTAATTTTTGCTTTAAATCAATCATTTCATTCTCAGCAAGCAGCTTGTCATTGAATTTTTTAACAGCTAAAAGCTCGCGTCCACTTTCATCAGTTAAAAAAATTCTAAAATCATTTGTCAATGGACTTGGGCTTTTATTTCCTGTTAGTGAAAAATTATTCTTTTTTGTGCAATCTTTAAGAAAAAGATTCATTTCGGGTTTTACCGATATCCAATATCCTACACTTATAAATCCAAACATGTTACTCGAATACTTTAGTCTTTTATTCTCAACATCTAGTTTAGTACTTGTATTCGAAAAAGCGAGAAAAATTCCCACAATAATCGTAGTAAATCCAATCCATGAATAAAAACATACATAAATTCCGGAAAGAAGAATAACAACACCTAAAACAGTTCCAACTGTACCAAAAGTATTATCAAGTTTATTATTAATAATCATAAAATAAATTTATTCAGCTGTAAACATAAATTGATTTCCATACGATGTTCCATCCTTGTTCGTAGCATAAGCTCTCACATAGTAAACGGTTCCCGGCACCAGACCTGTCATTGTGCTAGTAAATTCTCCTAATCCTGAAGAATCAAACGTCATTCCTAAATTGGCATCAATTGTCGGGTATTCAAAATCTGCCCAAACAATTCCGGCTGAAGAAACGCCAAAATATCCTTCTAAAATTACATTGCCACCCGAATCTGCATTTCCATCCGAAATATTTGTAACCGGTTTAGTTACAACAGTTGCAAAATATGACATTTTTATACACCTTACCGAAAAACCATACCGTGAATCATTAACCATTCTTCCAATTTTTACCGAGTCATTTTTAAAATGTCTTGAATAAGGCCAATATGGTTCATTGTAATCAGTATCATACATCCAAAAATTTGCTGAAATTCCCAAGTCACTAAAACTACCGTCTGTATTTCTCAAACCACCCGGTAAGGCAGAGTACCCGAATTCATTTGTACCTCCTTCATTTGGAGCATTCCAATATTCAGTTCCCGGAGCTTTCATTTTTCCACCCTGATCCAATCCTCTCCATCCCATCAGATTGGCCTCATTTGATTCAATCCCTACAGCCACTTCCAACTCTATCCAATCCCAATCACTAGGTATCATCCAACCATCAGGACAAATCCCTTCTCCATAAACAGCATAAAAATTATACAATTTACCATAAATACTGTCATAAGCTGCTGAATCATTATCATACCAGCAATAAGCTTCAAATGTCAAATTTTGCCAATCTTCGTCTGACTCAACATGAGATATTGGTCCAATAATCGAATTTGTTACTCGTAAATTCTCTGCCATCCATTCTCTCGAACCTAATACAATTGTCTTATATTGATTTCCATCAAAATCAAAAACTCCCGGACCATCAATAAATAAAGCTGCCAATGTGTTAAAAATCTTTTCTTCTCCGTAAGCAACACCCTCAGAATTTATAGCATAGGCTTTAACATAATAAACCGAAGAAGGGTCAAGACCTGTAATAAAGCTTAGAAACGCATCATCTCCACTACCATCAACTGACATTCCTTCATTATCATCAATTGTGGGATTACCTGTTCTATTCCAAACAACACCTTTTGTAGATATTTCGTCCCAACCGTTAAAAATGATATTTCCACCACAAACGGCAGTAGAGATTGTAATATCTGTAACTTCACTAGTTGTTACTTCTGGAAGAGTGAAAATACTTTTTATGCATCTTATTGAAGCTCCTTTAATAAATTCGACACTATCTCTTAAAATCCCGAATTCTGTATTATTCAAAGCTCTAACCCAAGCATTGGAGCTATAGCCGGTACCAGACATAGACCAAAAATAAGTACTGCTCCCCGCATCTTGAAAAAACCCGTCACTACCTCTATACCCTGCCGGTAATGCAGTAAATCCACTTTGGTTTGTTGCCCCTTCGTTTGGACTAAGCCATGTATCAAATCCTGTTTGTTTAAGCATCCCGCCTTGATTATCCCCACGCCATCCAATATCGCCGGATATTTCTTCATCCATGCCTAAATAAATCTCGAGTTCCATCCATTCATCGTCACATGGAACATGCCAGCCTATAGGACAAATATTTCCATTGATTATTGACATAAAGTTATATAATTTACCATACAACCCATCATTCGTTGTAGAATCATCCTCCATCCAACAGTATGAACCTGAGCCTGCAAGCATCCATCCATTTGAATCAGTAATTTTTGTAATAGGATCTCCATTATTATAAGAAGATGTTCTTAAATTTTCTGACATATATTCTCTTCCACCAACGACAACAGTACTGTATTCGTTTCCATCAATATCCATAAGACCAGAACCATCAGAGTAAAACTTTTCCAGTGTTGTAAAACTCAACAAATTTCCATAAGATGTTCCCACACTGTTTGTAGCATAGGCTCGCACATAGTAAGTCATATTTGGAAAAAGACCTGATAATGAACTTGTAAAGCTTATTGCTCCAGACATTTCACTTGTCATGCCTTCGTTTATATCAATATCAGGATTCATCATTGTACTCCAAACAATACCCATTGACGTTATTTCGGCACCTCCATCCTCAATAATTTCTCCCCCCGATAAGGCAGAGTACATTAAAATATCTGTTATTTCAGTTGTTTCAACAGTAGGAAGAAGATATACATGATGATGGGTAGTATCTGCCTGATCATCATAAACACAGCGTACAGATAAACCAAGTGTTTTTTTACCGTCTTCGCGATAAATATCACAAGAGTCTGTTCTTAAAGCCCTACACCAGGCATTCTGCTGATTACTTTCTGTTGCTGTCCACCAAGCTGTGTATTTATTTCGATAACGAAATGTACCAGTCAAATCTCTTATTCCTGAAGGTAAAGCTGAAAATCCCGTCAAATTTGTATATTCCCCCGGATCACTTAACCAATGCAAAATTCCGGACTCTTTTAATAAACAAGCGTCAGAATCACTCCTCCAACCGATAGAATTTATTTCAGTTGTACTAATTCCTAAATAATTCTCCAATTCCAACCAATCAGCATCAGTTGCCACATGCCAGCCTTGTGGGCAAATACCTCCTGAATAATTTACTGCATACCAATTATATAATTTGCCATAATCTTCTGATAGATTAGTACTATTTTCATAATCACAATATGCAATTGTTGAGAGCTGTTGCCATGTATTATCCGAGCCGACTTGTTTTATTATCTGTCCATCCGAAAATATTGTACTATTAATATTTTCAGCCATCCATACCTTATCAGCAATCTCAACAACAGTATATTCTCTTTGCTCATAATCTTCGCAATTGTAAAAATTGAAAAACACACTAATATTATCACCTTCAGTCAGCGTTCCATCATTATTTATTATCAACGTTTTATTTGTTTTATTTCCGGCTTCAGACATTGCTGTCATTAACAATATATCTCCAAATTGATACGGTAAAATATATAATCCCTTTGACTTTTCTTTGATATCAATTTCTGTTGAACTAATTGACTCTACAATTTCCATTGAAATTTCCGATAAAGTATTGTCAATACCAATTATTCTTTCGGAAAAAAGAAAACTGTCCGACCTAATAACAATAAAATATATACCTGAAAGAATACCTTGAAACCTAATCTTGTAAAAGGTCTTTTCAGCATTAAAATAACTATGGAACACAATTTTACCGCTAATGTCATATATTTCCACTTCAACATTTCCTACAATTGGAATATTTACATTAACAAAAAAGTCTCCTGTAGTTGGATTAGGATAAACATTAAAACTACTTTGAGATGAACCTAAAAATTTTAAATCACTAGGCGGAATTAAATTAACTACATCCTCACCGGTGACCATAATGCTCGAATCATTTGCCAAATTTTTCACAAACACTGATTGAATGTTATTTGTATCAGAACCGGCAAAAAAATTCAAATAATAATTCTGCGAAAATGTAAAGCCATTAATCAACAGAAGCATCATTAAAATGCAAAATCTAATTCCTGTCACTTTTAATATTTTTGAGTTAAATGTTATATTTTCTTTTTTCATGTCTTTAATACAATTTTCTTATTAGTATTTAATAAAATACACTAATGAAATATTTAAAACCGAATTATTTGATTTTATTGTTTCTTCAGGTCTTATATCAACAAACCCTCTTGAATAAGTCGCTGATAACTGATATTGCTGATATCCAAGTTTTAATCCTGCACTTATACCACTATCAAATCTTTTAAACGAATTCCAATCGTCACCAAAAAATTCGGTATTATTATCAATATAGGCTTCATGACCTGTCTCCTCAAAATTCCACTCAAAAGGAGGTTCGTTCTCGGGGTCTGCATCTGCCTTAAAACTTCTGCTACCAACAATAGCAATACTACTGTACGGGCCAATATTAGCACTAACATAAAAATTTCCGAGTGGAATTTTGTACCCAAAATATACAGGCACCTCAAAACAACCAAAGTTTGCTTTTGAAACTGCGAACTGGTCTTTAAATTTATCGCCTTTACTTACAAACGAAATTGCTGTTCCTACATAAACTACATTCAATAAATCAAATTCAGCACAAACTCCGGCCTGATATCCATATTTTAAAGTTTTTTCAATTTTACTATTTATATCAGATTTTTCTATTATTGTTGAGGCTGTTAATCCTCCTGTAAACCCATAATGCAAACCTTGAGCTTGCGTAAGCATTACGCATAAAAGCGATATGACAAAACAAAATAAATTCTTCATAATAACGGTTAATTGACAACAAAGATAATATAAATACATGCTACATAATAAAGAAATAACACATGATTTTGTGCTTTTATATCCATATTTTTAAAATTGAAAAAACTATGCGTTAAGAAATAATGACTAGCTAATATACATTTAAATTATTCCATACTAAAACTAACCCAAAGTTTTCAATGATATACATATTTTTATTTATAAATACGAATAGCAAAATATATAAAATATTTTGCTATTCCTTTCATTACATTTCTTATGTTTAGATTTATGCTTTAACCCTCGAAACGGTGTATTCTCCTTATTGCAGCGGTGTCAGAAGTATGAGTTAGTCTGATATGCTGTTGAGAGAGAGAGAGAGAGAGAGAGGAATTATTCGCTGCTTCTTTAGCATTGAGAATACCTCCGTTTCGGGTTAAATTCATTAATATTTTAATAATTCTAATATACACTAATTCAATTATTGTTTTACAATTTTTCTATTAACGACATTATTACCTGTAATTATTCTTAAATAATAAACAGCAGGTCTAAGATCGCCCAGATATAATTTATGCTCATAAGTATTTTCAAGAATTATTACATTCTCAGAAATTACAAATTTTCCAAGTTCATCATATATTTCGAAATAAACTTTTTCATTAGAAAAATCTGACAAATAAATATTTAGTTCTGAGTTAAATGGATTGGGATAAACAAAAATTTCTGTATTGTCATCCATCATTTTTGAGCAATCAAGATTAATAGCATGAGAGATTTCTGATTGTCCGTCAAAATCAACCTGCTTAAGTCTGTAATAGACATTACCGGATGATAAATTATAATCATTATAGAAATACTTATTTGATACATTACTGTTTCCTTTGCCCTTGATTTTAGCAATTGAGACAAAATCCATCATATCTTCTGACTTTTCGAGAATAAAATAATCATTATTGATTTCGGATTCTGTTGTCCAATCAATCACGGCATACCCTCGATTACAATAAGCATTAAACTCCGACAAATCAATTGGCAAAGTAGAACATCTTGTTATAACAACATCTATTTCGACCTCATCAGGACATAAAGGATTTCCACTTGCAATAGTAACAGTATATGTTCCAACATTATAAATTGTAACACTTGCGGTCGAAGCAGAAAAAGAACCAGGTCCAGTCCATGAATAAAATTCTCCACCAGACGCTGTAACTGTTATATGACCACCATCATAAATACAATCTTCAAGTATGTCCACACTTGCAAATTCAATTCCCGATTCAGCTGTAATCTGATAATCACATATAGCCCCTGCATTACCATCAATCATTATATAGTAAGTATTACCAGGCACTAATGCTGACACACTGCTCCATGGTGAAGGAACTGTAATTGTTGTTGTTGTATTATTGGCTAATGTTGCAGAAGTACTTGTATAATAATCTGAAGATACCAGCACAAAACCATCACAATTAGTTGCTTGATATACCCCTAATTGAATAGCATTTGATCCACCATTACAATTCGAAACTGACACATTAAATTCTGCTGAAGTTGACTCTGCAGTAAAAGCAATCCATGAATTGTTTTCTATAGTTCCTCCAAACAAATTACTTTCTTCTTCAAAATTCCCGGGAAAATTTGGCTGATAAAAACCTGAAGTTGTACCTCGATAGCCATTCAAATTGCAAATATGTGTGGCACCATCACAGAAATTATGTGCCGTTGTATTTTCATCATCTGTACATATAACAACAGCCTCCCAACCTGTGTCAGTTGTAGAACCTCCTGATATAAATTTAAATGTTATACACTCACCTGAAGATACTATTTCGGGTGGTATATTAGTTATATCCGATGTCCCAGTAAACTGAAATATTAAAGTTGATGCATCAGAGTCTCCATCATAAACATATAAATAATCAGTATCTCCGGTAAAATCAATATCGATGTTAAAGAAAATTATTTTAACATGCTCAGAACTACCATCTGTACAAAATGTAATTGTTTGAGACTCACTATTTGAATAATTTCCTGATGGTCCTCCTGAATCATAAAACATTGCTGCACAGGTTTCAATTGGACTCCCGGAATCACCCATTTCGTAAGTATCACATGTATGAGCGACATAATATGCTGCACTACTATATGCAGTTTCGGAACTACCATTACAGGTAACTGCCAACCTAAAGTACCTACTTGCACTTGTAACATATTCACCAACTGCCGGATTTGTTTGTCCCGAAATATCCGACCATGTTGTACCATCTGTTGATACTTGCCACTGATATGAAAACCCTGAATAATCCATACCGTTAACATCGTATCCTACACCATATAAATATATTGTAGTGTTTATTCCGGAACACCCCTGATCCATTGACAAGCTTACTGAACCGCCATCAGGTGTGCCCGTACAGGGAGGAACGCATTCAAATCTTGCCTCCCACCCGTCATCTCGAATTAATCCATCTGCATCAAATCTAACTGTGAGAATCCCGCTAGGATCAGATGAACAAACTACAAAAGGTTCTAATTCACCTGAGTACTGGCCTAATAAGTCTGCTTCATTCGTTGAATTACCGTTATAAACATACATTATATCAGCGTCTTCTTCTGTTTTAAAATAATCAAAATAAATTTTTATTGAAGAATACGCTGTATTTGGTTGAAAAACCATTGTATAATCTCCATTATTAGCATAATAATATGTAGAGTTTCCTCTTTGATCAGGACCTCCTCCGCCCGAGTCAAAAAATGCTCCGGAACATGAAGTTATAGGACTACTACCACTAATCAAATAAACCAAATCCACTTTTCCTACAGGCGAATATATAGCGGCTTTAGCATTGTTACAAGTTGTCTGTAATCTGTAATATGTAGATTCGTATATTGCCGGTGTAGTATAAAACGGAGTAGTCCCTCCTGAGCCTCCGCTTACATTTGACCATGGTCCGTCAGGATTGTCTGATGATTGCCACTGGAAAGTAATGTCATCATTATAATCATAATCAGGTACCGACAGATTAGCTGTTGATCCTGATTCAACAAACTGATAAGATGGATATACAGTACCTGCTTCAGGCACTCCCGAACAAGCGACAGGTTCTACTACTCTAATTGAATAATCTTCTACTTCTCCGTCATATCCAGTTGAACAAGGCGCAGGATCAGTATTATATCTTGATGATACTCTCATGTAAGTATTACCTAATACTGCACCAGAAGGTACTGTAATGCTATAAGGACAAGCTGAAGCTGAACCATTAGAAACATTATAGGCCGTACCTAAATCATAAGCCTCTCCTGAATCTGCAAAATCACCATCCTGATTCCAATCTATCCATGCAAAAATATGATATGTTCTTGATCCATCTGTATTTACTTTAACATCAATATTATAACTTTCATTCGGAGTTACCGTTGCAACCAAATATGTAAAATCAGAATAATTCGCCACATTAGAGACATTGTTGATATCACTAAATCCCACATATTTAACCCCAGGAAAAGATCCTGCTCCATAACTTTCGCAATAACACGAAATCATCATGCTAGCATCTATCAATAAAGACGAAGAATATCCGGTTCCTTCTCCACTACAGGTAACTGCACATCGAAAATATTTATCTGCAGTTATTGAAGTTTGATATGTAGCATTAGTTGCTCCTCCGATATTACTCCAATCAGTGCCATTAGTAGAATATTGCCACTGGTAAGTTATTCCTGAAAATGGAAAACCATATTGTAATGATAATGTAAAATCTTCTCCTGAGCATACTTCCGTAGCAGTTGATAAAGTATTCCCCGGATTCGGAATATCATCACAAGCTTCCAATTCGACTATATTAACATAATAATCAAGTGCTTGTCCCCAGGTACTATTAGAAGCACCACAAGGCTGATTATTACTTATTGAACTGTCATCTCCCCCTCTTACACGTAAAATTGTAATGCCCGGAACTGCTCCTATTGGGACAGTAATAGGAATTACAGAAGTACCATTAGCACCTGCATCAGTACCAAGGGAAAAAGATTCTCCTGTTTCAAATGACCCATCCTGGTCAAAATCAATCCATACTCTTGAATACTGTGGTGAACCACTGCCCATTGTTATTGAGGCATTATAAGAATAAGACTGATATATTTGAGGTATTGCATTCTGAACTGATGTACGGTCAAAATAATAAGGACTATTGTTAGCAGGCGGAGTATCATTTAATGATTGTAGAACAACTCCTGTAACATTATCTGTGCTTCCACCACTCGAATATGTAGGCGTACAATAACAATCTGCCTCCATTACAATTTCTATTTCCAATGCAGTTGAAGAACCGGTACCACCATAACTACAAATTACATTACAACGATAATATGTATTATCAGTAACAGTTGCTACATAAGTAGTAGAGGTTGCTCCACCAATATTGCTCCAAACAGTACCATTTGTTGATGATTGCCATTGGTATGTAATTCCGCTATAAGAAGTAAATGAATTTTGAAAAGAAAGAGTCGTTAGGCTCCCGGGGCAAACTTCTGTTTCAGTTGCCTGTGTATTGCCAGGATCAGGGGTTCCTGAACATTCGGGCAAGAGGGTAGTGAAACTACTCTGATCACTATAATCTGTTCCACCGCTATTAGTTGCATAAGCCCGATAATAATAAGTTGTGTTTGAACTCAAACTACTTAACCCAGAGATAAAACTACCTCCTGAACTTCCACTAAAACCCGACCCAGCTTGTTGTGTTCCTGTTCCCGGAGTAAAATTTTCAGTGGTACTATATTCCACACCATAAGCAGAAACTGTACTACAACCGATATCTGTAATAGTATTACCCGAAATAGTTGCTGACGAAGATGTTATGCTCCCTGCACTACCTGCTGTTACAGTTGGCTCTGTATCTACACCATCACCGCTGACCGCAACATCCTTTTGCGTTGCACCTGAACTCGTATGTGTAATATTCCCCGAATAAGTCTGTTCTGCGGTTGGTTTGAAACGTACGTATATTGTGGTTGAATTAACTGTTCCACCACTTTGAGTAAGAGTTAAGGTTGACGGATTTGCAACAAAACCAGAGCCACTGCTGGTTGAAATTTCATAACCTGCGGGTGGAGTAATTGTTATATTATCAGTTAAGTTAGATCCCGACACTGTATATGTTTTATTTGCAGATGTTGTGTTAATACATTGGTCGCTAAAAGCAGATAATGAACCTACCGTTATCAAAGGTTGAGAGTAACTGCAGGTTACCTTCCAATCGTTCAATCGTGGGGTGCCACCGGATGGCGTTAAAATTGCCTTTAAATATAACTTTGCATAAGTTGTTGTATTCAATCCGGAAATATCAATCGGACTTGATGCAATACCGGAAGAATTCCCACTTATAATACCATCTCCAATTATCGTTGGAGTACCAGAATTGTCGTACCAGACTTGTAACTTAACATTACCGTTAGTTTCTGTTTCAGACCAAGTTACCTGGTCCCATGCAGTTGCTCCAATATAGGAAGAAAAACAAATTGATGTGGAAAGAGCTTCACCTATTGGAGCAGCAGTTGTAAGATACATAGCATATGTATAGGATCCACTAGTAATCGACGGACATGAAGAAGGTAATGTACCATCATAGCTTCTAGATGTATACCCCCCTCCAATACCACCTGTTCCAATATAATTAATTTTAAGATAATAATCATCTGATGTATATGCAATATAATAATACCCTGCCGAAAGAGTCGGCGTTGATGTTGGAACCACAGTCTTCCATCCTGTTGAGCTTGCTGTCTGTTCTGAAGTATATGCCAAGCGTGTTCCCGGAGCACCCGAGGTCCCATCGTCATCATATAAAGCGAGCACAAACTTGTTTGTTGAACCAAGTGACCGAAAATAAACATTCAAAGATGCCAATTGAAATGATGATGTTGCATTAATCTTTTGAATAATTATATAGTCTTCCCCGTTTTCGTTACTTCCAGCAGATGTTGTTTCTCCATAAAATGTAGATGAAGTTACTGGCATAAAAAGATAACCGTCATTTGCCTGCGACATAGTTAAACTTGCCGTCCCCAACTGTGCCGTTGTGGTTTGCATCCAATCCACTTCACCACTTGATTTATATGTAAACGAGTAAGTTTCGGATGACCAGTTACCCCAAGATGAACCCCCATCATCAGAGGCTTTAACCCGAACATAATACGTTACTCCATTAGTTGTTGGCAATGATGAAGAAAGTGAATTGCATTCCAAGTCGTATTGAGTGCCTGACGAATAGGTTCCCGAAAAGGTTTGAGTGTAGGCGGTTCCTGAAAACTCATAAGAAGTATTTATTTCTATAAAAAATCTATTAAAACTACCTGAATGGGTTGCAGATGCTCTAAATGTTGGAGTATTATCGTTTATGTATGAGTTGTTAAATGCAAGTTGTGATGATGAACCAATGTTGTAGAATTGTGCATTTTGAGGAACTGCTAAATATGTCAATGAAATATTGTCTATAGCAGGATTTCCATAGTTTGAATATCCATCTGTAACAAGTGTGAAAACTAATCGAACAGTTGTGCCGGCTAAAGAACTTGATAGATTAACTGTTTGTAATGTGTAACCAGATAACGCAGGACTTGTATAACTAAATACTTCTGAATACCCTGCTCCAGGTAGTGTTCCCGCTACCGGAGTATAACTAGTTGTTGTTGTGTACACTTTGATGAAATCACAATTATTATCAACAGTTGGCATCTTTAAATAAAATGACAAAGTTATATCAGACGCTCCTGCAGGAATACTAATATCACGATAAAAATGATTCTTTCTTGCGGTACTTCCACTTCCGGAATATGTAGTGCTATTTGTTCCTGTAAACACAGCTCTACTCCCACCTTGAACACCTGCCGCATTACCAATATACCAAGTCGGAGTTGACGTTCCAACTTGAGTCCAACCATTTGCTGCAAAAGTTGTCCCTGTTTCAAACCCTCCATCACCAGTGGGAGATAATAAGGTGACCTGTCCCCACACCTCACTATACATATTAAATATAAATAACCCGGTTAGTACAACCAGAATTAAAAAATGTTTTATGTTATTATAAATGAACATCAAAAACAACTATATATTTAATCTTAAATTTTTCACAAATAAATTTTTCTCTCTATACAAAAATACGAATGCTGTATATACAGAAGCAAATAATTAATGGTAAATGAGTATTAATTGATAAAATAATACAGTTTGTATTAAATATTAGTACAAAAACTTAATAAAATGTCAGTAAAATATAAGTTCGCCAATAACTGATTTAATATGATAAGAAAATGTCAAACTTGTCACATATGTTGCTAAACGCCACATGCGTAGCTCAGGCTATTTGCAGGAAAGAAAACAGAATTTAATTCTTAATAATTTTATAATTAAATTGCTTGATTTTTTCATTAGTAATTTCCAGCAAATAAATTCCAGGTGTTAAAGATTCCAAATCTTGTATTAATTCCTCCGTGCCTGATGTATTAATTTCCAATATCACTTCTCCTGCAATATTCATCAGCTTTATATCAGAGTAAATGTTATTTTCAGTATTAATAATCAAAAAGTCTTTAAAAGGATTAGGATAAACCGTATATGAATAAAATTCGTCATCTTTCACAAAAACAGTACTAGAAACAAGAGTAATAAATATGTTTTCATCAGCATTATTGACCGTAAAAACCAATCCGTTAAGACTAGTATAGGTATCAGCTGTAACATCATAAGTGTATGAACCATTTAACAGTTCTATTGAAGCTGTACCATCAATTCCGGTAGTTAAAACATCAACATCATGTATGTTTATTACTGCTCCTGCAATTGGTTCTTCAGCAACATTAGTAACCGTAAAAACAACCAAATATTCAGAAATTTCATTAACAGTAAAAACAACAGCAAAAGACGCTTCAACTTCATTATCAGCAGTAACAATAACAGTAGCATTATAAATCCCCGGTTCCAGATCATCCTGTGGTTTTATTGTAAAGGTTGTTGCAGGATTATCATTATCAAGAATTGTAAGAAGAGGTTCAGTTATTTCAAAACTTAAAGCATCATCGCCCGTTAACTCGACCACAATATTTTCAATATTTCCTGTACCTGTTCTTTCCATAGTAATGACTTTTTCAGTTATAGGAGAATAACCCTCTTCGTATTCGCCGAAATTCAAAGGATCTGCCACAGGATCATCACCTTCCTTGAGCACAATTGTATAGGTTAACGGAGTAGCTGTTACAGTCATCTCAACTGCAAAACCTTCTTCTACTTCATTATCAGCCGATACAATAACAGTAGCATTATAAATCCCTGGCTCCAGATCATCCTGTGGTTTTACTGTAAAGGTTGTTGCAGGATTATCATTATCAAGAATTGTAAGAAGAGGTTCAGTTATTTCAAAACTTAAAGCATCATCGCCTGTTAACTCGACCACAATATTTTCAATGTTTCCTGTACCTGTACTTTCAATAGTAATGACTTTTTCAGTTATAGGAGCATAACCCTCTTCGTATTCGCCGAAATTCAAAGGATTTGCCACAGGATCATCGCCATCTTTAAGTACAATATTGTATGTAAACTGTGTTACGGTTACAGTAACTACATCTGAAAAAACAGATTCACACACTCCGTTGGTTACAACAGCCCTAAAATATTTTGTATCAGTAAGAATTCCAATATCTTCGCCAGCAAGCACAATATTATCCGTACCTACCACAACAGGATTTGTAATAAACCCAATATCGTCTGCCATTTCCCACTGCACAACTCCTGTTGCCTCCGAAAGACTAATATCTGCAGGTTGTGTTCCACTCATAATATTCTGATCTTCAGAAACTATTCCGGCATAACTTTGAGGTTCAATTGTAACAGTTACAGTTTGATCAATTACAGTTGGACAATTAGGCAAATCCTGATATTCAACACTAAGCAGATAATATTCCAATGTTTCAGGTTCATTAGTCGGAACAGCCACATCAACAGATAAATTTGCAGCAATATTTAAAATCTGATTTGATCCTCCATTAACATTATAAGTTACTTTAACCGGCAAGTCTTCAGGATTTACAAAACTCACATTTACACCTGTAGCATTTTGACAAACTGTTGTAGTTCCTAAAATCTCGGCAGAAGGAATTTTTCGAATATCAAAGTTATCAATTTTTAAATATGAAGTACCACTTGTATTAACACCTAATACACCAATAAAATATTCTCCTGAAACTGCAGGAGTAAACACGTTTGAATATTCGAGGTAAGATGATGTAATTACCGCGCTTCCAATAATAGTATTTGTCATATCTGCTGCAGTGGAGCCTGTCCCATATTTAACAGTTATACTGCCCGTTCCCAAAGCAAATACGGAAAAATTATATTCAATATCCTGCTCAAGATAAACCGGAATAAATAGCCATCGTTGAGTACTATGATACAATGCAGCATTCCAATTTCCCTGGTAAGGAGAAAATCCTGAAAAAGCCTCCCAATTTCTTACGGTCCCTCCCACATGTTCCTGAAAATAACATCCGGCAATAGTTGTTTCATTAACAAATCCATCTTCAAATCCCTCAAAAAATGGAATATATGCGGCCCCGCATTCTGTTCGGAATGTTCCATAATCTGTCCAATCTGAGAAATCATTTTCAGTTTCATTACATACTGCACGTACCCAAAAATAATATCTTTTATTTGGTGACAAGCCCGTAATTTCAGCTTCGGCAATACCTGCTGAGACAGAACCGCTTGGGATAGTATTTTCATCCGGAGCCAAATTATAAAGAGAGTAATAATATTGATAACCTTCTGACGGCGCATTTGCAGGCTCTGTCCATTTAATCATTGCACTTGTTTGTGTTAAATCGCTATAGGTCAACCCCGATGGATATGGACAGGAAATTTCTGTAACAGAAATATCATCAATTGATAAATAATTTAAAGAACTTGGGATACTCCCTTTGATTCCAATATAATATATTCCTGTTGCAGGTGGAATTATCACACCTGTTAATTCAGAATATTCCGTACCTATTGCTGAAGAATTTACTATTGTTCCTGTTGTCATTCCTGCTGCAGAATTTAAAGTTCCATACTTTACCTCTATTGTTGCACTCGAAGAACTTCTTTTTGCAAACATAGAAAAAGAGTACATTTTTTCGTTACTTAACGAAACAGGGATAAAAATCCAATCAGTATTATTGTGATACAAATTAGCATTCCAATCTCCCGAATAGGCTACCGGGTATGGAGATCCGTCATTCGTTTTCCATTTATTCGAGCCTGCTTCAGATTGTTGGGACATACAAGGATTATTGTTTACCGCTCCTATATCGGCACCGGCAGTATAACCGACTTCAAAGCTTTCAAGAAACGGAACATTATAGCCGCAAAGAGTAGTAAACTGAAATGGTCCTGCCCAATCGGTATAATCATCATCACCACAATATGCTCTGACATAAAACTGATATGAAGAATTTGCTGATAAACCCTCTAATAAAAATGGATTTTCAGTAATATCAGTAACTAAATTGCCATTTCCCTGAGCAAATCCCGTAAGTCCATATTCGATTTCCCACTGGACAGAGCTACCATTTTCGGTCCAACCCAACAATGCTTGATTATTTGTTATTGACGAAGCTGTCAAATCAGATGGTTCCAAACATATAAACGGTTCTATAATTTGCAATTTAATTCTGTTTATGCTAAGGGATGTTCCCATAGTTAAATCAGGATTGTCATCAAAGTTCCCGGGATTGTCAGGATCAATATTTCCTGTTACTTCGTAATAAGTTCTTACATAAATACTTCTCGCGCTTATACCCGGTTCAAAAGAACCAAAATAATTAATTCCGTCAGCATTTGCACCATCTTTATTCTGCAATATCGCTATTACAAGATTGTAAGTATTATTATAAAAAAAACTGTCATCAAGTGTTATCTCATACCAACCTGAACTGGGATTTTCTGCCAATTCTCCTGAGAACACCTGTGTCAGCGTGGAGTTGCTAATCCAGTCTTCATTAGTTAGAAATTCTGTTTTATCGGTATGACCAAGGTAAATAGTCCACGTATTAGAATTACTAATATCATTTCCACCAAGAAAATCAAAACTTAAATGAGTAATTTCACCTTCCTGTGCTATCTCCGTTTGCAAATATATTTGCTGAGTATACGTTTTATAAAATCCAATATCTGTCGGTAACATTCGAATAAAATCACCTGATTCTCCTCCAATATTTATAATACTTTGACCATACAAAACACAGTTTATCATCAGAATTATCCAAAAAGATAAAAATGATTGTCTCGTTATTCTATTCATATTTTTAAGTTTTATTTTTGACTAAAATAACAATATTTATGATTAATAGAAGAAATTAGAAATTAAAATAGGTATTAATAGATAAAAATTTACTCTCCTACGATAAATATTTTATCAGAAAAAATATTTCAAGTCAAGCTAAAAATTTTAATTCAGATTTTTTTTCTTATATTCCAGAGGTGTTACACCTTCAAATTTCTTAAATACAGGATAAAACACATTTCTTGATTTATATCCGCAAGATTTTGCAATTCCTTCAATTGAAAGGTTATCAAATGATTTATCTAAGAGCATACGTTTTGCATCTTCAATTCTATATGTATTAATGTAATTATAAAAATTCATTTCAAAAGCTTCATTTATAACGTATGAAATATAATTCTTATGTATATACAGTTCCGAAGCAAGATCTTCTAAAGATAATTCATCGTTAAGATACAATTTTTTATCCTTCATTAAAGAAGTAATTTTTTCAGCAAGTTCATCTTTCTGACTATCAGTAAGCAAAACCTGTTTGCGCTCTGAAACTGAAGTTTTTTTCTCGACAACCTTATCAACATCTTGAGGCTCTTCTTTTTTCTGTTTGCCTATTAACACTTCATCGGGTGGCAAAATAACCGACGACCTTTTTAAATAGATTTCTCTCTGTCTTAATCCCCATATTCCTACAATAAATATATGAACAGATACAATAGAAAAATATGTAGGCTCTGATACATTTAAAGATGGAAATAAAAATATTATTATTTCAAGAGCAAAATATAATAGATAAAGAATTACAAAAGCAAATAGCCAATTAAGAGTGATTTTATCTTTATAAGAATATTCTTTTAGTATATTTCTTCTATGTTTTACGAGTTTAATAATCATTGCCACAGCATAGAATAGTATTTGGAAAAACAGAATTGCTATAGAAAAATAGTAAACACTTAGGAATGTAGCAATTGAAGGAATGTCAGAAATGAATTCTTTAGACTTTAATAATAGTTGTTTATCCTCTGCCGATAAGCCAATGTATAATCCTATTTGCATTAAAAACACTATTAATGCCGGAATAAAATGAACAAATGATTTTAATCTTAACTTAAACTCTGCTTCTGTCATTTTTTTGACATATAAAAACATCAAAGGCCAATCACAAAGCGAAACAGAAGAAATAATAAGATAAAACAGAGGATTTAAATGATCTATTTTAAAAATATGGAAATTTGCAAACAAAAATCCCTGTACAAAGAAACTCAGCATGTAGAAACCAAGTATTCGACTACTTAGGTTTCTTTTGGAAAAGAACATTATTGCAAATAGATATGCATGAACTATTGCAATTATTATTACATATTTTTCCATATTAGAATACTCTCTTTTCTTTGACTATAATTTTAGCAATTTAGTGCTTTTATTTTAAATCTCCAAATATAAATTAATTATTTTTAATATTTTAATATTTTATTCAATTTTTAATCTATTTATTTAATGCCAAAACAATTATTCCTAAATTACAAGTTGTATTAATTCTCAAAAATGTATTAATTAACAAAACATGTATACCCTATATTATAAGGCTATTAACACATTGGCTAAATTTGTACAAAATATAAGAAGTATGAAAAATTTGGCATTACTAAATCGCAAATCTCTGGTAATAGGATTATTTATTTCAGTGCTTACAATACTTTTATTTCATACTAATATCACTTATGCGTGTACTGGTGGCACAAATGCGGGCAACCTAAATGTTACTGCTGCTTGGCAAACAGTTAGTTGTAACACATATACATATTATAATTTTACAGCTTCGTATGCCGGAGAGTCTTTTATATTTTCATTTTGTCAGGGTGGTGGCAGTTCTTCAGTTGACACACAATTAGAGGTACATGATAATATGGGGGTATCAACAGGCAGTTATAATGACGATGCTTGTGGCACGGGGTCTGAATTGATTTTTACTGCCCCTTCGTCCGGGACATACAGAATTTCGATATATAGATATAATTGTCTTACCACATCAGTATCTGCCGGAACATTAGCTTACAAACTTATTGTACCAAATAATCAGGACTGTGTTGGAGCAATTTCGGTATGTCAGCCAACTTACTATCAAGACCAGTCTTTTTTTGGTTACGGAGCAATTTTAGATTACACTAGTACCAATACTTGCCCCGGATTATGTGTTGATGATGAAGACCTATCTGTATGGTACACTTTTCAGGTACAAACCAGTGGCGTGTTGGATTTTAGGATAACACCTAACCAAGGGTCAAGTGATTATGACTGGGTATTATTTAACTTAACAAATCACGATTGCTCGATAATTCCCAATATTAATTCATATCCAAGTCTGGTAACAAGTTGTAATGCTGCCTATGATTACGGAACAACAGGAGCCAACACATTAACTCCGAATACCGGCACCAACTGTCAGGGACCGTCAACTTTAGGTGAATATCCTATCAATAATCCACCTATAAATGTTACTGCCGGTCAAATCTATTACTTAAATATTCAAAATTGGTCGGCTACACAGGGTGGATACACATTGGATTTTTCTAATTCGTCAGCAACAATCTTTGACAATAACCCTCCGTACGTTGATGATTTTACCGAACCCACATGCAATAATGGTACATTTGTCATTATTTTTAACGAGAACATTGATTGTTCTACTATTGACATAAGCGATTTTTCGATAACAGGTCCCGGAGGTCCTTATTCAATTACAAACATCATGGGTGATGCCTGTGCTATTGGTGGTACAATGGAAAGAGAATTCTTAATAAGCTTTTCACCTTCCATAACAACAGCAGGGACTTATACTGTAAATTATGACGGATCAGCACTCGATATGTGTGGCAATGTCTGTTCGGCAGACTCGTGGAACTTTACGATTACATCTGCAGCATCCATGACATTAAGTTCTGCAGCCAGCACATTAAATCAAGCCGTTTGTGCAGGAAATCCAATTACAACAATTACATGGACCAGTACAGGCGGCACAAACGCTACATTTACAGGTCTTCCTGCAGGAGTAAATGGCACATTTAATTCCGGCACAGGCGCTATAAGCATTTCAGGTACAGCGACTGAAAACGGAACATTCAATTTTACCGTATCACTAGCAGGAAGTTGCGGAAGTGCAACAGCAAGCGGTACAATTACAATATCTGACAATATCACACCGGTATTTTCGTCTTATGGACCATATTGTATTGGTGAAACACCGGCTAGTTTACCCACAACGTCCAATAACGGAGTAACAGGGTCATGGTCTCCTTCTACAATAAATACAAATACTGCAGGAACATTTAATTTCACTTTTACACCTACTGCAGGCCAATGCTCAGGACCTATTTCAATAACAGTCACCATAAATAACGGTGCTATTCCTGTATTTGACAACTTCGGGCCATTCTGTTACGGTGAAGTTCCTGATGTTCTACCGACTACATCCAACAATGGTGTTAGCGGAATTTGGAATCCTGCAACAATTAATACATCAATAACCGGAGTCACAAACTATACTTTTACACCAAGTTCAGGAGTCTGCAATTCTCCAACTCAAATAAATATTACTGTTACAACATTACCAACAGTTCATGCTTCGCTTACCACTCCCGTTAATTGCAGCGGCACAAACGGAATTGTTACAGTAACCGCTAGCGGAGGGATATCTCCATATTCAGGTACAGGAAATTTTACAGTAACTACAGGTAATTATGATTTTGTAGTAATAGACCACAATGGCTGCACCGGTTCCGACCAAATTTCAATTACCGCACCTTCTCAACTTGAAGGAAACATATATAAAGTAAATGATGTAGAATGTTACGGAGAGGCAACAGGCAGTTTGGCAATAGAAATTACGCAAGGGAATCCTGCTTTCAATATAAGATGGTTTGGCCATAATCAAAACAGTTCATCAAATTTTATTGTAGCTGATGGATTACGTGCCGGCACCTATGATTTAACCATAACGGATGCCCTGGGTTGTACATTAACACAATCAGTCTATATTTCAGAGCCCTCTAGTCTCCACGTTAATTATTTGGCAAACGGACCAAGCTGTATAGGTAATAATGACGGATATATTGAATTATTCGTGTCAGGAGGTACCGAACCTTATACTTATCTTTGGGAAACAGTAGGAATAGACACTACAGTTCTGGATGGATTGTTTGGTGGAAGGTATCATTTAATAATACAGGATGCTAATGAGTGCGTTCTTGATATGGGTGAACTGATTTTACGGGATAATCCTATAGACTGCCTGAGAATTCCAGATGCAATTACACCCAACGGTGATGGAATAAACGATATATGGGAAATTGAAAATATTGAAGTATTTCCTAAAGCCGAGGCAAGAATCTTTAACAGATGGGGTCAAATGATATATTTTGACAGTCCGATAGATAATCCATGGGATGGATATTATAACGGAAAACGTCTGCCTGCAGGTACTTATGTTTACGTTCTGCAAACCTATACCGACATTAAAGACTATACAGGAACTGTTACTATAGTTCATTAACATATGAGTTAAACTAGTCAATAGTAATAAAATCATTTCTCCAAATAAAATTTGTATTATTTATTTTTGTAATTTTGGTAACACAATTTTAAAAAATACGGATATGAAAAAATCAATATTACTGATTGCACTCTTTTTGATATCAATTGCAGTAACAAGTCAGGAGCAACCAAGCCCAAATATAAGAATTTCAGATATCAGTATTAATAATGGAATGTATGGCAACTATAATATTCCTTCAAATCTATCTGACTTTTTAAAACTGGCACCTGGTTCAGAATTTTTAAACAATGATCTGTCATCATTTGCCAAATCAGAATTTTATCTAGGAATAACAACTACTGACAATATTTTTAATATTAATCTGGGCTTATTATTTTTTGATGTTGAAAAACAAAATTATAAGTCAAATCCGCAATTAAATCTCGGGATAACATTTATTAGTGCTTCCACTTTGAGTGCATATTATTCCAAATACCAAAACATCAGATATGACACATTGACTTCTCAAACAAGTACAAATTTAATTTTTCTTGATACAATAATAAGTGAGTCGTATCAAATGAATTATTTATTTCAGCAGATAGGACTTAATGCAAATTTAATCTTTCGCACACAACCGGAAGCCAGGTGGTCTCTTTATAGTGGCATTGGACTTTATGCAACAGCTTCTCTGATGGCTGCAACTCATATATATCATAATTATTCAGAATATGTTGCATATGTATTCCCTGACAACTCCATATATAGGAACTATTCTTCATACAACTCAAATCAATCGAAAAACGAAAGCGAAATACACGCAAATAAAACCAACATTTCTATTTATACCTATGTACCTTTAGGACTTGACTTTAGAATTGCCAAAAAGAATGAATTCTGGAGAAAAATGCACATTGTCTGTGAAATGCAGCCTGGACTTGCTATTGATAACATTCCTGAACTAGGCACAAAAACATACGGTTGCTTCAGAGGAAGTTTTGGGGTGAGAGTGGAAATGTAAAGATTCTCTATAATTAATAAATAGTTTCTCTTACCTTCCACCCTTCTCAATCAAAAAATCAATTATTTCGGCTTTGTCGGTGGGATATTGTTTGGCATACCCAAGAGGAGTTTCTCCCTCTCCATTTTTACAATTGACATCTGCTCCATATTCAACTAACAATTTTACCATTTCAAAATTTGAGTTTTCAACTGCATCGTGTATAGGATAAACCAGCCAACCATAGGTTTGTAATGCACCATTTTCCAGTAAATATTTTGCAGTTTCAAATTGATCATGATCTACTGCATACATAAGGGCTGTTCCTCCACTTCTGTCTTTAGCATTAATATCCACTTTATTATTTTCAACAATATAATGTACAGGCTCAATTAAACCAATTTGCGCATAAGAATGTAAAATTGTCGTTTTGTCAGAAGTTAAAAAATCGAATCTTGGATTATGTTTTAGCAACAAATCAAACATCTCGTTAGAACTAACAAAGAATATGGGAGATTCTCCGTCATAGCCTTTTAAGTTAATGTCTGCCCCGCTTTCAATCAGGTATTTGGCTGCTTCAATATTATCCTGAATTACAGCTCTATGTAACATCGTGTAACCATTTGGATCATTTGGCATAACACTATTTATTCCATTACCTGAATTAATATAATCCCGAATTTCATCAACAGTATTTCCTTTAAAGCTTATAGTTTTTTCAACTTTTTTCTTATCAGTGTTACTAATTACAAACTCTATTCTTTCTTGCGGAACAATTGGTGGTGTTTTCTGACTAATATAAACAGTAAACGATACAGCATTATCATCCTTTAGCTCCCATTCAACTCCTTCGTCTCTCACAAAGATATAATCATAGAGAATCGAACTACCATCACTTTTAACCGAATAAACAGTGAGCTGTGCAGTCTCCGAAACCTTAACACAAAGTAATGGATTTTGTAGTAATTCTCCTGTATTAAAAAAGACTTCTTCACTACATGTATTGTAAGTATCCGATGACTCAGGCTTTTCTCCCAAAATTAAAATTACTGTTGAGCCTCTTACAGAAATACCTAAACTTTGCCAATTCTTGGAATCATATTCTCCCTGTTGAAAAATAATATCATGATAATTTGTATAGGAGCTTTGAGCAGTTAAAGAATTTGCAATTGCAATAGCTCCCGAGAGAGATGTCGTATATCTGATTTGCTCAAAAGCATAATTATAATCTCCAAATTTTTGTGGTTTATGACTTAAATAAGATTCTGTAATAATTTCTTCAGCATTTTTATTTGCTGTTAGCATTAAAACCGGTGAAATTTTCAAATTCACTAATCCATTTTCCGATCTTTTTTGATTTATTATTTTTATCACGTCTTTCTCCGTTTGAGTGAGACAAATATCTTGCGAGTACATATTAGCACTACAAGTAAGCACAAAAATTATAATTATCAGCTTTTTCATAGTTTTCTTTTTAGTTTTAAATAAAAGTTATAACTAATTAAGATTAAAATTAGTGAATTGTTTTATATTAATGAAATGTTTTAAATATTTTTATCTAAACTTCATAAAATTACTCCATTTTTGATTTAATAATATGAAATTATAATTGAAATTCACTTAATGATTGTATTTTATAATCTGCCAAATCGAAAGCTATATTATTAAAATCAGTCTTTTCAGGCACTGCAACAACCTTCATTCCGGCATTTTTTGCAGCAGTGATTCCTATAATAGAATCTTCAAAAACCAAACATTCTTTTGGCTCAACACCAAGGTTTTTTGCTGCGTACAGATAAACTGCAGGATCAGGTTTCCCTTTTTCGACATCCTGAGCAGAAGACAAAAAATCGAAATAATCCTTAATCCCTACTTTTTCGAGTACAACTTCGATAAGATTATGCGAAGAATTAGATGCTAGTCCTATTTTTAGATTATTGCTTTTAAAAAATTCCAAAATTTCTATTACACCGGGCATTTTTGTATCGTATTGACCGATTAGTTCAATAACACGAGCGACAACGGCATCTTCAACTTCATCAAAGCTCATTCCTTGCCATGGATGTCTTTCGTACCAAAAAGCACATACTTCCTGAGCAGTAAGAGCAGAAGTAATGTGTACCAACTCGTCAGTTACTTGTACTCCAAGAGATAAAAAAACCTCCTTCTCGGCAATCTTCCACAGCGGTTCCGAGTTTATCAGAACACCGTCCATGTCGAATATTACGGCTCTAATCACAAATTATAGTTTTACAAAAACAAATGTACGCCAATATTTTCCATCAGGAATAACTTTTTGACAGATAAAACCTTGATCCACGATATCTGAAATAAAATTCTTCTCGGTTTTATAAAAACCTCCGTAATCGCAAAACTTATAGGACGTTTTATTTCGCCTCATCACATGTTCACAAATAATTAATTTTCCGTTTTTTCTTAGTACACGTTGGCATTCTTTTACCATTGCTATGTCGTCTGTAAAATGATGATATACATTGTAAATAAATACTTTGTTTACCGAAAAGCTAGGCATACAAGTCGAAGTGTCGTTACCTAGAATAGTTACAAATCTATTAGTAATGGGTTTGTCTCGCAATTTTGAATAATGAGGATAATACAACTGAAAAATTCGCTCTTGCGAAATACACATAGTGTCTATATCTTCGAGATAAAACAAGACATTATCGGTATAAAGTGAAATTAAAAATTCGCGACCTCCACTTCCAGCTCCGATACTTAATATGGTATCATTATCCATTATCCCTACCATTTCCGTTAATCTTTTAAAAAATCGGATAACTGTGCTATCTTTTTCGGTATATAGCTTGCAATTTGACGAGTGCCCCTTGTACGAAGAAATTTGGTCGTGAAGAAAAATCCTATTCATCAAAGTACATGACGAAAGAATTACAAACAAAAGAAAAAGAATAATCCACTTTTTCATAATCCTGAATTTTCTGGCAAATATAAGCTAATTAGGTTTTAGTTAATATATGAACTATTTTGTTATTTTTTCCTGACTTGTCCCTTCGAATTTTACACAGCCTTAAGTGTTTGAATATCTGCAATATACAAATTATAACATATGTTTTTGCTGCACTAAGGCAGTGCTTGAAAAATATTTCAAGTAAATAATAGCTGGTCAACAGCTAACAAAATTCGCTTCATTTATTTATATCAAACTTTTTTTCTTAACAAAAAAAGTTACAAAAAAGTCAAGGCAAAACGATGCTGCCCAACGCACCTCGAGACGAAACAAAAGAATTGTACGTCGACCTTGACCTAAAACAAATGCCATACTCCTTTGGCCAGTACCCAAATATTTGTTTTAGAGAACGACACCGATTGTAAATTTGTAATAGTCTAATCTTCGCAATTTCATTTGCTCGATTATACTAAACAAATTTATCATCGGCACTTGTCATGTCGGCTCGACACAATTCTAATTGTTTCGATCTCACCGCTTGAGCTGCCCGCCGTTTTGCCAGGCCATCCCGCGGAGCATTGAATACTGTTTTGTCGCTTTACAATTCTGATTTTAAAAAAATTAACGCACTAATTGGGACAAGTCTGGAGAGACCTTAATTTGTCGCACTAATCCGGACAAGTCAGGGGTATTAATATTGCTAACCCAAACAAAAGCACTTAACAATTTTTAGAAGTATTTATTATACAAAGCACCTGTGCTCTCCTCACTCAATCTCACTCTATCTAAAAAATGGTTTAAGAGCAACTATATTTTATTAATCAAATAAAACAAACTCAAGACTGTGGTTTTTTTTTGTAATCGGTAATCAGTGGTCAGTGATAAGTAGTGGTCAGTGTCAGTGATCAGTGGCAAAAAAAACAAATAACTCTGCGACTCTCTGCGTCCAGTTCGGTTAAACTCACTGCATCGCTTTGTGGTTAAAGAAGAATCACGAAAACACAAAATCTCACGAAAACAAGAAAAAATTTAGTGTATCTTAGTGCCTTAGTGACAAAAATACAAAATCAATATTCGAAATCTTAAAACCGAACCGAGCCGCAGGCGAGCTCATGAGCGAAGCGAATAAACTCTTAAAGAAAACAATAAAGGTAATTATTTAGGTGGCATCTATTATTCGCTTTTGTAATAGTATTTGTACCCTACCCATACTCCTATAATTTGACAAATACATATTCCAAAAGCTATTGTTCCAGTTTGTTGAACCCCTACTTACAAGTCGGGGTTACTGACATTGAGCCCTGCGGGCTCAGAGTTATAAACCACCTAAATAATTACCAAAAAAGTTATAATCACATAGTTAAAAAACTACATACAATGTAGATATTTCATAACTAGTTTATAAATCTCATCATGTTTTCCAAAAAGCTTTTCGCTTAATCCTTTATCCTCGTAAGATTTCAATTTTTTTATTGTTGCATCTATAAGCCCGGGTTGAAAAACTCCGTTTTTCTCAAAATACGTCCTTTTGTTTTCAAGGACTTCAGCAGATTCGTAACATGATACAGGTAAAGCTTTTAATTGAGCCAGCTTATCTTTGTATTCTTCGCTAAAAATATTAACATTTACATAGAGTTTTTCAGCAAGTTTAAGTGAATCAGGCATTTCGAGTCCATGTTGAGCAGCTACAATAATTGCTGCCACATACAAGTATAAGTCAGCCGAGCCATCTCCACTTCTAATTTCAACAGTTTGTTTACTGTCAGTTTTTACCATTTTTGATTTTTCCTGTGGATTAGCATCATAAATCATATTCATGTCGCCATTCCATCCAAGAGGCACACGTATAAGAACACTACGATTTCTGTCACCCCAGCAAATATTTGTGGGAGCCTCCTGATGTGGAACTAATCTCAAATATGATGTTGGAATAGTGTTGCCAAAAGCAGTCAAAGCATCTGCCAAATCGCACAAACCGGCAATCATCTTTTTTGCATCATCACTCAGTTTATCGTTGGCTACCATCATGTTTTTACCGTCTTTTTCGAGCATCATGTGAATATGTAAACCACTTCCTGCTTTTCCAACAGTAATTTTAGGTGCTAAACTTACATTTACGCCATAATCATTGCATAACTTTCTTAAAATCCATTTTGCAATAAGCAATTGATCAACAGCAGATTCTGCTTCGCAAGGTAAAAACTCTATTTCCTGCTGCTCGTAATAATAATTTTCGTCTGTAAAATTACCAACTTCGGAATGTCCGTATTTAATTTTACCCCCACATTGTGCAATAAGGTGCATAGCTTCTTTTCGCAACCATTCGAAATTTGCAAATGGAGCAGATTCGTGATAACCTTTTTGGTCAACTGCCGGGAATAGGGTATTTTCTTCCTTATCAGCAATTATATAATATTCAAGTTCCCCAAGTGCTTTAAAAGTATATCCTGTTGCTTTTTTTAGATTTTCATGTGCTTTTCGTAAAACATATTCAGGAGATGATTCTAAAGGTTTCCCTTCATTATTGTAATAAGAACATAAAATATCCAAACTTGGCACATCCTCGAAAGGGTTTACAAAAGCAGTACTATAACGAGGCACTACATACAAATCACTCGAACCTGCACCAATAAATGAAAACAAACTAGAACCATCACATCTCTCACCTGTTGTCAGTACCTGATCAAGATGTTCAAGACTGTTGATTACAAAATTCAGAGATTTCAATCTTCCATCACCTGCGACATAACGAAAATTAAGCATCTCAATATTATTCCCGACAATATAATCAATAATGTCTTGTTTAGTAAATTCCTTACACGATTTTTTCAGATACTTTTCCAATAAATTTGGACTTAAATCAAATTCTGTTTTTGTCATGATATCTATATTTATTAATTTATTCTTATCAAATTTTGATAAAAATAAGTAATTTTGTTCAATTATTAACTCTTTGAATGCAAAATATATTTAATAACATTTAAATATGTTCTTTTTATTATCAAAAATATTCCAGTTTGTCTTTTCTCCTTTAACATGGATTTTGGTTTTATTCACAATAAGTTTTATTATCAGAAAAGAGCAAAAAACTGCCAAACATTTAAGAGTTATAGCATTTTCGTTACTACTGTTATTCAGCAATCCGTTTATTTTTTACGAATGTATGAGAGCCTGGGAACCTGAAGCAAAACAGAAGTCGGAAATAAAAGAATACTACGACTATGGAATTGTTTTAACCGGAATGATGACTTATGACGAAAAATATGACAGAATAAATTTTAATTCTTCAAACGACAGGTTATTACAAGCTGTTGAGCTATACAGAGAAAACAGAATAGGGAAAATTTTTATAACCGGAGGCTCTGGCGAAATATTCAACCAGTCGGCAAAAGAATCTGAGATTTTAAAAGATTATCTAGTTGTGTTGGGAATACCATCCGAAGATATTGAAATTGAGACAGTCTCGAGAAACACTTATGAAAATGCTGTTGAATCAGCAAAAATATTAAAACCTGATAGAAACTCACAAACATATCTGCTGATTACCTCTGCATTTCACATGAGACGTGCGGAAGGCTGTTTTAAAAAACAAGGTTTTATTTTCGATACTTACGTTACTGAAAGATATGCAGGCAAGAGAGTTTTTACCCCCGATATTTTCTTACCCAAATCTGAAATCTTTCAAAGCTGGGCATTGTTGATACATGAAATTGGAGGATACATTGTTTATGATATAACGGGAAAACTGTAAAGATTACCAAAGCAATACTCTCTAATAAAAACTTAAATTTTCTAAAATATTGGCTCATAGATTGACGGTTGCGTTTATCAGTCATTTATAAGCTCAAAGATAGTCATTATTTTAATTTTATCATTGCTTCTTTGTCATTTTGTCAGGGAGGTTGTGTGATAGCGTTTTAATTTTTTTTGAGAGGGGGAATAATTAAATAAAATACGGCTTTCGATGTGAGATGGTAGAAAAGCAAGCTCTTTTTGTTTTTTTGTTTTAAGGCAGGCATTGAGCGAAAAACAAAATGTGCTTGTCTTTTGCGATTTAGCAAGGTCGGCATGTGTGATTACTACGTGTTTAAATAAAAATAGAATCGGCTACCTTGACCAATATGACTTTCAAAACCAATTTTTCCGCCTTGTGCTTCAATAAATTCTTTACTGATTGCCAAACCTAATCCTGTACCGATTTTGCCACTGTCAGGCACTTGAAAATATTTATCAAATACCTTATTCTGATAACGTGATTCAATTCCAATTCCATTATCCTTTACAGAAAACAACACTTTATTTTCACTTTCCCTTACTTCAATATCAATATTGCTTTTGCTTTGTGAATACCTTATTGCATTTGATATTAAATTAATAAGTACCCACGCTGTCTTTTCTTTATCTGCCTTAATTTTTGGCAAATGCTCTGAGATTATCAAATTTATAACAATATTATTTTGCTCTGCCTGTAATTTAACTGTGTCGAGTGAATATTGCAATATTTCCGATGGGTCGCACTGTTGTAATGTTAGTTGAATATTTCCGGTTTCTACTTGTGTAAACTTTAGAAGTTCACTAATTATTTTCAATAATCGGTTGCAATCTTCATCAATGCCCTGTATCAGATTTTTTTGTTCTTCAGTAATCTGACATGCTTTTGTAGATTCTAATAAATGAGTACTCATTTTTATTGAAGAAACAGGGGTTTTCATTTCATGTGATACGGTTGCAATGAAATTTGTTTTTGCAATGTCCAGTTCTTTGAAAGCGGTAATGTTTTTTAGAATTATTACATCTCCGATATAGTTTGTAAAACGTTCATGAACTGATGAGTCAGTAATTCTGATTGATTCTTTTTCAAAATAATATTCTTTATTCTCTGAAAATATTTTAATTGGCTCACTCTTTTTGTCCTTTGTTTCTGTTTCAGATATATCGTGAATAATAGTTCTGATAAAATCATTCTTCAATGCAATATCTTTTGCCTGTTTTCCTATAATGTCAATATCTTTTAGCCCAGATATTGATTTTGCTTCGGCGTTCATAAAAATAATATTTAAGCAATCATCAAACCCAATAACAGGGTCGTGCATATTATTAATAATTGCATCAATTCTTTTTTTCTCGTGCAATATTTTCGCAATGTTTATTTTTTCATATTCTTCAAGCTTTTCCGCCATTATATTAAACGATTCTGAGAGTATTCCGAATTCATCTCTATTTTTATAATCAACCCTCAATGAATAATTTTTTGCCGCTATTTCTTTTACGCTATTTGTCAGAATTTCTACAGGATGAGCAATGCTTGATGGAAGATTAAAAAGTAAAATAAAGGATATTAATAAGAAAAAAGTACCTGTAACTGAAATCCAAATAATAGCTCTTTGCGAAGTAATCTTTGCTACTTCACTTTTGTGCGAAATGGCATTCATGTTTAGTAATGTAATTTCAGATATATCTTTCCTGATTCTCATTTCAATATTTTCATCTTCAAAGTTTAATTTGTATTCGGCAAAATGCTGAATTAATGAATTTGTCAAATCGGATTCGCCTGTTTCCGTAATATTAATTTGTTGTTTGTCAAGCCATGATTGAAATTCAAAAAAGTTTTTTTCATTACTTAATCCATTATCTAAAGCATTTAGCATATTTCTGCAATAATCGAGCGTACTATAATTTGCTTTCAGAATACTTTCTGTATCGCTTTTCATAGATTGTATTGAAACTGTTCCTACAATCGCCAAAACAAGAATAAGTAAGTTGAAAATACCTATTGCGAGATATAATTTTGTTTTAATTTTCATTTCAAATTGATTTAAACATAATGTCAAAATTAAGTAAGAAACGGCTTTGTACCAAAAAGAATTGTCCTGAACAGAACTAAAATAGGTATTATTTCAAGTCTCCCCAACCACATTTGAAACATATATGTAATTTCAATTAAAGGGGACATTTCGGGGTTGGTTATTCCAGCTGAAAGTCCTACAGTCCCAGATGCAGAGGCAGACTCAAAAAATGATGCTGCCAATGAATAATTGTGCCCTGAAAAGAAATAAGTTATTAATGCAGACATAAATACAATTACCAAATACATAAATGAAAATGTAGCCACAGATGCAAGTTCTTTATTCATTTCATCTGGCAAAATTCTTTTCCTATTCAATTCCACAACATGAACACTATTAGCAGACATGAAATATCGGTTAAGATTCCAATTAACTCCTTTTAAAATTGTAATAAATCTGTAAATTTTAATTCCTCCTACAGTTGCCCCTGAAGCTCCGCCAATAATCATCGGTAACAGAATAAAAGCAATTGAGGGACTATTCCAAATATTAACATCAGAAGTTTGCCAACCAGTAGTTGTAAGTGAGCTAATAAACTGAAAAACTCCTATTCTGAACGGTTCTGAAATATTGCCAGAAGACATAAGGAATAAAGACATTATAATACTTCCAAAAAAACATAATATTAAAATTGCTTTTGTCTGGCTGTCTTTCCAAATTAAGCTAAATTGTTTACCAATAATTACTTTTACGTAAAAAGGAATTGCTAGCGAACCTAATATCATAGGTAATAAATATAGGTTGTCCATTGCCATTGATTTATATCCTGCAATACTATCATCTAAGGTGCTGAAACCACCAGTTGACTGACCAGTCATTGCATGATTTACAGAATTAAAAATATTTTCAACAATGTTATAATCGGGTAAAATTATTAATGTTCCAATAATTAGATAAATTGTGCTGAAAAGAGTCAAGCCAAGATACATTTTCCAAATTGAACGTGCTGTATCAATAATAGTCGGTTTTAATCTTTCGCTGCTTGTTTCTGAGCTGAATAAAAACATTACAGACTTACCCCCAACCTGTTGAAAAACTGCTAAAGCAAGAACAATAAAACCAGCACCACCAACCCATTGAGCAAAAGAACGATAAAATAACAAACCCTTTCCAATAGAAGGTTCATGTATAGCCATTGTCAAACCAGTGGTTGTATATGCGCTCATGCTTTCAAATAAGCAATGAAGTGGATTTTTGAAGTATATAAGACTTGATATATATGTTTCCCCAACTGGAACAATTTGCTGTGCAATTTCGGCAGGTGTAATGTATGCAATTATTAAAAAAGGGAGTGAACCCATAACAGCAATCATTAACCAACCTAATGCTGCAATAATCAGTGCATGTCTAAGCAAGGGTTCGGGAGTATTTTTAAAACCTTTGTATAAAACATAGCCCAAAGTCAATGTTATTATTGATGAAATTAAAAACCCTGATGCAGAATAATATTCTCCAAAGAATAATGAAACAAGCATTGGAACACAAAATACAAATCCTAATACTATTTGTAAATGACCAACTTGTTTTAGAATAATTTTAAAAGTTCCGTTATTTGGCATTTTTACAAATATTTATTGAAACATTGATTGAACTTTCTTTACACTCTGAGGCAGGGAAAAAATAATTAATTTATCGTTTTCATTTAACTCGAAATCTCCAAGGGTAATGTATCCCTTTTCATTTCTCACAACACCTCCGATAATTGCATGTTCAGGAAAATTCAATTCTTTAATTTTACGTCCTTTGAATTCCGAATTTTGCTTTACATTAAATTCTAGTATCTCTGCATCAATGCCAATTAGGAAAGATAATTTATTGCCTTTGATAATATTTTTAAATAGAAAATTTGCTGCTGCGAGTTTTTTATTCAACAACGTATCTATTCCGAGATTTTGGGAATAATCAATGAGTCCAATATTTTCAATTAAGGCGATGGTTTTTGTAACATTGTGGTGTTTTGCCACAATACAACTTAATAGGTTGGTTTCAGAATTTCCGGTAACAGAAACAAACGCATTATAATTTCCGATACTTTCTTCTTCAAGAAGTTTAGTATTCGTACAATCTCCATGAACAACCTGAATTTGCTCTAAACGTAATGCAAGGTCGTTACACTTTGCTTGGTCTTTTTCAATGAGAGTTATTTTGAAATTTTTATTTAGCCTGTGGGCTAAATATTCGCCTGTTCTACTGCCACCAACAATCAATAAATTTTTAATTTCTATTTGTGGGTTTCCTGTAAATTCAAGAATTTGCCTTGCTGTTTTGTCGGCAGATATAAAGTACAAATAATCTCCTGTTTCAAGAATTGTTTTACCGTTTGGAATAATTGTTTT
This sequence comes from Bacteroidota bacterium, assembly GCA_029558535.1. Classification (GTDB taxonomy): domain Bacteria; phylum Bacteroidota; class Bacteroidia; order Bacteroidales; family ML635J-15; genus Bact-19. The sequence goes on along the minus strand of JAKQEK010000292.1, from coordinate 3,878 downwards.
ACCAAAGCGGTGTATTGCAGCAATTATAAATGAGTTTTCAAGATTAAATTTTGCAGATTCTGCTAAAGTCTTTCCTATTAATCTTGAATTGTCGTCAAGATGTAAACCAATTACTTTAAGTTTTCCGTCCTCAATTTCCGTGCTTTCTGTTAAAGATGGTTCTTTTAAAATTTGCTCAATCTCTCTTGCAGCCAAAAATTCAGGTGAAATAATATCATCAATACCATTGAATTTAAAATTCAACGTATCTTTATTTAGAATATATTCCATGTTGCTGATTCGAGCTACAGTGTGTTTCGCCCCCAATTTTTTTGCTAATATGCACGATAAAATATTTACAGACTCCGAAGATGTGAAGCCAATAAAATAATGACATGAAGCAACCCCTGCATCCATTAATGTTTTATAACTGGTGGAATCGCCCAGTATTGTTGCAATTCCAAGATTTGTTTCTACACTTTTTAAATTTTCTTTTTGAGAATCAATTAAAACAATATTTTTATATTCTTGTTCTAATAATTTTGCGAGATAAAAGCCAATATCCCCACCTCCAGCAATTACTATTTTCATAAACATTCACTTCTTAGTTTTCTAAAATGGTTTTCAAATACACTGCCCTGAGGCCTTTTGGCATCATATCAATATGCGTTTTTAATAGTGATGGCATTTCATCACAAACGAGAATAGCCAAAAATTCGTTTTCAATGGCGTTTCTGTCATGTAATGTACCATTACTATAAAGCAAATTGATAATTTTTAAATGCTCCTTACATTGTTCAATCTGATCTCTTCTAAGAAGGTCAAGGGTGAATTGAGCAAAGTAATTCAGCACCTCGTAGTCAGATGCTTCTTCAATGCCAGTAAAAGATGTAAAGGCATTGGGAAACCATTTTGTCAGCGTATTTTTAATTTTTGTTTCCATAAATATATTTTTTCATGGTATTGCCAAATTTTATACCTGACAGTAAGATTTAATTTAAAAAACAGAAAATGAATGAGTTAGAAGTATAAATGATAATTTATTAAGAAAATTATCTTAGTATATTGAAAGGGTTATAATAGCGTTTTGATATGTTTAATCAATTTTATATTCTTCTATTTTTCTGTATAGGGTTGTAACTGCAATATTTAAAAGCCGTGCCGTTTCGGCTTTATTTCCTTTTGTGTGATGTAGCACTTTTATTATGTGATTTTTCTCAATTACCGCAAGTTCTAATTGGTTAGTTTCATTAGTCCCATTATTGATTATAGCTAAATCAATTGGCAGTGTATCAACTGTTAATTCATCTCCATTTGCAAGAATAACGCTTCGTTCAATTATGTTTTTTAGTTCACGAATATTCCCTTGCCATTTATACTGCATAAGTTTTTTAATATATGCTTTATTAATAGAATTGATTTTCTTTTTGGTTTTCTCTGCAAACTGTTTTACAAAATACTCAGCAAGTGGTTCAATATCTTCTTTTCGCTCTCTTAATGGTGGTATTTCTATATGAAATGTACTAATTCTGTAAAATAAATCAGAACGAAAACGTTGTTCATCACATTCTTTTTTCAGGTTCTTGTTTGTGGCTGCAATCAAACGAAAATTAACAGAGATTATTTTTGTATCTCCTAATTTTATAAATTGATTGGTTTCAATAACCCGAAGTAATTTTGATTGTAATTCATAAGGCATATCACCAATTTCATCCAAAAACAGAGTGCCTTTATTTGCTTCCTCCAATAAACCTTTTTTATCTCTTATTGCACCGGTAAAAGCTCCTTGTTTGTAACCGAACAACTCGCTTTCTAGAACATCTTTATTAAAATTACTGCAATTTAAAGCAACAAAATTATTTTTTGAAAAAGGACTTTCGTTGTGTATTGATTGAGCAAAAACCTCTTTCCCTGTTCCTGTTTCACCAGTAAGTAAAACAGAAGTATCAGTATTTGCAACCTTTTTTGCAAATTCAATTGCTTGTTGAATATTCTTTGATTTGCAACTGATATTATCGAATGAATATTTTTCTTTAACTTTATTTTCAAGTGTTTCTATTCGCTTTAATAATTGCAGTTTTTCATTTGCTCTATGCAACAAAGGAATGATTTTATTATTGTCATCGCCTTTTACTATATAATCAAAAGCTCCGTTTTTTATTGCTTGTACTCCGTCAGGAATATTGCCGTAGGCAGTCAATAAAATTATTTCTGATTTTTTACTTTTTGTTTTTAGTTGTTTTATCAAATCAATACCATTACCATCTGGAAGTTTAACATCGCAAATGATAATATCATAATGAGAATTGTCAACTTTTTTCAAAGCAGTTTTACAGTCAGATGCTTCTGAAACCTCAAAACCTTCGAATTTTATAATCCTTGATAAAAGGTTTCTAAGTTTGTCTTCATCGTCTATGATTAAAACAGTTGTTATCATGGTAAACTTTATCAATAAAAATTAGTGCAAAAGTAGCAGATTTTGAAATGTATTAAAAAAATCGCAATTCAATTTGTACTCCGGTGGGGTGTAGGTTAAGCTCTTTTTGTTTTTTAAGGCATTTTTAGGGGTATTGTGCGAAAAAACAAAATGTGCTAAACGTGTAATGGCAAATTCTTTCTTCTTGTGGGTTGGCAAAAAAAAATTAAAACATGGGGTGGCTTGTGCATCGGCTGTCTTTGTCATAAATTCATAAATCAATTCTACCTTTTATTTTGAGCTTATCTGTCAGTCATCTTATTATATCGGAATCTTTGGTCGCATTGTAGGTAACTTGTTTATACCATCACCTTGTTGTGCAAAAAGGTACATAAAAACATACAAATTAAGTTGTATAAACACACCTTTTTTGCATTTAGAGGTGATGGGATATTTTTCATTTTTATTTATTTCTCAGGTTTTAACATTTCTTAAAAATCATTCGAAATTACAAGTATTTAAAAAAACAGATTTTTCCACCGGCAAACAGTGTTTGAATAACTTCTATCAATGAATTTCTCATATTTTCTCAAATAATACAATCTGGAACTATAATCCCAGGATATCTGCTCCCTGTTTAAAAACAATATCTTTTGGGATACCGGCTCCGGCAATTTTATCCAAATCTTTTTGTAATTCTTCGCCTACAACACTTTTGGTATCAACCCAATTTTTTGCTGCATTTTTATCTTTGTTTCCTTGAATTACAATAATATCATTAACCATTTGAGATACTGCTGATTTCATTTTGTCGAAGTCAACCGAATATTTGCCGGTTTCGTCGTTGCGTGCAAATGCTCCTTTATCGAGTAAATAATAAAACTCCATCATATTTGCCTTTCCATGCGAACTGGCAACACCAAAACGTACAGAACGGAATATCCCTGCAAGGAAAGTAACATAATTATCCATAAGATCTTTTTCAGGATATTCTCCCATCTCATATAATTTTGTAATGAGAAATAATCCTGTAATATCTGCTTTTGCTTCTTCTAGCGGACTATAATATTCCTCCAAAGCTTCGCGAACAGATTTTTTACTGTTTATCACATATTTAATACCCAAGCCGTGTGCAACTTCATGGAACATAACATTCTGGAAAAATCCATCCTCGAACTTAATATGCTTCATCTGAGATTTGTCAATAAGCAATTCTGCAATCGGGACAAGTATTTTATCAAATTTTGCCTGCATTGCATTTTTTAATTGCAGTTTGCGTGAACCTTTTGCTGCGTGTACTCTCGGGTCATTAGGCAAATTAATTGCAATGTTTTTACTTCCGGAGTTGCAATCTCCACCATAATATACAACATAGTAAACATTCATATCACCCGAAGTTGACGCAGACTCTTTTTTATACTTATCTGCAACGGGTAAACTAGCTTGTAATTCGGGTAATATTGCATTAAAATGTTCGATATTT
>JAKQEK010000263.1 GCA_029558535.1 Bacteroidota bacterium | reverse complement strand
ATAATTCTAATAGAAAATATCATTTTGTAAAAATGATTTGGTGCTTGGGTACGAAAGCCCCTCCTAATGGATCAATAAAACGTTTTTCACGTTTTGTTAATCCATATTATTGCCAAGTGTTTACATAATTGAGATACTTCTAATAGAAAATATCATTTTGTAAAAATGATTTGGTGCTTGGGTACGAAAGCCCCTCCTAATGGATCAATAAAACGTTTTTCACGTTTTGTTAATCCATATTATTGCCAAGTGTTTACATAATTGAGGTAATTCTAATAGAAAATATCATTTTGTAAAAATGATTTGGTGCTTGGGTACGAAAGCCCCCTTCATTTACCTACAAAAATTATTAAGTAAATTTCTCTAATATAAATTAGGTGAAATCACTTAAGTATTTTAGTTTTAATTATATATTTTTGTTTCAGTATAAACTTAAAACAACTGAATTATGAAGAAGATTTATTTATTAGTGATTGCACTGACGGTTCTTGGTTATCATCAAATTAGTGCACAAAGTTCAACCTACCGAGTAATTGATGATGAAGGTGTCGGGAATGTAATATTTGCTAATGTAGCAATTCCAAAATCGCAGGAGAATACAGTTACAATAGTAGATAAAGTTAATCAAAATAGTACTATTTATGCACGTGCTTATTTTCCAAAAACTATCTCAAGTTATCAGTTAAAACCCGATGAAAGTATAATTGTTCAGGTTTTTGTCGACAACAGAGCAATTGACAGAGCTTATGTTATGCCTAAGCTTGAATGGGATCAGATGCAAGTATATGTTTTTAATACGGTAGATGATGATTTTTATAGTCTTTCAAATGCAATTAACTATCTAGACGAAGGAGAACATACTCTTTGTATTAAGGTAGGACTTCAGGTTTTTTCTCATAAGGAAAAAGTGATAAGAGATGATGGAAGCATTGTGGAAGAATCAATTGATAAAATTATACCTATATCTGAGGGTAAATTGACTATTATAGTTGAGTAAAAGATTTAATGTTTTTAATTCTTAGATAAGAAAAAGGAGGTAGTTTGCACCTCCTTTTTTTAATACTTAATCTTAATAGTCTGTGTTCTGTCAGGTCCTACAGAAAGGTATTTAACTTTTACCCCCGTTTTTAGACTTATATATTTTAAATAGTTTAGTAATTCAATTGGTAAATCTTTTGTTTTTTTGCAGTTTGTAATATCTTTCTTCCATCCGGGCAACTCCTCAAATATCGGCTCAATTTTATCATTTATTTCGTAAGGAACATGCTCTGTTATTTTTCCGTTGATTTTATAACCAACAGCCACTTTAATAGTGTCAAATCCACTTAAAACATCAGCTTTTGTAATTATTAGTTTAGTGACTCCATTTAGCATTACTGCATATTTGAGAGCAACCATATCAAGCCAACCGCAACGCCTTGGTCGTCCTGTAGTGGCACCGTATTCATGTCCTTTATCTCTTAAGGCCTGTCCTGTCGAGTCATGAAGTTCCGTTGGAAAGGGTCCGCTTCCGACTCTTGTGCAGTATGCCTTTACAATTCCATACACTTCACCAACTTTGTGAGGAGCTACTCCTAAACCTGTGCATACTCCCGTGGTAGTTGTATTTGATGAAGTTACAAAAGGATACGAACCGAAATCGATATCAAGCATTGACCCTTGAGCACCTTCAGCTAAAATACTTTTGCCCGAAATTAGCGCTTCGTTCACAAATATTTCAGAATCAATATATTTAAAGTCCTTAAGAAAATCAATTGCTTCAAACCACTCTTTCTCATAATCAGAATTCGTTTCAGAAAAATTATATCCTGAAAATATTTTTTCGTGATGGGATTTAATAATATTATATCTCTGTATAAAATCAGAACTGAATATGTCGCCAATTCTAAGAGCCATACGAGCTGTTTTATCAGTATAAGCAGGACCTATTCCTTTTAAAGTAGAACCGATTTTATTATCTCCTTTATATTCTTCGTATGCTTTATCAAGCAATCTGTGGGTTGGTAATATTAACTGTGCTTTTTTGCTTATATAAATGTTACTTTTAGCATCTGCACCAATTTTTTCAGCTTCTTCAATTTCTTTTTTCAGAATTACAGGGTCTATAACAACTCCATTACCAATAATATTTATTTTTTCTTTGTGGAAAATCCCCGATGGAATTGTGTGCAAAACATGTTTTATTCCATTAAATTCGAGAGTATGACCTGCATTTGGCCCTCCCTGAAATCTGGCAATAATATGATATTTCGGAGTAAGAACGTCAACTATTTTTCCTTTTCCTTCATCTCCCCATTGTAACCCTAACAAAACATCTATCTTCATTTCAATAATAGTATTTAAATAATATATCTTTTATGGAATTGTATCTACTAACTTGTAACAGCTTAATCGTTTTCAATCTTTTTTTTACATTCTTCACAAATACCATAAAAATACAAAGAATGTAGATTAATATCAAATCGGTATGTTTTTGCAATAGAATTTTGAATTTCCGAAATTCTTGGATCACAAAATTCAATAACTTTATTACATTCTGTACAGATTAGATGGTCGTGCTGAGTACATGCGTATGCTTTCTCGTATAAACTTATGTTTTTACCGAATTGATGTCGCTTAACTAAACCGGCATCAAGAAAAATTCCAATATTATTATATAACGTAGCACGACTGACCCGATAATTCTTATTTTTCATCGAAATATATAAACTCTCAATGTCAAAATGTCCATTTCTGCTGTATATTTCTTCAAGTATTGCATTTCTTTCAGGCGTTTTCCTTAAAGATTTTCTTTCCAAATACTCAGTTAAAATATTTCTTACAGGAATATTATATTTCTTTATATCCATGCTATAATAATTTTAGACTAAATTAAAATAGATTTTTATTTTGACAAATTTAATAGCCCAAAACTTATCAACATTACATAAACAGTCAAGATATTAAGAGCATTAATCTACTAAATATTAAGAAAAATATGTTTTTTTTTTAATTATATTGAGAAATGCCGTAAATTGCAATTGAATTTAAAACCATAAAATTATGAAAAAGAACTTATTAATCATTTTGACTGTATCATTATGTAATTTAATCTTTGCACAACAACAATTGCCGAATAATAGTTTTGAAAATTGGACAGATGTTTTTTTATACGAAGGTTTATCAGTTTGGAATAGTTCAAATACTGGTAATGTCCCCGGTAATGAAGGAGTTGTTAAGTCAAATGATTCATATTCAGGAAATTATTCTGTTAAGCTTCAGTCAATATTAAATGGTGAAGATACCGTCTTGTCATATTTTTATCATGGCTATTTGACAAATGATGGTCCTGGTGGAGGAATACTGTATTCTGAGGAATTTGATGGAATATCTGGATATTATAAGTCTGATATGGCCGAATATGATTCCGCAGTTGTAATTGTTATAAAGTTTCTAGACTCAAATCCGACATGGTTTACTGAAAAGTTAGGTGGAGTAAATGAAGAATGGACATATTTCCATTTCGATCTTCCTTCTGGTACTTGTGATTCTGTGTTTGTCGGTTGTGTATCTGGTGATATTTTTACAGAATATGTGTATGACTTTGATTCCTGGATTATGTTTGATAACTTGTATTTTACTTTTTCGGGAGGAGATAATCCGGATCCTGAATTATTGCCTAATTACGGTTTCGAAGACTGGCAGAATTATTACTGTACTAATGCAGATTCATGGTATTCGTTAAATAGCTACTTTAACGGAATAGGTGTTGAGCCATTAATTAAATCTGAAGATGCATATGTTGGTGATTTTGCTGCAGAACTGAAAACATATTTTATTATGGAAACATACATTATCCCCGGTTATTTGTCAATAGGAGAAATATTTTTAGACGATGATGACCCTGTTAGAAAGATACCATATACAGACAAACCGATAAAACTAAAAGGTTATTATAAATATTTGCCCGGGGTCGATGATAATGGAATTTTACAAATAAATTTCACAGCTTTAGGTGAAACTATTGGTGGAGGATCATTTATGTTTACTGAGGCGACTGAATACACTTATTTTGAAACACCTATTAATTTTGTCGCTGATCCGGACAGTATGTTATTAGTTTTTAGTTCGGGAGGAGTCGAAGGGTCTAGTTTATTGTTGGATGATTTAAGCTTTGAGTTTTCTGTAAATACAGAATTAGAAAATTCATTACTATTTAGTGCTTTTCCAAACCCTGCAAGTGAATATATAATGGTTCAGTTACCGGATATAACAACTGCTGAAAATATTTTGATTACAGATATTCAGGGTAGGGTAATAAAGGAAGTTAATGCATGCAATAGTAATCCTGTAAAAATAGACCTCTCAGATATGTCTGATGGGATATATTTTATTAATTGTCAAAATATTTCCTTGCATAAAAAAATAATTATAAGGAAATAGTTAATTAATGATTAATAAAATTAAGCTCTGCAAATAGTTTTTGTTAGTTCTTCAAAAACTGTATTGATTGCATATTAAATTGTTGATAATGGGTTTCCATTAAACTATGACCAGCTCCTGAGACTATTATAGTATCGATGCTACTTAACTTATCACAAATAGGTTTGATGCTTTCGTATGGAACCCAGGTGTCTTCAGTTCCAAAAAAGGCAATTGATTCAATGTTGAAATCAAGTCCGTTAACTGTAGATTCGTTTTTTGCTTTAGAAAAAGATCTTAGGAATGCAAGACAAAAGCCATCATTATTGAGAGCTTTGTAATATTCGTCAACAACAACAGCATCAACTTCTGAAGCGAATGATGATTCGAGAATTTTTTGTATCTTTTTAGGCTTTAAATAAAAATGTTCTCCTGCAATACACATAATTCTTTCCAAAGGTGGGAAAGCTGATAAATATTGACCAAAATGTCTTTTAGGCTTCAGTTCCATGAATAATGCCGGTGCCACAAAAATTACCTTATTTACTCTTTCAGGTTTTTGAATTACCATGCATTGGACAATTCCTCCCCCCATAGAATGGCCTACCAGATTCCATCTAGCATTGCGATTTATTCTGTCTAAAAGCGTCCATATTAAAATTGCCCTATTTTCTGTTGAATAATTATAGTCGGGATCTTTGTCACTATATCCAAAGGGAGGTATATCAATAGCTACAACATTAAATCCGGAATCACAAATTACTTGTGCATTTCTTTCCCATGAATATGTTGAACCTCCCATTCCATGCAATAGAACAACCCATTTATTTTTATTCTCTAATAAAGTGTTTTTCCAAATTCGATAATGTATATCAAGACCATCTACTTGCATATAGTAGCTATTTGCAAACACTGAAATTTTTCTATTTTCAATTGCTTTGCTTACGGGAATAATAAAGCTTATTGCAATTACGGAAATCACTATCGAAGCAATAATGACTGTAATTATTTTAATTACTTTCAAATACATTACTATTTATTTGTTTATCTTTTTACAAAAATAGCTTTTTTGAATTCATTATACTGATAAAATTCAAATCAAATATGTCTTAATAATTAAAAGATCAAGCTTTATTACAAAGTATTCATAATGGCTTAAACAAAAAGTCATTTAGCCAATTTTTACACAAAAGGATTTATTTTGCTATGTTTTTTCAATATTAACTTTTTTTTAGCATTAGAAATATGTCAAATATGGCATTTTATCTATCTTTGTCTAAACTTAATTTAAGTGATAATTTTCAGACTGATAGGCGATAGTGTAAAATTCGCTCTTAATTCGCTGGTAATAAATAAGTTACGTACAGTTTTGTCTCTTTTAGGGATAACCATTGGGATTTTTAGTATAATATCAGTTATGACGACTATAGACTCATTAGAAAGGTCTATACGGGATAATGTAAGTTCATTGGGGAATAATAAGATTTATATACAAAAATGGCCATGGTCATTTGGCAAGGATTACCCATGGTGGAAATACATGAACAGACCATTACCCAGTCTGGAAGAAGCTGAAAAAATTAAGCAGCAATCAGTTTATGCTGAAAGCGTAGCTTTTACAGCTTCAACGTCTAAAACTGCAGAGTATGAAGATAAATATGTCGAAAATACAGGAGTGATGCTAGTCTCTCATGATTATGACCAGGTTCAAGAAATCGAGATTGAAAAGGGAAGATATTTTTCACAACTAGAATCAAATAATGGTAAAAATGTAGCTATTATAGGAGCAGTAATTGCTGAATCATTATTCGGAGAATTAAATCCAATAGATAAAAAAATCAAAGTAAGCGGTAGGAAAATAAATATTATAGGTGTTTGCAAGAAAGAGGGAGATGACATGTTTAATTCGAGTATGGATGAAGTAATTATGATACCTGTTAATTTTGGGAAAAATATATTCGATATAGAAAGTGATGCTTTAAACCCATTTATTACTGTAAAAGCAAAAGAAAATGTAAGTGCTGAGCAATTGGTTGATGAACTTACAATTATAATGAGAACTATTCGTAGGTTAAAACCAATGGAAGAGGATAATTTTGCCCTTAATCAGGCTAGCATGATATCAAAAGGATTGGACAGTATCTTCAAAATCCTTGATATAGCCGGAATAATAATTGGAGGTTTTGCAATATTAGTGGGAGGTTTCGGAATTGCTAATATTATGTTTGTTTCGGTTAAAGAAAGAACTAAAGAAATCGGAATTCAGAAAGCTATTGGAGCAAAATCATATCTCATTTTAATTCAATTTCTTACTGAAGCATCTGTTTTAAGTCTTGTTGGCGGAATAGTAGGTCTTATTTTAGTCTGGCTTTTGACTATCGTTGCACGAAGTATGACTCCATTAAATTTTGCACTAAGTTTTGGCAACATATTGACAGGTACTTTAATTTCGATTTTTATTGGTGTTGTATCGGGTTATGCTCCTGCACGTAAAGCCGCAAAACTCGACCCTGTTGAAGCTATGAATCACGTTTAATTATTGGCATAGTTTTTCCTGACTTGTCCGGACTAGTACGACAAATTAAGGTCGCTCCAGACTTATCCCAATTAGTGCGTTAATTTTTTTAAAATCATAATTGTAAAGCGACAAAACAGTATTCAATGCTACGCGGGATGGCCGCGCAAAACGGCGGGCAGCTCAAGCGGTGAGATCGAAACAAATAGAATTGTGTCGAGCCGACATGACAAGTGCCGATGATAAATTTGTTTAGTATAATCGAGCAATTGAAATTGCGAAGATTAGACTATTACAAATTTACAATCGGTGTCGTTCTCTAAAACAAATATTT
>JAKQEK010000260.1 GCA_029558535.1 Bacteroidota bacterium | reverse complement strand
CTATGGCTTTCAAGGGTTAAATTGTTGAACATTCCTCAGGAAGTACCAGCAATTAAGCCGTTGGTTGGTGTTTTGTATGGCAATGGAAATGGTTTGTGGCTGATTCATAACACGCCACTGTGGTTTTTTGTATGTTTATTTATAGCCCAGATTATGCTTTTTATGATTCTAAGGATTGCCAAATCGAAATCGCATCTTATTGTGCTTTTGTTTGTGTTTGCCGCGATCGGATATTTGGATTCAAAATATTTAAATATAAGGCTTCCTTGGAGTATCGATATAGCGTTTACTGCTGTAGTTTTTTCTGTTATTGGTTATATTTTTAAACGATTTAGCCATACCTACAGAACGAATAATAATATCATAATTTTGTTTGTTGTTTTGATACTGAGTTTAATTGTAGTCTACTTCAATGGAAAGATTGATATAAACTATAACAAATTCAATAATATTTTTCTGTTTTATAGTGGTGCATTTTTGGGTATCTTCTTTTGGTTTAATATTTCGGTAATAGTTGGGCACTTAAGTATATTTAGATATATTGGGAACAACTCTTTGACGATCTTTGCTCTACATATTCCGGCATTAATTATTATTGTTAAATTATTGATGGTTATGGGTATTCCATACTCTGTACAATCTTCAAACATTCTGTTTTTGTTTATTCATTCTATTTTAACCATTTTGATTATAGCGCCCTTCAATTATATATTAAACAGATACATTCCTTTTTTTGCTGGAACGAAATAATATGGAATATATAGCAGATCCGTTAAAGTTTATTTTACACAATGCCACAATGATTGGAGGAACCGTATTTTGTTTCATTGTATTGATGGTTTTTCATTTGTTTAAAATAAACATTAGAGTAAATACTTTTGAAAGGCTTGAGCTTTTTTGTAGTTATGGTGCAGTAGCTTTTTTTATAATTTATATAATAGCAGGTGTTATTTATCTTTTTTATCCCAATTATCTTAACCATATTGAACCTTTGGTTGCCTCCATTGGCATAGTTATGAAGAACGGAGAGATTCTATATCCTATGCCTGTCGGTGTTTACTCCTATAACTGGAGCCTTTACGGTCCAGCTTTGTTTGAGGTACAAGCTTTTTTTCAATGGATTGGTGTAATATCAACTATTGTAACATCAAAATTACCTGGTTTATTTGCGTTAATTGTAACAGCCATTATTTTGTTGCGGATTAGCAGAAATTGGCTATACAGGGGTTATCTGCTTTATTTATTCCCTTTTGGTCTGATGCTTTTCTGGAACAGGGCTGAACCCTTTTTAATCATGATTGTGTCTATATCTCTTCTTTTTGGTCAGAATTATGTTAATAAAAGATACTTACCGATAATAATGGGTGTTCTTGGCGGGATTGCTTCTGCATTAAAAATCCATGGAGCAGCTTATATCTTTACAGCCTATCTTGCTGTTGCTGCATCAAGTTGTTCAATTTCATCTATATTGTTATTTTTAGTTTCATCGGTATTATCTTTCTCTGCATTTTTTCTACCTGATAATGTATTATTTTCCGGATTTTGGGGTTATTTGAGTTTGGTTGGAATCGACCATGGTTTGTCTTTAAAACTTTGGATTGAAAACTTGATATATCTTGCTTTTTTGTCTTTTCCCTTTGTTGTATTTTGGCACGGCATAAAGCTGAAACACACTATGAGACTAAGGATAACATTAATTTTGGTGGTAGAATTTTTAATCACGATAGTTGCTTCCAAATACGGGAATGGATTTTACCATTTAATGCCATTGATACCAATGAATGCGTTTATAATTCAGAAACTATCTGAAGCCGTTGTTGTGGAAAAAGGCTTGTTCAAAATATTATATGTGTCATTGATTGTTGTATCATTTATAGTTGTACCATTAGATTTTGTTCTTCCTATGGCTAAGAGCTGGCATCAATTCAATTATGCACAAAAAGAGATAGCATCTCTCGAGAAAAATTTTCCAGGTTTAATGATGGGGGTTACTGATGAACAAGGTTACCCATATGCTTTCATGAGGGTTATGCTTAGGAAAAGACAGATTGATTATGCAGCTTTTATGGATTTGCAGGTGGCAGGGTTTAAAGACGACGAGTTTGCAGAAAGATTAGAAAGATGTAAAATCCCTTCGATATTGATTCCAAATTATGGAGAACCATTTTCTTTAAAAAACTATTATACCAGTGAACCTTTATTTTCGGACAAGCTTCGTGAGGTCTTTGCCTCAAAATATATCCTTATTCAGAGAGGAAAATACTACTCAGTATATACATGTGCTTTTTCATCAAGGGACATGTTGCCTTAAGGCAATGATAGAAAAGTTGTTTCAATTCTTATTTTTTTGGCAAATTGTGTTATATTTTACTTGTAGTTTATAGTAAAAACTATAATTCATGAGGGCTATAGCGATGTCTTTTTCAATGCGAACAGGGGTTTTGATCAAATTATTATCTTTAGCATGTCTTTTTTGTCTATTCCCGTTCGGTTATTGTCTTGCCGAGTATTGTTATGCAAAAG
>JAKQEK010000236.1 GCA_029558535.1 Bacteroidota bacterium | reverse complement strand
GAGGTGTTTTGAAATTAAACCTGTGGTAATAAAAATCCCGAAATCCTACAAATCTTAATGCTTCGGTTAATCCTTAATATATTATCACTTAAATAGATACAAATTCAGAAGGCGTTTTTTCTGCTATGTTCAAAACAGGTCTCTTCTTTTCTCTTTTTTGTTTTTTTACGGTTTACCCTTCTGCTAACATCTTTATTAAATATTTGAACCCTAATAAATTAGCTTCTTTTTCTGTCCATTTTTTCTTGATTTAAGTAATAGCTTGATATATATTAGAATTAGTAACGACCCCGTAACACTTCCGTAACACTTCCGTAGTTCCGTTACGGGGTTGTTACGGAAGTGTTAAAGGATTATAAGATGATCAAGTAAGCAGAATAGTAATGCGAAAAAAGAACAGTTCCCGGATTTTATATATTTCACCTGTTAAAGAATCGGTATGGGATTTTCAGGATGTATATAATACAAAATTTTTACTGCTAAGCCATAAATAATGATTATATCTTTCTGTGCCAATAAAAAAAATGAAATTAAAAGACAGAAGCAATTCTCCCGTTCATTATCTTTATTTACTAAATTACCTTGTGGACTTTGTCTAACTCCCTGTTACCTAGTCAGTTCTATAACGACTCTTTAACGACTCTTTAACGATTCTTAAACAATACCTTTACGGCGTAAAGGAATCGTTTAAGAATTGTTAAAGCTGTCTAAAAGAATCAACTTGGCAGGAAATAATGCGCTGTCTAAAAACAGTTAATCGTCTCGTTACTTGCAAGCTAACTTATTGCAACAAAGAATAAATTTTTAATTTTAGGCACTATAAATTATGAATATGTAATAGGGAAAAAAGGTTAAGGCAAATTTTTTCTTCGCCAATTCCTTTTCTCTATTAACCTTGTTTCCCTTTTGGTATGACAGCTATATTGCATAGAAATCTCCTATCTTATGCTTTGACACGAATCCACATCAGACAGAAATATATTTATGCATTTTCTATATGAAAACTATGTAATTTAGCTGAATTTTTATATAGCATTTAGCATTTGATATTAGAGGACAGGAAAGAACGAAGACATAATTTATTCCGAAAAAAATCTCTCCGCTCTCTGCCCTTTGCTCTTAGCTCTAACCTGTCAATTTCACTATTTCACATCATTCATTTTTCATTCTCAACTCCCAATTTTCAAAACTGAAATCTTTAAAGCAATAATCTAAAAAATAAGAAGAATTTTGGTTGACTTATATCTTGCCCAAAAAAATAAGGTAATTTACGAAAATTTATGGTGAGACAATGTACAAGCTTTTTATGCCCGAACTGGTCAAAATTGTTGAGAAGTTCGAGAACAAAAATGCCTGCCTGCAATATATGGCAAATTTGCTGTCTGAAAGCGGTTGTTTAAGTTTTCCGGACCGATTTCTGGCAGCAGTTAAAGGAAGAGAAGAAATAATGAGCACAGGTATCGGGAAAGGGATTGCAATTCCCCATGCCAGGGACCTTACAGTCAGCTGTTTGCGAATAGCTGTTTGTTTAGTAAAACAGGATTTGGCTTTCTCCAGTTTGGATAATTTACCTGTGCATTTGGTTTTTATGATAGCCGTTCCCCAAAGTTCTAATCAGGATTATATGAAGATTTTGCGTTCCTTATCGGAATTTTTAAGGCGGGAAGAAAACCGGGAAACATTGTTACAAGCCAAAGATGAAAGGGATTTGTATGAAAAAGTTCAATTATTGGAAGAAGAGCTGCTTCCTCAGCTTGGCGTTTAGTGTTCTTT
>JAKQEK010000179.1 GCA_029558535.1 Bacteroidota bacterium | reverse complement strand
CTAATTTGCATTTGCCATAAAGTCCTGATACATTATTAGTTACACTTTTACCTTCTAAAAACCAAGCGCAGGTTCTTGTATCTCTTGAAAAGTGGCTTGAATGGCGGTAAACATAACCGTTTAAATACCAATAGGTTGAACCAGATTTTGAAATAAAATTAGGGTTTGTGTTTTTTAACATTTTTCTTTCGTCACTGCTAATTTTTTCAAAATTTGCAAAGGTATTTAAGAAAAAATTCTCAAAGGTAACTTTGCTTTTAACTTCTGGGGTGTTTTTTTGTGTTTTCATAATTTCCTCCGTTTTTTAATTTTAATTTACATTACAAAGATACAACAAGTTTCTGAATAAACCAAATTTCAAACATTTGTAAACGGATATTTTAGTGTATTTTAGACAAAATTATATATTTTTTACACCAATTTTGATATGTATTTAGACAAAATGATATATTTTTTACACAAATTTCTATTGGGATTGAAGGTCTTTTTATATATTTTTTGCTATTATACAATTATGACTTTCTAATTCGTCTATTGTATATGTTACAAACCCAGTATATCCATCTTTATTCATTATTACCGCTCTCTGTTCTGATAACAGTCCCATATCACGCATTTTATTAATATCAATTAATATCCAGTCGACTATTTTATTCTTTTTAGTCCATAAATATAAATACCAGTCACAATATCCTTTACGTAATTTATCTATTTCAGTAATACTATTCCCTTTCTTAGCTCTAATAGTAAAATCACGGAAAGGTGTATCTCTTCTAATCCTTACTGCAACATCCCCAGCCGTAATTTTTATTTTAAAGTCGGTAGATTGCTTCATATCTTCATCAGGACTGGCAACTTGGACATCCACGATATACATAGATTGTTTTTTTAAAATGTCCTTTATCTCATCTAAAAAATTTAATTGCCAGTTCCAATTTTTGTCAAATTCATTCATATACAGCCTCCTTTCCCCAAGTCTCAAATCCTTCTATTTTACGTCTATTAAACATATCAAGTCTCCTTCCAGCAGTTACCCGTCTTACCAAGTTATAAAAAAAATCAGGCTTTTCGCTATGCGATCCACGAGGAGCGTCAAAACATAATTTAAAATCTTTAAAATCAACAAATTTTGGATTTCCTTTTTTTGCGTATAAAGCAAATTCACAATTATACTGTGGTAATTCCAAAGGTTGATATCCACCTGGTTTATGCCATACGAAAGTACAAACATATTTTAAATTCCAAGCCTGTAAAATTTGAAATGCAACTGGTAAATATTTTTGTGTAGTCCATAGCCATACGTGGCAATCGTCGGCACAAGGGATTTTTAATTCTTTAATTTCTTCTATTGTCATAGTTGGATAGTCAAATTCTACCTCGTATGGTGCAACTTCAAGTTCAATTTTTTTCATCGGCCAGGGGGGGTCTATAACAATAACATCAAAAACGCCCTCAACTGCTTTCGCTTCTACTGTTTCAATATCATTTAATTTTTCTATAATTTTTTTTCGTTTAGTTTCTTGGACAGCTTTGCTAATAGTTATTTCACCGTTCAAAACAGGTTCTATAAATTCAGGCGCCTCTTCTTTAATTTCTATTATTATTTCTACATCTTTTTTAGGTATATTTATCTGTCCCGTTAAGATGGCATTTTTAGCTTCTTTACCTACTTTTTCAGCTACTTTATCGACAGATTTGCTAAATTCAGCATCGTTTCTAATAGTTTTTTCAGATACCCCATATT
Source organism: Bacteroidota bacterium (assembly GCA_029558535.1). Lineage (GTDB taxonomy): Bacteria > Bacteroidota > Bacteroidia > Bacteroidales > ML635J-15 > Bact-19. The sequence continues at coordinate 493 of JAKQEK010000179.1, read as the reverse complement.
CTTTGCCAATTTGTTCAGCAGTTTTTTCCAAGCGGTGGTAAAAATTACCACCGCTTTTGGGATGGCTATAAGTATCTTGTTTTCTACTTTCGTATAATTTCCCCCTGTAATAACTCGCTTCTTGCGAAGTCAAATTCCTCCTACCAAGTTGGTTTTTTATTATCCATTCCTTCACGGCTTCTTTATCAGGTAAATCTATTTCAATAGTTTTAAATTCTATTTCAAGTTCGGTAGCTATTTTATATCGATGATATCCATCGATTAAAAAGCCGTTCCAAACTACCAAAGGGTCTCTTATACCTTCTAATTTAATACTTTCTTTTAATTTTTCAAACTCCTCATCTGACAGGGGTCTGATATAATTAGCAAATTCTGAATCGATAAAAATTTCGGCCATATTTTTTATTTTTCTTACAAATATACAATAATTATTTTATTCAACCAAAATTTTTTTTAATTTTTTATATCCATTCCAATAATTTTTTTTATCATC
>JAKQEK010000160.1 GCA_029558535.1 Bacteroidota bacterium | reverse complement strand
GACCAGATTATATCCCAGTCAAACCCGTTAATGTGTAATTTTTTAGGTATTTTCATAAGTTTTATTAAATTGGTAGCTTTTAAGCAGAGCTACCGAACTGCTTGTTAGCTAGTTATACTTACGAAGGAAGTCATAAATGTAGTCAAGGTTACCACCCCAGAAGGTTGTTACCAGATAAAGCAATATCTCTTCTGGTGTTTTATTTTCAAACAACTGGTGATACCTATCGTGTTCAATATGCGACACCTTGACGATGTTATTGTCAAGATGTTTTTTTCCCCGAAGCCTACTGCGAGGAATAATGTGATGAATGGTAATTTGATTATCTTTCATTTCAATCCTCCAAATCGTTACGACAATTAGGACATAATTTTTCAATTATTGAACACTCGCCATTTTTAATGAGCTTGTGTTCAATATCATACATCTTTCGGCATCGTGGACAATAGCCACGAACCATACAATACCAGAAGTCTTCGTTGCAGTTGTCGCAGTGATAGACTTCTCCCAGATAACTAGGTATTACTACTCTAGTTACAGCATTTCCACAGACAGGACAACGCTTTTCCATTTTTACCTCCCCTTAATACATATTTTTTGCGCATTCAGGACAGATTACTTCAATAATAGTTGGCTTTGGACAATCTATATATTGTTTTTTCCATTGCCACCCGCAAATTGGGCAAACACTGATTAGTTCAGTAAATAGTTTGCCGCACCAATCACAACGATAACCAGAAATAACTTCCGTCATTTCATAACCACAAATAGGGCAATACATTTTAACCTCCTTTTTTAGGTTTTTGACACAAGTGTCTTATTTTTGAAAGAACAATTTAATTATTATAATTTTTTCTCAACCACTACAATGGTATCATTTAGACTTCATTTGTTGACACCTGGGGCAGAAGTTTCTTGTCAGGCATCGTTTCCACTCAGTAAGTTATTAAGTAGATTATTTTTTAATTCGTCCAAAAACTCATTATCCCAATTAAAGCTTCCACTACCTAATGTTTCAACATTGTTTATATTAATATAAATATCACCGCGTTCCCAAGATTCTTCAGCCGTTAGATTTTCTCTTATGTATTTTACGATACTCTCAATCGTTTCTTCTCTTGTTTGGTCTATTGCTTGGG
>JAKQEK010000153.1 GCA_029558535.1 Bacteroidota bacterium | reverse complement strand
GTGGTGGAGGTTCATCATATATACCACCATACTTAAAAACAGGTGGTGCATCATGGTCAGGGACAGGTCTTGTCTATGATGTTACTGCATTAGAGTACTATTTTAATGGCGACAAAACTACAAGTGCCACCCAAGTTACATTAGATGCTTCCGACCCTGTTAATAACAGATTGGATGCGATTGTGGTGGATGAGGCAGGAGTAGTAAGTGTTATAAAAGGGGATGCTTCTGCAAGCCCTATTTCGCCATCTGTGGATGAATCACATATCCTCGTACAATACATCCTTGTAGAAGCAGGTTCAACGCAGCCAACTATTGCCAAAGAAGATATCTATTTAGAAAATGTAGAGTGGACTACATCTACTTATACGACAGGCACAGCAACAGGTTCTATTGATTTTGACAATGCTGTTTCCCCTAAACAAGGAGTGAAGTGTATATCTGCAAATGCAGACGCACGGTTAGGAGCAAGGTTTGTTAGGACTACTTCATTTGACCCTTATCAATACACCATGCTGTCTATGTGGGTTAGATTTACTGGCTCAAATGTAGCGACAAATAAGTCTTTAAATGTAAGGTTTGAGAATGGTGCAGGTGCATTGGTGGCTAATACTATTAACCTTTTCAATTTTGGGTTACAGAGAAATTTGCTGAATGTTTGGCAGTTAGTGGTAATTCCTATTACAGCATTCGGTGCATTACCTGCAACTGTAAAAGGACTCAAAGTTATCATGGCAGGTGGTACAGTAGGTCAAGTACGTCAATGGGATATAGACCTGATTTCATTGATCGATAATTCTGTTCCTGTCATTAATGAACAAGCATTCAATGTACTTAAAGACGGAGCATTAGTTGGGCAATCTTCTTCATTGAACTTCAAGGGTGCGCCTGTGACTGTTACCAATGACCCCATCAACAATAAGATAGATGTCGAGGTTATAGGTGGTGGCGGTCAGATTGCGTTCACTAAAACGAAAGCAGAGATTGACACACTTATAGCAGGTAATGACCTTGTAGCAGGTGCTATGTATGAGATTACGGGTGTACACCCAACGCTATATAACGATGGAACTAATAGTGGTACTACTATTTATTTAAAAGCTATTACAGAAAATACACTTGAAGTTCAAGGTACAGGGAAATTCTACAACCCGAAATACAATCAGGCAGTTGATGGATTTGGTATCTGGGAGAATAAGATGTATGGCACATTTTCTAATATTGTAGGCGTTTTTGATTACCAAAACAAAGAAGCTGTTACAGCAAACAATGCCGCAACAGGTATCATTTTAGCGGATGGAATGATACAGTGGGTGTCAGGTGATTGGAGTACAGCGACTTCCATTACAGGCGATGTTAGTGGTGCAACGGCAGATGTTGCAGATTTTGTAAGTCCATCTTACGGAGTGGGTGATAAAGTGATATGGGGTGGCTATTCATGGACAAACGCAAATGGGAATGTCGGTGCAAGTGTTGACGTGCTGAACTTGGATGCGGAGTGGACTAAGAATGTGTACGACACGACTAACTACAATATCGCTTATGATTTAATCGAATATGACTATGCGAATGACATGATTATCCGCAGGTTTGAGAAAGAGAGCAATGTGGATGTGAAGTGTAGTAAGGCACAGTATGACTTTTTTGTGGGCAGTGGATTCCCTTATCATTCTATATCGGTTCAGCAGTTTGGTAATGTATTTAATACTTCATCATTTAAAGGTCAGATAAATATATTATGTAACAACGGATACAATGAAAGTATAAATTTCATTGGTTCATATCAGAGAAACCTTACGTTTGGGAGTAATGCAAATCAAGCCAACCTAACGTTTGGGAGTAATGCAAATCAAGACAACCTAACGTTTGGAGGTAGTACATATCAGAGAAACCTTACGTTTGGAAGTGATGCATATCAAGCCAACCTAACGTTTGGGAGTAATGCATATCAGTACAACCTTACGTTTGGAAGTAATGCACATCAAGCCAACCTTACGTTTGGAAGTGATGCAAATCAGAGAAACCTTACGTTTGGGAGTGGTTCAGGTCAAGGCAATATCACATTTGGGAGTGGTTCATATCAAGACTACCTCACATTTGAGAATAATTCAGCTCAATTCAATCTCACATTTGGGAGTGGCTCATATCAATCCTACCTTACATTTGGAAGTGGCTCAGGTCAATATAATCTCACATTTGGAATTAACTCATATCAAAACAATCTCACATTTGGGAGTAATTCAAATCAAGGGAATCTCACATTTGGGAATAATTCAAGTCAATATAACCTCACATTTGAGAATAATTCAAGTCAAAACAATCTCACATTTGGGAGTAATTCATATCAAGGCAATCTCACATTTGGAAGTGGTTCACAGTTAGACTACAACTCACAGGTAATTAGCTCCAACATGCAGTATATTACTTTCAACACAAAAAATGTAACAGTTCCAGATTTATCCTCCGCAACCCTGATTTTTGATGGCAACGTCAAAGAGGTCTACCAACGCCCTGACAACGCATTGAAGATTAGATATTATGACAACTCCGATGCATTGGTAATAGCGGATATTGATGATTAATTTGTAAAATACCATGATTATAGTATACTACATATTTATACCGATACTACTGTTTATCAGTGGATTTGCTAAAGCCGTGATGGATTTATCAGCGGAGGGTAAGATTAAGTTCAAACCATCAAGATACTGGATAAAAGCTATGTCTTCTCCTAACAAATGGAAAGACGGAGACCCAAGAAAAGGTGAGAAGTTCTTTGGTTCTTCACGTTGGTTTGTATCACTTACTGATGCATGGCATGTGTTTGGTTTTGTATTCAGAATATCTTATGCTATTGCATTCTTGGCTATTGGCTCTCTTGCTTTATACAATCCATTGCTACCGCTTTTAGCAATACCTGCATACGCATTCTTTGCACTTGTATTCCATATTTTTCACACATATAAAATCTTACGAAAATGAGTATTTCTAAAAAAAGAATAGCAATTTGGACTGTATTTTTTGCAGCCTTAGCAATAGCAGCTATTATTGCAGGGGTATTGGGGTAATAATGGTATAAATTATTGTCTATATGAAATATAAAAACATAACATACGAATACATGGCTTCAATACTGCACTTGCGCAATATCTATGAAGCCATTGCGAATTTTATATTTATAATTCTTGGTGGAATTTTATCGCACTTTAATTTGCTTTTTTTTGACAACATAGATGTATTCAAGGCAATATTTATTGTTGTTTTTGTAGATAATCTATTAGGTCAAATTATAGGATTTAAAACTAAAGTAAAAAGTCCTAATGGAAAATTAGTTTCTGCATGGGAAACACGAAAAGCTCTTAAAGGTGTATGGTATTTAGTTGGTTATTCTGTTATTGTCGCAACAGTACTAACAATTCAAAAAGCCTTTCCAGATGCTTCTTTTCTTACAGGTGCTGTTGTATTGCCAATTATGCTATTTCAATTAATTAGCATACTTAAAAATGCAAGTTTATTAAACATTTTACCTCAAGGTTTATTTTTAAAAATCATGGAAAATATAGACAACTATAAAGACCAAAAGATTGCTGAATTAACACAAGAAGAAAATGAAATTTAAAACAGTATATATAGGCTTATTAATTATAATTGCTTTGTCAAGTTGCAATCGCAGAGCGTCACAGATTATCTATCAAGATAAAATTGTATCGCACGTTGATACAATTACTGCTGTATCTACGAAGTATGATACAATACCTTGTGATGAGTTTGAGAAAATTATTACAAGTATTGATAAAGATACAGTCTTTGTAAAAGTGATAGATAAACAGATTTCTGTAAGGTATCTTAAAAAGTCTGATACTGTATATCGTGATGTAATAATTGTGCAACCAGCTCCATTACGACAAGTAAACAAAGTAGATAATTCTGTCAAGAATGTAGCTAAGAAAAGTAGTGCTATTGGCGATGGAAATAAAATAACTACCAAGAAATATAATTGGTGGTGGATATTTGTTGCAGGTATGTCAACATTCTGTATAATTCAGAATATTTTATTTAGAATTTTAAAAACATATTTTCCAATTTTTAAATTTTTGCCATGAATAAACAATTAATTGTAGATATTGCTAAACAAGAAATTGGAACTAAAGAAAATCCAAGAAATAGCAACAAAACTAAATATGGTAAGTGGTTTGGGTTAGATGGTGTGGCTTGGTGTGGAATATTCGTGTGTTGGTGTTATGACCAAGCTGGTTACGTACTTGAAAATATTGGATTTCAAAAAGGTTTTGCAGGTTGCCAGACTGCAGTTGCTTATTTTAAGAAAAATAATAAAATCACAACTACTCCAGAGCCTGGAGATATTGTATTCTTTGATTGGAACGGAGATGGTCGATATGACCACACAGGAATATTTGTAAAAAAAATAGACTCAAAAACATTTTCAACAGTAGAAGGAAATACATCATTAAAAAACCAAAGCAATGGTGGCGAAGTGATGTTGCGAGTTAGGAATTTTGGTAATGCAATTTTTGTAAAAGCAAAATAAAAAAATAAAAATGATAAATATTCTTTCACACATGAAGCGTTACGCATTCTTACTCTTAGCAGCTTGTTTGTTTGCTACAGTAAGCGTTAGTATGGCACAGGAAACAATTCCTAAAGTCAATTAATAATTTCGCTGAACAGAGATGTTGAGTTTTTTCATAAAGTTAGTTAGTTACGTTAAGAGCTCTGCGCAATGCAGGGCTTTTTTATTATAAAAAAGTAAACTTATAGGTTTATTTTTTTATAATTTTGCAATACAAACTGTACTGTTTATAAATTCGAACTGTGGAAGTGTTTGATTATAAAGAACTTCTGTGTCTTATAGACACTTTTTGCAGAGAGATAATCCTTTTAGACTTTAAGTCTTCAACAATCTTATATAAATTTACTTCATTCAAATTATTAACTTTAATTTAACATATAATATTGACAATATATTGATACTTGTATTTACATTTGTATTATCAAAATTGATAACTAAGTTAATAAACAATTACAACAATGGCAAGAATAAATAATAATGTATTGGATTTAATTAGAAATTCAAAAATCTGTAAAGCAAGATTGCAAATAGCTTTAGATAAATCAGCACCTACAATTCAGCGGTATTTAGATGATAATGATATTATGCTAACAACTGCGGTTGCTCTTGATGTAATTCAATCAGAATTTGAATTAAGAGAAGAACAAATTTTAGAAACCGAAACTACTAAAGTATAATGTACGCAATAATTAATGAAAACAAATTGTATTTGGTGCAGATAAATTTTAATGATTATTCATTTACGACAAGAATAGATTTAGCAACAAAATTTATTACAAAAGAAGGTGCAGAAAGTAAGATTAGAAAATTACCAATGTTTAAAAATTTAAAAGCTGTAAAATGTTGGACATAAATACATATCGTGAGGAGCAATACCAAGATTACCAGCAAAAGCTGTCTAAGCCAGATGCTATAGAATTGGTAAAGTGCGCTGGTTGTAGTGATGAAGTGGAAGAAAATGAAGTAAAGTTATTTAAAATGCATGATGTGAATGATGGCAAAGAACTGAACTATTGTCTGACTTGCATCGAAATTTATAAAAACGAAAATCTTTAAGTATGGAAAAATTAGAATTAATGAGAAAAAAACTTGAGCTAATGGCTCAGCTTTCTGAACTGTATGAAGTTGGAAATATTGCCAATAGATTAGTAAACTTTGAAATGCAAACCGTACTAATGGAACGCATTTCAACCAAGAAAGGCGAGATAGCAGAATTGGAGAGAGAATTAGCAAAAGTAAGTATTGCGGCATAATTAACGGTCATGGATTATTTAAAAGAAATACAAAGTCTGAAAAACATCACAAAAAATACGATTGATATGCTTTGCGCAAATCTTTCAAGGCTCGAAAAGGTGGAGGCTGTTTTAGAAAAAAATAAACAGCTTTCCTCTCGAGCAGTTGCAAGAAAAAGAAACAAAAATAAAATTATGCAAGACATAATATCTTTTGAAATAAAACCAGGAAAACCAGCAATTGCAAAAAGAAAGTAAAATGAAAGCACAAGCTATAGTTATAAAGAATACTTCTTTGTTCGTAGGAGAAAATGGAGAACTTTTAGCAACGGAAGACTTTAAACGGTTCTTTCCTATTGATGGATTTTTTCATGTTGACAGTAAAAAAAATGACATAATAATATTGGACAATATCTGTCCATATCAAATTACAAAAGATGAAATACAACGATATTATAAAGTGGTATGCGATGGTAATGAAGCTACCGATGGAAACAATGGAACAGAAAATAGTGATAATTCAGAAGATAAAGGAATTAACTACTATGAATTAGAAGAAAGTGAAGATGTAGAGCAATTCCTTCAAGAGATTGATGCCTACACAAAAGGCTGTGCGTTCAATATTGTATTATTCATTCTCTGTGCAATATTATTTTTTTTAATCATAAAATAATGAACATAGAAAAGATAACGGAATGGCTTGGTGTATTACAATTTAATTATAAATATTTAAAATAAAACCGATGGTGGTAAGGTATCATTAACAACAACAATTAACAACAATTTAGTTCAAGGGTGTCCACCAGCCTTTATTTAAAAAAAAGCCAAACGTTCACACCGTCTGGCTTAAAAACACAAACTGCATGACAATGCAGCATAGTGCAAAAGTAATTATTCATCATTAAAAACACAAATCATGGCAATTAATGCAACAAACACACAAGCTCATAGAGAGTTAATTCCAGCAGGAAACTACATCGCAAGATGCTATCAAATGATAGAAATCGGCACCGTTAAAGAAACTATACTTGGTAAAGAAAAAATTCTGCCTAAAGTAAGAATAGGCTGGGAACTGCCTACTGAACTAAAAGTATTTAAAGAAGAAAATGGAGAACAACCATTAGTCATAAGTAAAGAATTTACTTTATCTATGGCTGATAAAGCAAACCTTAGAATTGCTTTAAAATCATGGCGTGGTAAAGATTTTACAGAAGAAGAAGCTAAAAGTTTTGATATAACAAAACTAATGGGAGTTCCGTGTATGTTAAACATCATACATAAACCATCAAAAGATGGAACAAGACATTATGAAGAAATATCAGGTATAACACCAATGCCTAAAGGTGTAAATTGTCCAGAACAAATAAACAACACTTTTATACTTTCTTATGATGATTTTGATATAAATAAGTTTAATACACTACCTGATTTTATTAGAAATAAAATGCAAACAAGTATGGAATTTACTAATATTCAAAACCCAAATCATAAAGAAATACACCATTCATCTATAGATGAGATATATGATGACTTACCATTTTAATTTTTAAATCTAAAAACTAAATAATGGAAACACTAACATTTAGCTGTCATTCATTAGGAAAATTAATGACACCAGCAAAAGGCAAATCAAACCTTGACAAGTATAATGATGCTGTGGATTTACTATCAACTTCTAAGACAAAATACGCAGAAACAATTAATAAAGAAACTGCAACCGCAAAGAAACTATTCAATAAAATAGAATCATTAGAACACGAAGTAAAAGAACTTGAGCAAATTAAAGATGATATTGTTTTATCAGAAACAGCAAAATCACACATAGAAGATATTTGGCTAAGAAGAAATTTCAATTACAAAGAAACTGTGATTACGCATGAATTGATTAAAGGAATTGTATGTGAAAAAGAATCTATTGAGTTATTGATAGAAAACGATTCAGAGTATAGAGAGAAAAACACACAGAGTTTCAAAAATGAATACATCCATGGAGAGCCTGATGTGATACTATCAGAAATCATTGAAGATGTAAAAAATTCTTGGACACTAAAAACATTTTTTAACGCCGAAATCTCAAATGATAATTATTGGCAAGGTCAAGGTTATATGGATTTGACAGGAAAGAAAAAATATAAACTTACTTATGTTCTTTGCGACACTCCGCCAGAAATAGTTACTAAAGAATTAAATTGGCAGATGGCAAAGCTAACATTTGCTGTTACGGATGGTTATTTTGATAAAGAAAAGATAGCTAATCAGATAAAACAAAACCACACATTTTCTCACCTGCCATTAGAAAAACGTATCAAGGTATTCGAGTTTGATTATAATCCTGATGATATATCCAGGCTGTATCAAACCATTGAAGCTGCAAAAAAATACTATAATTCATTAACACTATGAAAAATAAAGACAAAGAATTTTTTAGAGACTATGTAACTAATCTAACTGTATTGTGTAGTAAATGCAATAGTGATAAATCTAACAAATATTAATTACTAATGGAAAGACCTAATTACATAATTGAGATTAATATGTTCTACGATTGGCTCGAAACGAATCAGATTCCAAAATCAGCAATCGCATTATGGCATACATTGATGCACATAGCGAATAAAGCAGGATGGGAACAGCAATTCACAGTAGCTATATCCACCATTGAATCCAAAACAGGATTTAAAAGGTCAGAACTGTTTAAGGCTCGAAATATATTAGAGCAAAAATGTAGGCTTAAATGGAAGCCAAGGGGTGGAAATCTTAGTGCCGAGTATGAGTTAGTATTCTTTTGTGTGCATAATATGGACACAAACGGTAACGCAAGTGGTAACACAAGTGGTAACACAAGTGGTAACACAAACGGTACGCAAACGGTAACTATTAGTAAACTAAACTATACTAAACCAAACCAAACTAAAAATTCTAAATCTCATTCCGAAAATGAATTTTCGGTAATTGAAAAAAATGAAAATTTAAAAACTGAAATTCCTAAACCGCCTGAAGATTTATTTTATAAAAAATTTGTTTCCGTTTGGTTTGAATTTTACCAAAAACAATTTTCGCTGAAACCAACATTCGGTGCGGCTGAAGGAAATAAAATTAAATCGATACTGAAAAAATTAAAATCGAAATGCGAAGAATTTCAGATGGATTGGAATTTAGAAAGTGCTGGAGAATCATTTAATCAATTTCTGGAAATAGCATATTCGGATAAATGGCTAAAAGAGAATTTTCAATTAGCAATTCTTGACAGCAAATTTGATTTAATCATTATTAAAGCTTTAAAAACAACCAATGCAATTAGTAACACAACAGCTGAATCAATACTTGACAGATGGTGATTTGCTTTCATTAATGAAAGCAGAAAAGGCTATCGGTTTTGATTTGATATTTTCAACAAAATTTGAATCTTTTGGTAATGTAATTGATGAAAAAAATTTACTTGAAAACGTTATGAAAATAACACAGCGATTTATTAAAGTAAACTTCCCAGAAGTAAATGCAGTTGATATTTCCTTGCAGTTTGCAGTTGACATAATTGATTTACGACCAGATTGGAATATTATGGATATTCTTAATTTTTTCAAGTTTATTCGTCAACGTCAAGATTTGCCAGAGAATAAGATTTTTGGCAACAAAATAAGTCCAATTAAACTAATGGAATTAACAGCAGTTTACGAAGAAAATAAATCTATTGCTCGTGAGATATGGCATAAGAACGAAATAAGCAAAGCAGTATATGGCACAAAAGAAGAACGGTTAATGCTTGGAGCAAGTGGACAGAAATTACTTGGTAATACTGATACTTTTAAAGACACACGTTTTGCTGATTTAGCAAAACAGATAGCAGATAAAGAAAAAATAAAATCTGATAAAGTTTACGAGAATGCAGCAAAAACAAAACAGTTTCACAAGGACAATGTCTTTTGTCAAGATTGGCTTAAACAACAAGACGCAACTGATGAAGAAAAATTAATATGGTTTAATATATTTTTAATAAGAAAATTAAAATAAAATAAAATTACTAAACTTTAAATTATTACAAATGAAAAAAGAAAGCCGGGAACATTAGAACCTGATTGGAATAAAATGATTGATTACGAAATAATACAAAACAATTAATTATGGGAATTTTTAAAGAAGCACAAATAAAAAAAATGCTTAGTCAAGTCCAGGCAGGACAAATGACTTTTAGTCGAATGGTTGAGTTACTTAACAAAGAAACTTACAAAGAATTAGCCTATAAAGGTCAGTTAGTTACAATGATGGACGTTGTAAGAACTTTGGAAGCGTTTTTAGTTCATAATGAGCCCGTGAAAAATCAAACTGAAATCAAAATAAAAACCTTAATTGATTATATAAAATCGGAAGTTGTGGACGGTGCGAAGTCGCATCTCACATAATGGTAAAGTATTGCTGTCAGGTGGGGATTAAAAGAACTACTGCCTCACGATAGCACAAAAGTAAATTAGTAGTTCAATTGCTGAATTTGGCACGTCTGCCCCACTTTTGGCAATACATTGTTAGCGGTTCGGGCTTTTGTTTAATAATTAAATTTTTAAAAATGTCAAATAAAAAAGTAGCTGAAAAGCGAGAAAAGAAAGTAGTTACAACCAAAACATATACAGTAACTGTACAACATTATGAAGACGGAACTCAAGGAATGTATCGCAAAAATGATGGTTTTAATCCATTAGAATTAATTGGAGTTGCTGACTTCATCGCTTTGGAAGTTAGGGAGCAAATAATGGGTAGATTAAAACCTGATACAATCAAGCGTGAGGTTGTTGTCGATTAGCCTGACCGCTAACGTTTGCGCTTTATGCTGTGGCAAGCGTAGACTTCAACCTGAAAAACTTTGTCCAGCCATAGCATAAAACGCTTTGTTGGCTGCTGCTAATTAGAAACTTAAAATTATTTTATGTCAAACGATTTTAGAGAAGCTACTGAATACTATCAGAGTAATACAACTCTCTGGTTTGGGAAGCATAAAGGAATACCACTTTCAGAAATACCAAAACATTATTTGGTGTGGTTAAAGTATAAAACAACATGGTATAGTCAATTTAGTAAAAGCCTTAAACGAGCAATAACAGCAAATATTCCAGTTGAAATGAGAATTAAAAAATCAAATAAATGAGTAAGATTATCGAAAACATTCAACCTATTGTAAAATTTACTTACAATACAAGAAATAGCCCAAATCAAAAAATGTCATTTACAAGACAACAAATGATGGATTTGTTCGATTGTTTCAATGTAATTATTCAACAGGTGTCAGAGTGTAAATGTAGCAAAGAAAGAAAAGCTGTTTACAGCTACTTTAAAGAATTGGGGTGTGTCAAAAAGTAGCAGCCAACGTATCGGGGCTTTGCGATGGTGGGGCTTCAAGGCACAAATGTTCAACCCACAACTAAACTTAAATAGAAGTACAAATGACCAGTAAAGCACAAAAGCCCCACTATTGCAAAACCACAGTTATGTGGTCGTTTTATTCTTTATTTTTTGTGCGGGTGGTGTATTTTTTTTGATTGATTTTCAATGAATTAAGATATTTTAACAAAATACTTTAAAAATACTTTAAAAATACTTGCATAGTAATTGTAATTTACTTATCTTTGTGTCAACAAAAAGAGATAATAAAATGACAACTTCAAATTTCACAATAGTAAAAGAGACAGAAAAAGCAATACTTTATGTAGTTGGTTTTAAATTTAACGAAAATCGACCATCAATAGTTTATGGCGTAAATGGAAACGAAAATTTAAGTACAGGCTATTTAGTTGAGTGCTGGTTTCCTAAGTCAGTAATTGATGCTGAAGGAGTAGTTGCTGATTGGTTTACTAAAAAAGTACGTGAGGCATTTGGTCGTTTTAATCCAATAATGGGAGATGTAATTTATTAATCAATTAAATATAAAAAGATGCAAACATTTAAAATCACAAAAAACGGGAGAGATTTAGTAACTGGGCTTACTAAAGAGCAAGCAATTGAAAAGCTATTTACAACAGTAGAAGATTTTTCAAACGGCTACATTTATGACAATGAAGCAGAAACAATTTATCACGAAGTTGATGGTAAAGTAGTTGCTGAAAAAGGAGACGAAAGCGTTAGAGCTGGTGACAATTATTTTGAAATTGAAAGCGAAAATTAATTATGGCAAAGAAAAATTATACTTGGAAACTTGAAGAAGAATTGGTTTCTAAAATTCAGCAACTCGCAGAAAAAGAACATCGCTCGCTCACTAATTATATTGAGGTTATGTTTATCGAAAAATCTCAATCCGTAGCGGTGGGTGGGAAAAAAAATAAAGGAAAAAATGCGACATAACAAAAAGTATTCTTTAAGCCTGGATAGAGTATTTTTTATGGGAATTAGATTTTGGCAAAAAGAATAAAGAATTACAAGCATTTAGACAAGACAATAGCATAATTGATTTGTCTGATGCTGGCAAATTATATGATTATTTAACCGAAAATAAAAATTAAAATGAAAAGCCATTTGCACTTAAATATTAGGATTAAAGCAAAAGATAAATTAATGAAATGGGATGTTGTATTGAACCCTGTTTTCTTTATGTATCATAATGCTTTTGAAGTAAAAGTAGTTGAAGGACCATTGTCAAGTTCCATTTTTTGCTGTAAAATTTCAGACTTTGAATATAATTGGTATGCAAAATTACAAATATGGTTTATTTGGAAAATATACTGGTGTAGAAATGTTTTTTGGCGATATGTAAGGTATCAATTCCCTGCAAAAGTCAGAAGATTTTTTAAGAATAGAAATCAAAAAGGTTCTGATGACTTGCCATTTTAGGGTGTCTCGTGGCATTACCACCAACGGTTTGCGGCTTTGTGTCAGTTTGCCCTTGCACAAGGCTTCAATTTAACGACAAACTTAATGGGGCAAATAGCACAAAACCACAGTTATAAGCAGCCTTTTTAAGTGAATTATTAACTAAAAAACAAATAAAAATGAGTACAAGAGCAAATATTAAATTTCAAGACGGTAATGACTTTATTCATATTGACCGAAGCCACGATGGATTTCCTGAAAACATTTTAGCAGATATTAAAGAAGCCGTTGATTTGTGTAAAGGTCGTTGGAGTGGTGCAGAATTAGGACAATTAGTATCAGCATTTTTAGGAATGCACTTTGACAAAAATAAACGTATTCAGCATTACGAACCTTGCATTGGTTACAATAAGGCTGGGGATGAAAGCTATGAGTATTTTGTCAAATGGAATGAAACCACAAAGCAATATGACTACGGAGTACTGTCGTAAGGTTGCGCAGCTATGCCCAGTTGGGCAATTAAATAAACAAAATTTCAAAACAGATAAAACTTAATAGAATGGAAGAAACTTCAAAAAACAACGAAACCGCCCAATTGGGTATAGGTGCTGTTAGTGGCAGTCGTTTTCAATCGGCTTACGCTCAGTACTGGGATATGGTTAAAGACATTATTGATGAAGAAGGATGGGTTTACACCAAAGAAGCACCACATATGTTAGATGCTTATTTTGAAAGCAACACAGGAAAGCCTATTGAATTTCAAAAGTCATTTGGTAAGTCTGGAGATAATCCGCATTGGTTAACAAGAGGAAGTCGTTGGAGACCTTCGGAGCTGTCTTAACGATTGCCACTAACGGTTTGCAGTATGAGAAGTGGGGGATTAGAAAGCACATAAGCTCGGGTCGCTACCGAAAGTCCGACAGTAGCTGGGGACTACGATATACCGCTACACCCCCATTTCTTATATACAATGTTGTATGCTGGTGCTGTTTTGAAACACTAATTTTAAATTAATAACTAAATATTAAAACAATGGGGAAAGAAATAAAAAAGTTAAGCATAAATGAAAAGATAAATTTTCTGATAGAACTTTATGAAAAAGAAAGACAAAAGTTAATTACTATTATCAAACCTTACTTGCAAAAACAAGAGTATAGCATAGCAAAGGAATATCAAGATAAATTAAATAGCATTAATGAATTTATTGGTCAATTAAAGATAATAACATATGAAGAAGAGAACAGATTTGTATTAACCACAGTTGATGGTGTAAGTAAGTTCATAGACGATAAAGTCTTTTCAGTTGAAAATTCTCCTTCTTTAATAGACACAATAATGTGCCTAACTGTTTCTGACAATATAACAGAACTATATCCACGAAGAATATTTTTTTCAACTTTAGAAAAAGCGGAAGAATATATTGTTTTAAATAAAAGTTGTTTGAGTATTAGAGAAATTGCCATAATTATAGGAGAGTGTAATAATACTACTTATATAGACCTTGATATATTAACCAAAAAACTAAAAAATATTGTAGAATCAAAAATAAATTAAAATGAAAAACCCAACAAAAGAAAAAGCAGAGGAGTTGCTGAACAAATACAGAACGCATATAAGAAAAGCAGATGTATATAATCATTTAGTTCAGGAAGATGAAATTTATTTAGCCAAACAATGCACTTTAGTTTATCTCAATGACATTATATCGGAATGTGATAGTTTTGATTTATATGATTGTCATTTGCGTAAGAATTTTTGAAAAGCAGTTAAAAAAGAAATAGAAAATTTATGAAAAATTTATCATTACTTCCAAATAAAGAAGGTTTTGAATTTATTGCAGTATTAAAAAATGGCAATATTGTAAAATCAAAGGTAATAAAAGACGAAAATGGGGTACATAGGTTTCCTGAATTTAGCAACTCAATAGGATGGTTAGATTTAAAAATTAAAGCATTTAGAAATAAAAAAACTGGTTCTATTGATTGGAGAGGGAATCACGAACTTGCTACAATTTATACAGATAATTATTATTTAAAGCAACCAGATTTATATGAGCCGATTTACGATAATATTTAAAAACGAAATATTCAATGTTAGTACTTTCGTAGCACTTGCATACAACGGTACTTGTGTATGAGAAGTAGGGGAATTTGGCTAACGGTTTTGATGCGAGGTGTACAACTCAATTCATTAACACCTGGTGGTGGAAGTAGCAGATACTTAGACGGAGAGGTAGCTTCTCTGTGAGAGAGTAGATGTTAACGAAGTTGCTCATCGTTCCACCACTTGTTTATAACGTGCCGAGTATTTGCGTTCGGTGGCGCATTGAACCACTAAAGTTAAATTGAAACACTAAAATTAAATATTATGACAAAAGTTAAATCGAAGAACAAAACCGCCACTGACGCAAATACTGTGTTAGGTGCAGTGCCATACGAATATGGTGCTATGAGTAGCAAATTTCGCTTATATGCGGCCAACAAATTAACCGCTTATGCTACTATGGTTCTACACTATAATCAAAGCAACCACCTTGTAGTTATTTATGAACCTGAAAGCAGCAAGGAAGATATGTGGACTTCATTTACAGGCAAAGTATCTGAAAGGCTTGATGAAATATTTGGTGGTGAAGGTTCATTTGATAAATACTTGGAAGAGCATATAAGCGAAATTAAGGAATGCTATAAAAGTATCGAAAGGCTGGTTTAGGCATTGCACCTAACGGTTTCGGGCTTGGCGTTAGTGCCACCTTGCTCGAACTTTAAATTTTAGCACTAAACTATCTGGCGGCATTACGCCAAACCCGTGTTATGGGATAGTTTTAAAAACCTTTTAGGGTAGGCATTTAAAGACAAATTAAAAAAATGGAAACGAATTACAGAAAAATTGAATTTGGTGCAGGAGATAGCATCGAAAGAGCAATGCAAGATTTAGCACGATTTAAAGAACGTGGTGAATTAGTTTATGGTGAGTTTAACGGACAAAAGTTATACTCTGATATTGACAATGTGGATAGTGCTTACAAAAAGATTACAGGTAAAACAAAATCCGAATTTGATGCTGAACGTAAAGCCGAAAATGACAAATACAAAGAGGAACAAAAAAAGCACAAAGAAGCCATACCTGAATTAGCAAAGGACTGGATTGAAAAGGGCAATGCAATACTTGATGAACAATATCACGAAAAATGGGCTAAATGCGTTCCAATTCGCTTAGATGATTTGTATCAAGGAATGGAACTTGGAGCAACACTTGATATTGTAAAAGAATTAAATGCAGGTTGCGAATTGGACAAAGCAAAAGAAATAATTGAAGGACAAGGGCATTCAGGTATGTCTTTCGGTTTGGTTTGCTCAATGGTAAAATCATTTTGCAATAGAGGTTCTGAATTTGTTGCTTATGTCCGTTAAACAGTGCGTTGGGAAAAGGTTTTTAAAATTTCCCATAACGGTTTCGGGCTTGGCGAAGGTGGGCTTGTAGGATGCTCAATTTTAGCAGGATGTGTCTGCCCACTTTTGCCAAACCCGTGTTATGCGTAGTTTTTTATCACGAATTTTAAATTAATAACAATGAAAACAATAAGAGAGTTAAGAACAGTTTTAAGATTTCATCCACAGGAAATAAATAGTAGCATTAAGTTTTTTGCTGAAAATTGCAATATTGACTTTGATGTTTATTTGCCAACTAAAGGAAGAAATTTACAAAGAGATTACGTTTGGACTATTGACCAAAAAAGAGAGTTGATATGGTCTATTTTAATGAATAGACACATACCAAGAATGGCAATGTTAAATGTAGTTTCTGAAAAAGAAGATATAAAAGGAACTTACCAAGTAATAGATGGCAAACAAAGGCTATCTGCAATGATTGGTTTTTACAAAGGTGAATTTGGGTTGATAATTGATACTATAAATTATTTTTACAAAGATTTGCCCGAAGATTATCAAAGAGTAATTGCAGGTTTTATGTTTCCTTACTACATCGTAAATGAAGATTATGGAAATAAATTTACTGATGAAGATAAAATCAATTGGTTTCGATATATCAATTTCGCAGGAACTCCACAAGATGCCGAACATTTACGAGGTCTGTCCTAAAATTACGCATAACGTTTTGCGTGTATATGTCAGGTGGCGATTTGAAACATAAAACTTGAATATACCACAAATGTAAGTTAGAAGAACAAATGTTGAATAAACCACAATACCGCCACTTGCATATACACGCTGTTATAAGCTGGTGCGGTATTATAGCACAGGACTTGATTTGAAAGACAAAACCTTTTTCTTTTCTTTTTTGTGCGGTGGGGAAAATAAAAAATAAATTAAAAACAGAATATGATAAATTTAAAACAAGGCAACTGCTTAGAGTTAATGAAAGAAATACCAAATGGAAGTGTTGATTTTGTTTTGTGTGATATTCCTTATGGAACAACAGCTTGTAAATGGGATAGTGTTATTCCATTTGATTTAATGTGGGAACAACTTAAACGAATTAGAAAAGACAATGGTGCTATACTTTTATTTGGGAGCGAACCATTTAGTAGCAACTTGCGAATGAGTAATATGAATGAGTTTAAGTATGATTGGATTTGGGATAAAAAAAGAGTAAGCAACCCAATGATGGCAAAGAAAATGCCCTTAAAGAATTACGAAATTATAAGTGTGTTTTATAAACAATCGCCGACTTACAACCCACAACCAACTCGTAAAAACACAAAAGGTGTTCTATCCGAAAAAAACAAAGGTAAGACGCACTCAACAGACACAACAGGCGGAAGTCAATTAACTTGGAATGATAATAGTAGTGAATATGGTTACCCAAAAATGCTTTTAACCGACATAAAGGTAATAAATAACTTAACTAAAGATAAAAGCGGTTTGCACCCAACACAAAAGCCTATTGAGTTAAATGAGTATTTAATTAAAACCTATTCAAATGAAGGCGATACAGTATTAGATTTTACAATGGGTGCTGGTGCTTGTGGTGTTGCTGCTGTTAATTTAAACAGAAACTTTATTGGGTTTGAACTTGATGAAAATTATTATAAAATTTCCGAAGAACGCATTAAAAAAGCGTGGGAAGAAAAAAGAAAAGAAAAAGATTTACAGGTAGTAACTCTCTTTGGAAACGAAATGTAGCACTTGCTTATAACAGTTTGGGGCTTGGCGAAGTGGCTTTTGTGCGTTGGCTTGTGTGTCGGAAAGCCATTTTGCCAAACCCGTGTTATAAGCTGGCTGCGGTTGATTACCGAAAAACTTAAATCGAAGCACTAAACAAAAGAATTAAAAAAAAAGAGGGATGGAAATAAATAAAATATATAACGAGAATTGCCTTGATACGATGGCTAAAATGCCCGATAATTTCATTGACTTAACGGTTACTTCACCGCCTTATGATAACTTACGAGAATACAAAGGTTATTCATTTGCATTTGAAGAAATTGCTAAAGAGTTATTTAGAATTACTAAACAAGGCGGTGTAGTTGTTTGGGTTGTTGGAGATGCCACAATGAATGGAAGTGAAAGCGGAACATCATTTAAGCAAGCATTATTTTTTAAAGAGATAGGATTTAATTTGCACGATACAATGATTTACCAAAAAGTAAACTATGTGCCATTGACACATAACCGATATGAGCAATCATTTGAGTTTATGTTTATTTTAAGCAAAGGAAAGCCGAAAACATTTAATCCAATAATGATACCTTGCAAACAAGCTGGAAAGGTTGAAAAATATGGATTAGAACGCAGACAAAATCACGGCTCAAAACACGCTATGAGATTGTATGACGAAACCGAATTTAAAGCAACCAAAGAAAATAAGATTGCACCAAATATTTTTGCTTACACACTTGGACGTGAAAAAACTGGACATCCTGCACCGTTTCCAGAAGCATTGGCAAATGACCACATAACGACTTGGAGCAATGAAGGTGATTTGGTTTATGATTGCTTTATGGGAAGTGGAACAGTAGCAAAAATATGTGTTCAAACAAACAGAAATTATATAGGCAGTGAAATTTCAGAAGAGTATTGTAAGATTATCGAAACTCGTATTAAAGAGTGCGGTGGGCTTTTTTTTAATTCTTTTGAAACGGAATTGTCAAGTGAAGCAGGAACGTAGCAGCTTGCTTATAACGTTTGACGGCTATACGATGGTTGGGGTTAGTACTCCTTTACTTTCGATTAATCACAGATTTTAAAAGTACAAAAAAGATTTTAAATTAAACAATTAACCCAACTATTGTATAACCGTTGTTATATGATGGCTTTAAATTTAGAAAAATGGAAAATACTTTAAAATTAATGAATGAATTTGAAGAGAGAAATAACATATCTACAACATTAGAAATAAATGCAGATGGCTCTGGTATATTAAGAGAGTTTTGGGATGAAGAAATAATAAAGGAATTTGATAATATTGAAACGCTTGTTTCTTTTTTATCAAGCGGAAAATTAAAATTAGCAGAAGATGGTCGCTCTGTTTCTCCAATCGTAATCGTTGGCTAAGCTATCATATAACGTTAAGGTGCTTTGTGCTGTGTGGGATTTAATGCACTACGCTTTCAACCTTGCACAAAAGCCAATTAGAGGTACAAACTCTGATATTACCACGTCTGCCCACATAGCACAAAACACGTGTTATAGGCTGGCGGGATTTTCAGTACAAAAGTTAAATAGAAATACGAACAAAAAAAGTTTTAAAAAATGAGCGAGGGCAAAAAACATAATTTTCCATACAAATGGACTTTAAAAGATGCAGTATTTACCAAAGACAAAGGCAAAGTATTTTCCTGTTTTGCTTGTGGTGGTGGTTCAACAATGGGCTACAAATTAGCTGGATTTGATGTATTAGGATGCAACGAGATTGACCCTAAAATGATTGAAGCATACAAGGCAAATCACAACCCTAAATACGCCTATTTAGAGCCGATACAAACTTTCAAACTTCGTGATGACTTGCCTCAAGAATTGTATGAATTGGATATTTTGGATGGTTCACCACCTTGCAGTAGTTTTTCAATGGCTGGTAACAGGGAAAAGGACTGGGGCAAAGAAAAGAAATTTAGAGAAGGACAAGCAGAACAAATACTGGATAATCTTTTCTTTGATTTTATAGACTTGGCTAAAAAACTGCAACCAAAAGTAGTAATAGCTGAAAATGTGAAAGGCTTATTGGTAGGAGAAGCAAAGGAATATGTAAGGAAAATTTACAGAGAATTTGACCTTGCAGGATATTATGTGCAACATTGGTTGTTAGATGCTTCAAAAATGGGAGTGCCACAAAAAAGAGAAAGAGTGTTTTTTATAGCAATGAGAAAAGATATTGCAACACCCTTTTTGAAAAGTGTTGATTTATTTACAATAGCACCTGAATTGAATTTAGAATTTAATGAGCCTGAAATACCATACAAAGAAATAAGGCAAACACAAGGCAATGAAAGTGCTATTGGATTGAGTAAAATGATAAGCCATTATTGGAAGCTAACAACGCCCGGAAATGCAATGAGTGAAAACCACCCAAAAGGAAGCTATTTTAATGAAGTAAAAACTGCACCTGATAAAGTATTGCCAACAATTAGAGCAAATGGATTGCCTTATGATTATGAGATTGAAAGGACTTTATTTGATGATGAAACTAAAATGGCTGGAAGCTATCCAATGGACTATGATTTTAAAACAAACAAAGTGGTTTATTTGGTTGGAATGAGTGTGCCACCTGTAATGACTGCACAAATTGCAAAACAAGTATATGAACAATGGTTAGCAAAACTTTAATGGCTGCGGAGCAGACAAAGAGGGAGGGAAATTTTTTAAACCTTTTTTCTACCCAAATGCTCAATCGAAGCACGTCCGCCCGCTTGCCTATAACTCCAATATATGCGAACAAAATGTACGCACAAATGAAGCTAAGTAACTCATATAGAATACGTTTGAGCGATGATGATTTATTGCTTTTGAAGGAACTTAAAAAACTAAGAGTTAAACCTACAACATTTATGCGTAAAGCTTTTCGAGAAAAAATAGAACGTGATTTGCCTAAATTAATAGCACAAGAAAAAATTAACGAAAATAAAAAATACTGCCCTTTTTGATGCGATTCAAAATATCAGACATATCAAAACTACCTAAGCACATTCAAGAACAGATTGTAGTTGCTAAACAATGTAAAAAAAGCAAATACAATTCTACAATAATTGAATATGATGGTGTTAAATTTCATTCAATAAAAGAGTGCAAAAGGTACAAAGAATTACAACTTCTGTTAAAGTACAATCACATCACAGAATTGAAATTGCAAGTACCTTTTGAATTAATCGTTAATGGAAAGTTGATTGAAAAATACATTGCTGACTTCACATATATTGACGACAAAGGAAATTACATCGTTGAAGATACCAAAGGCTTCAGAACACGAGATTACAAGCGTAAAAAGAAGTGGATTAAAAATATTTACAAAATTGAAATTTTAGAAAGATAAAAATAATAAATATGGAATTAATAAAATTGACGTTATGTTTGTTTTTTTATTAAAAAAATTATTACTTTTGAATTTATTATCAAATAATGAAAAGTTTCAAAAAAAAATAAGAATTATTTATGGTTTGATTTGCATAATCAGTTGAAAATGAATAAATTGTGTTATTATTCACAATTAAAAAAAATACTATGGCAGCAATTTATGAACCAAAAGGAGCAGCAAGAGAATACTCTCCACTTGCATTGAATTATATCAAAGGATGTGACCACGGTTGTGCGTACTGTTATGTTCCTAAGATGATGAAAAGATTTAATTCCAACTACATACATTCGGAGGTGTATATAAAAGAAGAAAGTAAACTAATAAAAGAGATTGTTTCTTCTGCTAAAAAATTTAAAAATTCCTCAAAACAGGTTTTTCTCTCTTTTTTAACAGACCCTTATTCCCACTTTAACAATGAGACCAAACTAACAAGACGAGTTCTTGAAATATTATTAGAATACAATATTCCAGTATCTATTTTAAGTAAAGGTGGAAAAAATTTATTACAAGATTTGGACTTATTTAAAAAATTTGGAGATAATATTCAAATAGGTGGAAGTCTAACGTTTACTAATTTAGAAGATAGTATTAAGTGGGAAAAAAATAGTTCTATACCAAATGATAGATTTGAAACTTTAAAAATAATACATGAATCTGGAATAAAAACATGGGCAAGTATAGAACCAGTAATAATACCAGAACAGTCTTTGGAAATAATGGAAATTACTAAAGACTATGTTGATGCTTATAAAATTGGAAAGTTAAATCATTTTAAAAAACATGAAGATAAATTTAATTGGACAGACTTTTTAAACTCGAGTATAAATATTATGAGAAAAAATAATAAGGATTTTTATATAAAGAATGATTTAGCTGAATGGTCCAATGAGCAAACTTTTTTGTTACCAAAAGAAAGAGATATGGATTATTTATCTTTAAAAAACAGTATAAATATATATGCCTAAGATAAAAGAAAGAATATCAATTTCAAATGCACAACTCAAATCTGAGTTGATTAAATTATTTAATAGCCAAAATACAGATAAAGGGAAGTGTAGGGAAATTTTAGGAAGAAAATATAAAATTCAAGTTAAAAGGTTTTATGATACATTTAATTCAACGATAGAGAAGTGGCAAATTACACAAGAAAAGGCACAACATGACCAAACAGTTGAGAATACAAAAGAAGCCTTAAAAAAAGGTTTAAAATCAAAATTGGAGAGACAGCTAGATCTACAAAATATGTTAGAGCCTAATTTTAAAGTAGAGGAAATAGTTGGTGTAGATGTAAAAATTGGAAAGGTTATCAGAGCAATGCGTCCATTGACGCCCACAGAAATAAAAAATATTCATATTGAATTAAGCAAGATGGACGGAAGCTATGCTCCAGCCAAAACAGAAATAACAGGAAAAGATGGAAGTCCGTTGATAACTAATGCTACTATTGTCATAAATGGAAAACCAATGCATGAGCCAGTAACAGATGAAATAGATATAACTGATTGAAGATGTGGATGAGTTATTTGATAAATATACGGATGTTTTTTATTGGAACTTAAAAGCCAACCACCGATTTGTTGGCAATCAAGGTGGAACAAGCTCAAGTAAAACAATAAGCATCTTACAAGTTCTTTGTCATATTGCACTTAGTGAAAAATGCATTATTACGGTTGTTGGTCAAGACATACCTAACCTAAAGAAAGGCTCTTTACGTGATTTCCAAACGCTGATATTACCAAGTATGCATAAAAGTTTTATTAATTCATTTAAAAATTACAATAAATCTGATAGGATTTACACGCTACCAAATGGGAGCATAATTGAATTTACGAGCTTTTCAGATTTTCAAGATGCTAAAAATGGAAAACGTGATTATCTATTCATAAATGAGGCAAATGGTATTCCTTATACGGTAGCTGAACAATTAATTAGCAGAACTAAGAAAAGAATATTTTTTGACTGGAATCCAGACAGCGAGTTTTGGTATCATGAAAAAATAAAAATAGACGAAAGGTGCATTACTTTCTATTCTAATTTTAAACACAATCTATTTATTCCAGAATCTATATTGGAAGATATAAAGAGCTGGAAAAAGACAGATGAAAGAAAGTATAATATATATGGACTTGGGAAAACTGGTAAGTTAGATGGTCTGATTTATCCAAATTACAACTTGGTGTTGGATATGCCAAGTGATTTTGAGAAAGAAATTTATACTCTAGATTTTGGCTACACAGACCCTATGTCATTAAATCATTTGAGAATAAACGATAATAATTTATTTGTCGATGAAATCTTTTACGAAAGCTTTAGAACAGTTGCAGAAATGGATAAATTGATTAATATAGATAAGAAGATAATATTAGTCTGCGATAATGCACGACCAGAAAGTATTAAGGAATTAAAGCGATTAGGATATAACGCAGTTGCTGTAGATAAACCAAAAGGTAGTGTGATTAGTGGCATTGAAGCGGTTAAAAAGTATAATATCAATATAACCGTTCGTTCTGTGAATACAAAAAATGAAATAAAAAACTATGTGCGAATATATGATAGAAAATTAGGAAAATTTATTGACGAGCCAGTAGATGATAATAACCACTCTATGGACAGTATCAGATACGGAGTAATGCATATTACAGCTAAACCAAAACCGAAAGGACTACGAGTAATATAATGATTGAAGAAATTGAAAATATAACAATCAAAGAGTTTTTTTCTTTAGAAGAAAATAAACTACTTGAGCTATATAGGATTCTAAGATTAATCAAATCAGATGGAAGACATATACAGTCTATTCAATTGTTATCATACAAAGATGTTGTACAATTAAAACAATTATGTACGATTCAAACTCCAATAAATATAATAGCAATAATAGAAGGTGTTTTTGAAATACCACTAAAACAACAAAGAGAAATGAAGTTAACAGAATATTTTCCTCTATTAAATTTTGTTATTAATGGCATAGAAGAAATAATTGAGATGGAACACATAAGATTAAGTTCAACAGCTAAAGATGATTTGATTATGGCTGGTGTTGAATTATTAAATCAATATGGAGATATTGCTACAATAGATGCGTTAGCAGGTGGAGATATTCTGAGATGGCAACAGATAGAGCTGCTGCCATGGCAAATAGTATTTACAAAATTATGTATGGATAAAGATAAGGCGCAGATTCAAGAAAATTATTTAGAAATAATAAAAAATAAAAATACGACAAATGCACATAGTTGATTTTTTTAAAGAAATATGCGAATTATACCAATGGTCTTTTGATTATGGTACTCGTTCTTATTTGAATTTAAATGATTTACCTGTAGATAACGAGTTGCCTGACAATATATACTTTTTGTGCGACCCAGTAGTAATTACTGATACGAGAAATGATAACACCAATACCGTTGAAGATACAAGATATTCTGGTGCTTTTTTCTTTTGTGTAAAATCACACCTTGACCAAAAGTATAAAGACGAAAAATTTACAAAAAATATAAAGCCACTAAAAACAGAATTAGATAATTTAATTAATAATCACATAGGTTCATGCAGTGAATACACAATTATTCGATGGAAGCTAACTGAAATAATAAATGTTTTTGACACTAATGTTGATGGATATTTGGTTGAATTTGAAATAAAAGAAGATTTTATTTAACATTTAAAAAATAGACTATGAAAAAGAGTTTAATAAAAATTGACGTAAGCATTGAAAAAGAACTAACGTCTTTGGGTGCAGAAATTAATATTGCAATAGAAAAAGGTTGTACGCATTATGAATTGGTAAATTATGAAGGTAAAGTGTATTTAGATTGCGTAAGAAATTACACAAAAGAAGAAGAAGCAAAAGAACTACTTTCTACACTTACAGATGAACAAAAAAAAGCACTAAAAGAATTATATAAAATTGAAATTAACACAGAAAATAAGGTAAAATAATGGCTTTTACACGAGAATCAATTTATCTTCTTTGGCTTTCTAATTTGAAAGCAGATTTAATTCGTGAATATGAACGATTAGGACTTCGTGCATCTGGTAGTTATGAAAAAGAACTTGAATATATGATAAGTGGAAAAAAGATTGAGATGTATGGTGCTTACCATTCTCAATTTATGCAATCTGGTAGAAGTAAAACAGAGAAAGGACCAGAGAAAGGTAAAGGCAAACTTTCAGAAATTATATTAAAATGGATTGATGATAAAAAAATAACACCACGAGGCGGTATAAGTAAAAAGACTTTAGCGTTTCTGATAACTCGAAAAATACACAGAGAAGGCATTAAAGTTCCTAATAAATATAATGAAGGTGGTGTGATTAGCAATGTGATAACAGATGAAAGAATAGAAAAACTTTTACAGCAATTAGAATTTATTGAAGTGAATCAAATTTCTACAGATATTATTAATCTTTTACAGGCAGCATAAAATGGCAATACAAATTATCAAACCTCTCGAATACTCTATCAACTACAATTCAGTAAATTATACATCAAAATTTATTGCAGGTTATAATTCTAATATCATAAAATGGACAAGTGACACAGCACCACCTATAATTACAGGGCAGAAAAGTAAAGTTGAAATTAGTATTAATGATATGACTTTAATTTCTGTAGGCGACCAATTTACTTTGAATTGTAATGGTACAATTGTTACTTTTAATGTCGTATTAGTGCCTACTAATGAGAACGAAATAAGACCATATTCTTTTTATGGCACTGTGACAACATACGCATATTATTTAAAATCAGTATTGGACACCCATTCTGTTGTCTCTGCAATCTTTACAACTTACGGCTGGTACTGGTCTATATCTCCACCTGGATTACTAAGAATGAGATTTGAATCAATAGTTAATGATGATGCTTATTTGATTGCAACTTTAATTAGTGGTTCATTTGTATTCACAAACACAACAATTCAAGAAGGAGCTGAAGACGTTCAGACTGAAATGTACGCTGAAATTTGGATTAATAATTTTAAGTTTGTCAATTTAAAATCAGTTGACAACATATTTGAATTTGATATTAAAGAGGTGGTAAAGTCTATTTTTGGAAAATTTGACGACAACACATATTACAATATTTCAAATTTCATAAAAGTAGATGATAATCTATTTAAAAAATTAGACATAAAATTAATAATTAAATTTACAGACGAAACCGAAGAAACTAACGAAGAGGTAGATATAAACACATTTGTTACACGTGCAGTTAGGCAACATTCAGATATTTTTAAAACATCTATGTTCTTTTACGAGCCAAATAGAATATTTAATGCAGGAAGCGGTGTTCTTAGAACATTAGCATTAATTAGAACAGGTAAAAGTAAAACAAATTCAAGTGAAGAAAGACAGTATTTAAAAGTATTTAAAGGATTTCCTTTTGATGTGTCAATTATTGCAGACCCTACTAATACAAATTCTATACTTACACTTTTTGATATGAGTGGAAATTTTTTAAATTACCAAATCAATCCAGTTGTAACACCTGCTGATAAATATTTACAGCGTGTAATTATCAGCGATGGTCAAAGTTTGCATGGCGTATTTACTCCACTTCCTTTATTTAAAAAAGGATTGATGGGTATAAATTCAGGTTCAGATACTACAACAAAAGATAGCTCCTATTTATTTGAATTGGAATTGGTAAATGAGTGTGGTATCTATCTTAAATGGATAAATGGTTGTGGTGGTTGGTCTTATTGGTTATTTAATTCACAACACGAAATAACACACACTTCAAAATCAATTGGCACCGTTCTGCAAAATGCAGGACAATTAGACTATCAATCAGACGAGATAAATATCGGAGTTGATGCAGAAAAAAAACTAAAATTAACAGCACAAAATTTAGAAAATTGGTACTTAGAACAATTATTAGACATAGGCACTTCTCCTTGCATTTATATATATAACAAACCTAAAGGAACACTTTGTTATAACATTGCGGATGCATGGTTGAAGATTGTTGAAGTTAATAATTTTAAATATGTAGAAGATTCTTTCACAAGAAAACATAAAGTTTCTTTTGACCTACAGTTACCTAAGATATTCACACAAACATTATGAGTGCAGAAGTTTACATAGCAGGTCAAAAGTTAGACCTAAAGGAGAAAGATGTAATTGCTTTAACAAAGCAGATAAATGATATTGCTTCCATTCAAAAAATAAATGCAGATTATACGAATAGGATTATTTGTGAGAGAACACCTAACAACATAGCAATAGCAGAGATGTTGAACATAACTGGCAATGTATCAACACGACCTTATAAATATGCTACAGCTAAAGTGGTTAGTGATGGTATTACAATTGTTTTAAATGGTACTGCATTGTTAGTGGAAACAAAAAATCAAAAGCAGTATGAATATATAATTTATGCAGGTAATTATGATTTATATAGTAAAATTCTTGATAAATATATTACAGACTTAGATTGGAGCGATCTTGTACATACTTTTAATGTGGCAAATTGGAAAAGCTCCTGGTTGAATACTCAAGGGTATGTATATGCCTTGGCTGAAACATTAGATGGAAGATTATCATCTTTTGGATATGGTGCACCAGCAAATTCAATTAGGATAGATTTAGGGAAGCAATTCCCTTGGGTTTTTGTTAAGACAGTTTGGCAAAGGATTTTTAATGAAGCTGGTTTGGAATATTATGGAGATGTCTTTTCTGATTTAAAATTTGACAGCCAAATTATGTTGGCTGCAAGAGATTACACTAAAGATTTAGTCTTTGAATTTGACAACTATAACGGAGTTCGTGATGAGAATTATGAGTTTGGTTGTGATAACTGTAACGACAATCCTGTTACTTTTAATTTAGAAGTTGATTCAGAACCATTGTCAAGCCCAAACTACAATAGTGCTACAAATGAATATACAGCACCATTTGGCGGAGAATATCAATTTACTTTTACAATAGACTGTTATGCTCGATTTTTATGGGAAGTAATTGTTGTGATAAAAAAAAATGGAACCATAAACACTCAAATTATTACAGAACCTCAAATTAGAAGCTATCCATTTCCAACGGCTAAAACAGTTACTGCAACATCTGTAGTTACACTACAACAAGGCGATGTAGTTACAGTATCCTTAGTGTGTGACAATAGTAATGATTCACACCCTTCATACCCATGGGGCATGATTACTAATGTTGATTATAAGATTCAACAATTAAACACTAAGTTATTTTTATTCAATACGACAATTGATTTTTCAAAACTATTACCTAAAATAAAGCAGATTGATTTTTTAATAGCAATTATGCAGCAATATGGTCTAATGTACAGAGTTGATAACGAAGGTAAGTATCAATTTATTAAAATTGACGAATTATTAAATAAAAAACAAGGATTTTACGACTGGTCCGATAAATTAGATTCTGAATCATCAGAAGTATATAGGATAGGTAATTTTAGCAAAGATAATTTATTTACATATAACTATAACGACAAAGACTTACTGGGTAATAATTACGCAGATGGTAGTTATGGCATATCGATAGATGACTTACCTCTTAGCGGAGAAACCATATCATCAATAATAGAAGCTTGTGGAGATTATATGATTTATGACAATTGGAATACAATTGCTTCAGTTCATGCCTATAAAAACACAGTTTCTGATGCAAGTTTGCCTCCAAAATATGAGTTGCAAGAGGTAAACAAAATGATAGTTGCACAGAAATTAGTGCACAATGTAGAATATATGACTTATGGAAATGACAGCGAATATCTTGGTTTTGATTTTAATGAAACTCAAGCAATAGCAAAATTTAGTGAATTTCATTGGAATAAACTAATTGAAGAGAATTATGGTAAATACATAAAGTTAGTTCAAAAACCATTAGTAAAAACAGTAAAGATTTGGTTAACACCTATAGATATTTACTTTTTAGATATGTTTAAATTGATATATCTAAGACAGTATCAATCTTTCTTTTACCTAAATAAGGTAAGCAATTTCGTTGCAGGAAAACTTACAGATTGTGAAATAATAAAAGTAAATTAAATGGCAGAGAAAATAAAATTACTTGAGTTGGATATTGATGTAAATCAATTGGTAAAGAGTGCAACATTGGCTAAGAAAAATGTTGAAGGTTTAAAAACTGAATTATCTCTTTTAAAAAAAGAGCCAATTCAAAACGCAGAAGAAATAGAAAGGCTATCTGCGCAATTAAAAAATGCAAATCAAATTTATCGTGAATCTTCTAATGTATTAGCTAAGTATACAGAAACAAACGATTTAAACACACTATCAGTAAAGGAAGCAAGAAATCAACTTGTTGCAATATCTGTAATGTGGGCTGAAGAAGCAAAAATAAATGGAGAAAATACAGAAGCCGCAAAAAAATTATCTGAAGCAAAACTATTACTTACAGAAAGATTAAAAGAAGAGGAAAAAGCTACAGGCGACACAAGAAGAAATGTTGGTAATTATACAGATTCTATATTAGAAGCGGCTAATGGAATGGGTATTTTTGGAAACTCATTTAGTGGACCTTTAAATGGGCTTGTGTCATTAAAAAATGGACTTCAAGCCATAAAGGAGCAATACAGTTCTGCATCATCGGCTACTACCAATTTAGGAAGTGCAACTGGTGCTGTATCTGGGAATACGAGTAGGTTTATTAAAGTATTAGGAATGTTGCGAAATGCAATCGCAGCAACTGGAATAGGCTTGCTATTAATTGCACTTGCAGGATTAATAAGTATATTATCTAAGATTACTCCTTTCGTAGATAAATTTGAACAAGGATTGGCAGCAATTAAAGCAGTAGTTGATGTCGTTGTTGGTAGTATTGTTTCATTAATAACTGGTGCGAAGTCTTTAGGAGAAACTTTTAGTGGGTTAGGTGGTCGCATGAGAGATGCAGCAAAAGCAGCTGCTGAATTAAAAAAAGCACAGCAAGACTTGGAAGATGCTATGCAAGGTCAATCGATACAAAATACTAAAATACAAGGTCAAATTGATGCATTGATAATAAAATCAAAAGATAGAACAAGAAGTGAAAAAGAACGATTAGAATTTATAAAAGAAGCAGAAAAATTAGAAGCAGAAAACTATGCTCAAAATAAAGCTATTGCTGCAAAGCAATTGTTAATAGACACACAATTAATTACATCTAAGGCAAATATAACAAAAGCAGAATTAAATGAATTAAGAAAAAGATATGCGAATGATTCTGATTTTTTTAACAAATTCAAGGAGTTAGCAGAAAGCCGAACAACTAATGTAGATGATTTATTTGAATCGTTTCAAAAATCAATGACTAACTATTACGGACTTGTAAACGACCACAATAAATTTACAGAAAAACAAGTAAATGCAAATAATAAAATTGTTGAAAAAGCAGAACAAGACGCAGAGAAAGCGCAGGAGAAAAGAGAAAAAGCCTTAGAGAAAGCAGAGCAAGAACGCCAAAAAAAATTAGATGCACAAAAAAAATCACAAGAAGAAAATATTAAGGCTATGCAGGAAGAGCTGGAACTTATACAGGCTATCGCAGGAAAGGAAATAAAATCCACAAGTCAACTTACAGAAGAATATAATAAACAATTAGAAATATTAGACAAACAACTTGAGTATAAATTAATTTCAGAAACAAAATACCAAACAGAAATTGCAAAATTGCAAGACAATTTCTATGAACAAACTGAAGACAGGCTATCAAAATTAGCAGACAGAGCAATAAAATCCGCAGAGGAAGAACTTGCTATTTTAAAATTAACACACGAGAAAAAAATACAAGACGGTCAACTCCTTACAGACGAATTAATACAACAAGAAGTTGACAGAATTATTAAAATTAAAGATGCTGAAGAGGCTATACAGCGCCAAAGATTTGAGGCAGGTAAAATAACTGCTAAAGAATTTGAAGCATGGCAATTACAAAGTGAAGCTGAATTTTTAGAAGCACAAAACGCACTATATTTAGAAAAAACAGAACAGCTAAATGAAGCAAAATCCATTAATATTTCTAATGATTTAGAAATTAGAAGGCTGAAAGGAGAAAGTGAATATACCTTACAATTAGAACAATTAGAGCAAGAATATTTAGCAGAAATTGCTTCTGCTGAACGAATAGGAGCAGATACCAATAAGATTGCTGAAAAGTATTCATTGCAGCGTAAAAAAATTGAAAAAATAGCCTACGAGGGACAGGTTAAAATGGCTGGTGATGCACTTGGTCAAATTGCAAGTTTGTTAGGCGAAAATACAGCGGCTGGAAAAGCAGCTGCAATTGCACAAGCGACTATTAATACCTATTTAGGAGTTTCGCAGATTTTGGCTGCACCGCCATCTGGTCCAGAACCTATGAATACGATAATTAAAGCTGTATCTATTGCAACTACAATTGGAACGGGTATCGCTAATGTTGCTAAAATAGTTGCTGTTAATGATAAATTTGCAGACGGTGGAGTTGTTCCTTATTACATATCTGGAAGCAGAATAACAAATCGGTCAAACATACCAACGCAATCAAATGGAGATAACATACTTGCAACAGTAAGAAGTGGCGAGGTGGTGTTGAATGAACAACAACAACAAGCTCTTGGTGGAGCCGACACATTTAGAAGAATCGGAGTACCAGGATTTGCAAGTGGTGG
This sequence comes from Bacteroidota bacterium, assembly GCA_029558535.1. Lineage (GTDB taxonomy): Bacteria > Bacteroidota > Bacteroidia > Bacteroidales > ML635J-15 > Bact-19. The sequence goes on along the minus strand of JAKQEK010000153.1, from coordinate 7,943 downwards.
TATAGTTGATGGCGGCTATTATCAAAGAAGACTGATTGATGAATTAGATATTAGCTCAACAATAGTAAGTGCTGTTGGAGAAGCATTTAGAAACACAACAATCGTTACTAAAGTTACTGATATTATTGGCGAGACAGGCAAATACAATTCTTTAGTAGATGGAGCAAATATAGGATAATGAAGATAGTTGGAGAAATAATAGAAGACTTGTTATTTAAACATGATATTGGCGACAGACTTGTTGGCTGTGGTGTAATGTCACACTTAATAATTCGAGATTATCAAATCTGGCGACAATACCGAACCTTAATTCCAAAAGAATTGCAAGAGGACATAGAGAAGAAAAATAAAGGAAGTGTCGTAAAAAAAATAATGTATGAATTTAGAATAAAGAACAAAAAAACCATCTATGATGCAATCAATAAAATGGAAAGTTTTGTTTAATTTAACCTATAAAATCTTGCTGTAGCAGTTGGTAAATTAGCCACATTAATTACTTTTAAGGTAGCAATAAAATCATTATTAGAAATTGATTTTATTGAATATTCATAATTACCATTTACTATGAATTTTCTTTTAATAGTAGTGTAACTTGATTCAGAAGTATTATAAATTCTACCACTACCGTCTGGCTCTGCATATCCGACTGTTTTAATTTCTACGGTATTGTTTCTAAAATACCAAACAGAACTGTCAAAAACATAATTATTATACATCTCATTTCTATCCGCTTCCAACCTAACCAAATAAGATGAACCTGATAAGTCATTTACTAATTTTTCTTTTTTACAAGAAACAAAAAATAAAATAGCCAACAAAATAATTATAAAATTTTTCATAAATTAAAATTTTTCAATGTCAATAAAATCAATTCCACTTACATTTTTAAATACATTCTGCAACTCATGTAAAGAGTAAACAGTAGTTCTAATTGCGTATTTATTAGAATCATAAATTATTTTTGCTTCATTAAGTCCAATTGCTTGAACAATGAATTTATAGGATTCAATTAAATAATAAACTGTGTATTTGTTTTCCCAAATAAATCCATAGTCATTCAGCTTACTTAATATTATTGGATAACTATATATTTTTGAAATATCAACAACTTTTTCTTTTAAATTACTAATTTTAGTTAAGAGTGAATTTTCTTTTACCTGTCCAGTAGTACGATATTTATCTGGTCTAATGATTACAGATAGATTTTCATAATTTATTCCAACAATTATATGGTCTTGAACTGTACCATATAGTACTATGCTACCAATTCGTAAATCAGTTATTTTTATAGTTCTTTTTTGTTGGTAGAATTCCATTACAATAACTAATTTAATTAAAATTTTCCAAGTTTACAAGGTTTTGCAGAACGAAGCAATGTACTTAGAGGACAATTGCATATACCACACACCATTCCTTCAACCTCTTTAAGTGTAGCATCTGGAAGAACATCGTCCCAAATACTTATACGTGCGTTCTCGCAAGTAGCACATATTGTTGCTTTATCTTTTGCTAACAATTCTACTGTCTCACTTTTAAATGTGTAGTTCGTCCAGCCTTCTAATATGTATTTGAGTTTATCCAAAATTATACCAACAAGATATATGCAAAGTTATATAATAATATTGTATTGCAATGCCAATTCAAGAAAATAAAAAATCAATTACAACCTCTTTTACAGGCAGAAAAGATGTAGTAGTAACCGAACAAGGTGCTATTATTCAAGATGTACAGATACTACAAGAGGGCTATGATAAAGTAGGAGATTATTTTGATAAAGATTTTTTATCTAATTATGTAGAAATGGCTAACGCTAAATCAAATGGCGTTAAGTGCAGATTAGGACATCCATCTTGGGATGGTAAAGACCAATTACCGAATTTTTTAGGCAATATAAAAAATCATAGAACAATCGAAAAGGAAGGTAAGAGTGTTGTTATTGCAGATGTACACATATCTCCAGTAGCTAAGATTTCTCCTAATGGTAACAACTTTGATTTTATTGTAGAAATGGCTAAGAATCATCCTGATGATTTTGGTTTATCAATACATTATTTATTTGCTTTTAAAGAACTTTTAGCAACAGCTGAAGATGGCACACAAGGCACAATACTTGGCTATGATTTAAAAGATATTATTGGTTGTGACTTCGTGGATACTCCAGCAGTAAACATGGGTTTGTTCAAATCAATTAACGATGAAGAAAATTTATTAAATATAATTAAACAAAAAGGTATGAATTTTTTAGATAAAATAAAAGCAAAATTCGGTGAAGGAAAAAAATCCATCGAGTTAACAGATGCAAGTGGTGCAAAAATCACAGTAGAAACAGATAATGAAACACCTGCTGTTGGTGATGCAGTTACTATTGATGGACAACCTGCTGCTGATGGCGAATACATCATGAGCGATGAAAGCACGATTATTGTAAAAGATGGTGTGATTTCAGAGATTAAGCCTAAGGGTGATTCTGTTGATACAGAAGGTGCAGAATCAAAAGTCAATCCTACACCAGATGCACAACAAAAATCTATCAATGAGATGAAAAAAGCATACGATGCAAAATTTAAAACATTGGAAGCTAAACATACTAAAGAAATAGGAGAACTTAAAAAAACTGTAGAGTGGTTAGCAGATCAAGTATCAAGTGGATATGTACCAGATGAAGCAGAACAACAAGGTGCTGGTGCTGAAAACAAAAAACCAAAAACTAAAACAAATAGAACAGGCTTTAAAAGCATGGAAACAAACAAAAAATAATTAAACATTTAAAAATTTATATTATGCCAGAAATAATTTTAGACTTAGAAGAACTTACACTTAATCCAGAAGAAGCAAGATCGTCTTCCGAAATGATTATTCGAGAATTTGAACAATTGCCAGAAATTAGAGATTTACATGATATTCAAACAGGAATAGAAAGAGAAACTTTTATTCCAATAGTTGGAGAAATATCAGAAGAACTTGGTCAATGTCTCGAAGGACTTGGTTGCAATGTTCCTGAAGAAGAAGCTTCTATTGTTTTTTCTCAAAAAAAATGGCATCCTAAATCAATTGGTACTCGTTTGAAACACTGCATGAAAACGACAAATCCACTTTTTAAGGTATTTAAGAAAAAACTAAATCACTTAGAATCATGGGATGGTACAGGTAGTGAAGAAGTAGCTTTTATTGAAGAAAGAGTATTACAAGCACTTAAAAAAATGGTACTTAGATACTCACAATGGGGCGATACAGACATTACTGTAGATGATTTAACTGCTGGATTAGATGTGAGTAAATTCAACTGTATTGATGGTGTTTGGAAACAAATATTTCAAGGCGTTACGGCTGGAAAAATTACAAGAGTTGAAATAGCAGAGAATGCTGGTGCTACATACAATGCGCAGAATACATTGGATGAACAACGTGCGTGGAAAGTAATGCGAGATTTATACAACAAGTCAAATCCAGCGATATTAGAAATGCCAGGCGTTGCTTTCTTTATGACTCGCAGTATGTTCAATAACTGGGTAGACTTTAGAGAAAGTAAAGGCTTTGACGTTTGTTGTGAAGGACCAGAAAAAGCATTGTCTTCAGTTAGACAATATAGAGGTATTCCTATTAAAGTAATTAACTATTGGGACACGTCAATTAAAAAGTTTTTCAATAATGGCACAAAATTAAACTTACCTAATCGTGTGATATTAAGTGCTACTTCTAATATGCCAATTGGCACAGAAGATGAAAATTCATTATCAAACCTAGATTCTTTCTATTGGAAAAAAGATAAAGCTAACTATGTAGATATAGCTTTCTCTTTAGATACAAATGTATTATTGGAAGACTTGATTTCTGTAGCTTATTAATAACTTTTTAAAAAAAAAAATATGGCATTTCCAACTTGCATAACCAATTTGTCTGGAAACTTTACTAAAGATTGTAAAATACCACCTGTAATTGGTTTAGAAGAGAACGCATTTATTATACCTTATGACGATTGGGATAGAGCTGCTACTTTAATAAATGCGGCAGGTACAATTATGACCGAAGCGGTTTTAAAAGCTACTGCTCAAAAAATAAAGGTACAGGCATTTAAAAGATACAAAGATGGTGGGTATGACCCAAAAGAAAATCCAGATGCGCCAGACGGTACGACACATAGTTTTTCATTTGTGTCCCCAAAAAATGATTCTTCTGCAAAAGAATTTATTAATGCACTACTTAGTGGAACAAGATGCGTAGTGGTAGTAGAACGCAAGTGGAAAGGTACAGCAAATGCAGATGCATTTGAAGTTTTAGGCTACGATGTAGGTATGACAGGAACTTCTACAATGAAATATTACGCAGATTCTGGCTCTCATGTTATTGTTTTAAAAACACCAGCAGATGAGCAAGAGCCACGAGTACCTTACACATGGAATGAGGGTACTTATGCAGACACAAAATCAGTATTTGACGCATGGGCAGTATAGATTTTACTACTTCTGAGCTTGAATTTTTGATTAATACAAATTTATCAGAAATAGTAAAAGACAGAAGGCTTAAAGGTAAATGTCTACAATATGCGATGTATATTTTCGGCGAAACAGGATGTTCTGGATGTAATGATGATTTTAGCAATATTTTTAAAAAATTAAAACAAAAAGGAATGGAAATTTTATCAAATAAAATCAATAGACAATTTGAATTTAAAGACAATTATATTGGACAAATAAAATTTGGTGGGAAACATATTTCTAATGCAAATCTTACTGATGAATTGGCTTTGGAGTTTTTGGCGAATAATCCAGAAAGAATAAAATGCTTTAAACAAAAACCAGAAAATTGGGAAGATTTAGTTAATGCTTTTAAAGGCAATGACATACAAGAATCAGAATCTAAGGTAGAGGAAAAAACTGATGACAATACAGCTGTTTATAATGAGAATAATGAATTAGACATACAAGAATCAGAACCTAAGGTAGAGGAAAAAACATCTAAAAAATCAAATAAAAAATAAAGCTGTGCGTGGCTGGATTAAGAGTAATAGCATCAGATATTGCGGACAGAAACATAAGCCTGTACGATAAGTCACTTGGAATTATCCGAAATGGCGAAGACAATATTTATCCAACACGAACAGAACGCATAATCAACAGCTCAGTAACTGCAAAATCGGCAGCTTCCATGTATGGTAAATTCATAATGGGTGCAGGTTTTACAGTTGACATGGAAGACTACACTATAGGTCGCACAAAAAATAGAAAGCTTACACCAAACAAGCTTTTACAAGCAATAGCAAATGAGATAAAGAATCATGCAGCTTGTTTTATTCATGTAAATTATAATGCAAATTTCAAAATATCAACGGTAGCTGTTATACCTTACAGTTACTGTCGTTTTGGCGAGGAAGATAACGACAATTATAGCGGTAAAATAGTTGTTTATAATAACTGGGATAAACGCTATTCTCAAAAGTTTGACAAAACAAAATTTAAATCATTAGATGTATTTAATTCTAATCCAGCAGTTGTAAAATATCAAGTAGAAAAGGCAGGTGGCTTTGATAAATATCTTGGACAAATATATTATTTGACATTAGACAATACGTCCACTTATCCATTGTCGCCCATTGATGTTGCAATGGAAGATGCAGAAAGTGAATATAACTTTGCTGTGTTTAGAAATCGCACAATTAAAAAAGGTTTTTTTATAAGCACTATTCTTAGGCACTCCCCATTTGAAAGTACAAAAGATGAGGAAAAATTTAAAGAAAAAATTAAAGAGTTTCAAGGCGCAGAGAATGCAGAAACTATAATGATGTTAGAAGATGAATTTACATCAGATAACAAAGACGGCAATCTTAGAATAGATAAACTGGCGGTTGATTATAATGATAAAATATTTGAGTTCTCAACAACTACAGCTGCTAATAATATTCGTAAATGCTATAAAAATATTCCAGTAGTTCTAATTGATTATGAGCAAGGAAAATTAGGCAATACAAGTGGAGAAAGTTTTATTGCTGCACAAAAATTTTACAATTCCATGACAGAAGAAGAAAGGCTAAGTGTGGAAATGGCAATGAAAGAAATATTTTCTGCATACAGAGAAAACATAAACCCAACTGGAGATTGGAGCATTAAAGAGTTAACTCTTTTAAAACAAGAAGCATCAATATCAATAGATGATATTTTAAAAATCATATCCGCAATTTCTGAGAATAAAATTTCTTACGATTCTGGACTTTCGATATTAAAAGATTTATACGGATATGATGAAGAAGATGCAAGAAAATTATTAGGACAACCTAAACAATTAGACAATGGCGGTACTGTTAATTAATAAAAATGATTTTTCAGATTTTAAAACAATATCGAGAGGTGTTGATGTAGACCGCATTGAAACATTTATACAAGAAGCGCAAGACTTTGATTTAAAAGAAATTATTTGTCGTCCTTTTTTCTTTGATATCCTAAAAAACTTTCAAGAAGTAGATTATCAAAAATTAATACATGGAGAAACATATATAGATAAAGATGGAAATGAAATTGAGTACAAGGGTATAAAGGCTGTACTAGTTTATTTTGCTTATGGAAGATATGTTTTCAAAGGTAGTGTAACAGATGCTGGCTTTGGTGTTGTTCAAAAAACAAATGAATTTTCAGAACCAATATCAAAAGAGGAGAAGAGGGATATAAGAACATCAAGTAGACAAGACGCAATGATATATTGGAAAGAGTGCGAAACATATCTCAATGAAAAAATTGAGTTATTCCCTAAGTGGAAAGAATGTATAGATGGTTGCGGTTGTGATGGAGCTAAAACAAATGGTAGAAAAAAAGTTAAAATAGATAGCATAGGATGAAAGTTAAAATACAAACGATATTAAATAGTCCAGTACCACAGATTGTGTTGAAGCCAGAAAGCCAGGCAGATGAAGCTGTGCTCGATGCTATTCTTAATCGCAATGGTGCAGCTTCAGCACCAGACTGCGGTTATGCGATTGTAAGTTTTGAACGCAATGGTACATCGTTTCAGAAGCTAACTTTTGGTTTGGCAAATTGCACAGCAATTATAGAACCTCCACAAGATTGCACACAGCTATATGTCGAGTGTGGTTATTGGGAACACGATTATTCAATTTAAAAATTAATATAAAATGGGATTATTAAATTTACTCAAGAGAATCGACAAAGGCAGTTACACAGACCCTACTAAAGTTCTTTCAAGTACTGAAGTAGATAGCAACTGGCAAAAGATAATGGATTTGTTTCCAACTCCAGCAAGTGGAAATACTGATGTAGGAAAAGTACCAGTTTTAAAATCAGACAAAACAGGGTTTGAATATGCAGAACCTATTAGTAATGGAGTATCAAAAATAAACAATCTTAAAGAAGATGTAAATATTACAGCAGGAACTAATATAAATATTGAAACAGATGATATTAATAATCAAATAATCATTTCAGCTAAAGAATTTAATGTAAGTGTAAATGGTCAATTAATTGGAGCAGTTGAAAAAATTAATTTCATTGAAGATGAAAATATAGAGATAAGCGGAGTTTTAAATAATAAAACTGCTGATGTAAGTATTAAAGCTAATATAGACATTCCAAACATCACTTTACAACCAACATTAGCTGGGTTTAAATTCTTTAATGAAGATGTATATAGTATTTATGTTGAAGACTTTGATTTTGCAAATAGTAAACTTTCTGATTATAATATTGGTATAGGTGTTGAAGTTCATAGAGCTAATGTACTTAATGCTTGTGGTGCAAGTCAAGGAATGGTTATCTATTTCACTTTAGGAGATAATTTATGTGAAGAGGGTTATTCAAGTGGTGGAGGTTCATCATATATACCACCATACTTAAAAACAGGTGGTGCATCATGGTCAGGGACAGGTCTTGTCTATGATGTTACTGCATTAGAGTACTATTTTAATGGCGACAAAACTACAAGTGCCACCCAAGTTACAT
>JAKQEK010000119.1 GCA_029558535.1 Bacteroidota bacterium | reverse complement strand
ATACCGTCAAATACAGTATCATTCAGTTCGTTAATGAACGTATATTCAGCTATTAAAGGCATCTATAAATGGAGTCCTGCGGCGGGAAGTTTTATTCAAGTGGTAAGAGATAATAGCGGCGCGGTAACGCTTTTAGACGGCGCTGATCCTTCGTTTAAAGCCGGCGATTCGTACTTTTTCAATATGGCCGAAGATACTACGATAAACTATGACGGTCCAACCATAATTTTAGGCAACGGCCCGCCTACGCCGATTGAAAAAACTCTTGAATTAACAGGAATTGTTGGCGCAAGCGCGCCTGCTTCCCCTTCTTATTCTTTAACACGGGCCATCGATTTATCGACAATGCAGATAAGCGTTTATGATGAAATAAACAATGTTTCTGTTGAAGGGGCGGTCATAACTGCCACTGGCAACGATACCTTTAAAGCCACGCTTCCCGTCGCTACCGCTGACAGGTATCTTTCGGTGCTGGTTAAAAATTCAGACAATAAAGTTGTTTATAAATCCTTCCTAGGGCGCATTCCCAAAGCGACCGAAGTAACCGAAAATACGGTTAAAATATCGAACATAAAAGTATCGGACGAAAGTACGGCACGCGCTATAATCGTTCTTGAAAATCAGTCTAAGATACCGATAACAGCCGTTATAGCCAAAAAAAGCGTTGACACATCGGTCAGCAATACGGATTTTGCGCTCGCATTAGAAGAGCGCATTGCGGGGCTTGAAGACCGTGTGCCCGAATTAAAACAGGCGGTTAATCTCATAGCGAATGTTTTAACGACGCCCGGCGTAGATAATGCTATAAAAGAAAAGGTAACTGAGTTTACGTTTTCGGAATCGTCCAAATTATTATCGAGCTACGTATCGCTTCTGCAGAGCGCTACAACGCTTCAAACGGTGAATAATATAAGCGTGCCAGCACAATTATATATTGGCAGCAAACAGTTAACCGCGCTATCGACTCAGACTGACATTTACGAAACTGTCACGGGCATAAACGAAACCATAGGCCAGCGCGTTGAAATGCCAGTACTCGACCCGCCGCCCGGCCAATACAATAGTGCGGTAACGGTTAAAATGACGTGCGCCACGCCAAACGCAAACATAATTTATGACTACGGCGACGGCCGTCAGGGAATAAATTATACCGGCCCGGTTGCAATAAATAAAACATGCAAGCTCAATGTGGCTGCATTCAGAAGCGACTGGCCGATGAGCTGGCATTCGAAGTTCGTTAACGCCTCATATACTATAGGCGCCGGCGGCGGTGGAACAACCGAGACAAAAACGCTGACTTATATTTCCCTGGATAAAACCTCAGAAATTATCGCTGTTACCACCGAAAAATATGATTTATCAAAAATAAAAATCACCGCGCATTATTCGAACGGCGATTCAATTGAAGTTCAAACTGCCCGCTGGGAGATGATATCAAGTCCCGGTGCGTTTTCTTATGCAAGCAATTCTTATTTTTTGTCGGGGAAAACCGGAGAGGCTATATTTAATGCGATATATGCCGAAAATGGAATAGATAAAAAGATTGAATTCAAACTGATTATTAAGACACTGGAAGAGTTAGGCCGAACTTTAAAATCGATTAAACCGATTTTTGAATCATATACAATGGTTTCGGGTTCATTGATATATTTACCAGCATTAATTAAAATGGATGCTAATTATTATGACGGCACTACAAAAGAAGTAATCGCATCATGGAAATTGGTTTCCGGCATAGGTTCGTTGAGCGATACCGGCTGGTTTACAGCAAGCATAGCTGGAAGCGGTTCCCAAGAAACCTTATTTAAAGCCGAATATAATGAAAACAATGTAACTGCTAATTGTTTATTCAAAATAATCATCGAAGGCGGTAAATTGCTTTCAATAAAGCTCAGCATAAGTGAAGATAACATCAAACCGACAGATACTTATGACCTATCGAAAGTTAAAACCACTGCTACATATTCAGGCGGCGCAACAAAAGAGGTAAATGTGTCATGGAGTGTAAAGTCCGGCAACGGAATGCTTTCTGGCACGATATATAAGCCGGATATTGATAGCGGAGAAGTTATCTTACAAGCCACATATAACAGCAATTCAGATTCTGTCTCAACGGAGTTAAAACTTTTAATATCCAACAATGCACTTCCGATAAAACCGATTGCACAAATCGGCACGGAAGGCGGATATGTCAAAGATTCGACCGGCATGATTTTTGAAATTCCTGTAGGTTCAGTTTCAGGCATTGCCAATATTGAGATTAGAGAACGGCCTGATTATTATTTAAAAGCGCCGGAAAATAAAGTATTTGAGATTATAACATCGGCCGATATTAATGTGGCATATCTAAAAATACCGATTGACGCAGGAACAGAAACAGATGAATTATATTTGACTTATATCACGCCAGATGAAAACACAATGTCCTTGCCTGCGTTCATCAAAAATAACTACTGTATTTATCGTTTTAGCTCTTCAACATTATCGTCACCGACTGATGAAATTACTGATTTGGAACAGACAAATTTAGATTCAATTCCTTCCGGAAAAAGATTTAAAGCGGGGAAAACTCTAGTGTTAATGCAAAGATTTAGCAATGATCGAATTGCTAAAACAATAAACTACATTAATGCAAATAAAAGTAAGCCCATTAAATGGCCATATTATTACCAATATTATAGCACATGCTGGGCAACCTGCTGGCTTATGCTACTAAAAGGATATTCCATTGACGTTCCCAAAAATATAGATGCAATATATAAAATGTTCCTGCTGGCTCCCAATGGAATAACGGATGAACCAGTTGGGAAACTTGAAGGTAATGCGGCGTTGTTAACTAGGGTTGGAGATTTAAATATCCCCGGCCTTTCAAATATTGGAATTAACTTTACGTACGCTCCCGGAGTTAGTGAACTGTTACCAGAAGAGTTACGCCTACATAGCCGTCAAGTTATGGCTAATAACATTGCAATAATCGTTGAAAAATTAGCAGAAGGCCGACCGGTCGTGGGACTTCATGGTAGCCATGCAGTTGTAAATGTCGGTTACGAATTTCCTGACAACATAACAATTAATAATTATGATTCTTTGATAGAAAATTTAAAATTTAAATATCATGACCCGCGTTCGGGCGCATATTTAAAACAAAATTTTGAAAATATAATGATTTTTTGCGGCAACGAATCTTCATACAATGGAATTTACTTTTTTTATACAGGCGAAGCCATACCAGCAAAACGTCTTCAAACAATACATTTGCCCGATGACGATACAATTGCAGGGGATAAAATGGTGAATGGCACACCCATACTGCCCAAAGACTTAAGCGACGGTAATAAGATGTGCATACAATTCATAAAAAACTCATCTGACGGCAAAAAAAATAAAGTAGCCTGGTCAATATATGATTTTAAAACAAGCGACGGTTATAAATGGCTTGGCAATCCATCCAAACCTGAGAAAATAAATGCAATACCAGATTTTGATGATATATCATTATTAAATGTCCCAATATTCAATACTGATTATACTGAGATAAAAAAGGCATATTTAAAATTAAGTTTTTGTGACAAAAATGGAAAAATTATTTCATCTAATTTTACAGAAACCGGAACTCCTGACTTAGATAATTTTCCACCATTTGATTTAACAACATTTCAAACTTATGTTAAAATTAGTTTTGGAGATACATTTTTTAATTTTTCTAACTTTAATAAAGTTGTCCAACGTTTCAAAAATAATATTAGCAGGTCATACACAGATGATTATATCTTAAAAATCGAACTATTAGTCAAGAAGCCAAAGTCATCAGACTCTCTTATTCCAATTTATATTCTTGCTGATGGATTTGATTTGAAATTCAATTTCAAACCATTACCTAGAACGGAATATCAGCAATACAAACAAAAGCCTGGCGACATAAAGGACATCAAGATAATTAATTATTCTCCGACCGAAGGCAAAATTTATATTAAACCTATAAATGAATCATTAACAGGTGAATTAAAATATTATAGCCCTGTTGCAGGAAGCGAATTT
>JAKQEK010000109.1 GCA_029558535.1 Bacteroidota bacterium | reverse complement strand
ATCTTTTGTAAATTTCATCTTTTATCATATTGCGATGTACATAATTATCGCTGTGATAGTTCGCAATGTACCAATCGATAAATGTTGTGATTGGATGCCTGAACATTCTTTTATTCATAGTGACAACAACCACACGCAAATTATTATACATATTATCGATACTGCGATAAAAAATGCTGGAATGAATGTGCTCATTATTTAACCTCCATCGCTAAATCGCACAACTCCCTTGTATTCGCTTGTGCGCTTGAATTGTATGCGTAATACAGCATCGCACTTTATTTTTACCATATCGGATAGTTCGTTGAATCGTTTTTTCAAATCAGCAAAATTTTTCTCACTGCAAAAAACCGTCGCCGACTGTTCGTCAAATTTTTCTATTACCCAACCCAATCGTTCAGCGACTGCACACGCCTGCTTAACGTTCTTATTCATTGCTTTTCTCCTGTTTTTGTTGTTTTGTCTTATATAAATCCAAAAGAAATTTTCCCAACCCCGAACCTTTCTTGTTCGCTTCAGCTTTTGCTTTTTTTATTATCTCTTTGTCCCTGTCAGAAATAAAAATTGTCACGTTCATTTTGTACTCTCCTATTGTCAATATAATGCTAATATACATATAAATGTTAATATTGCAACCAACCGATAGAGAAAATTATCCATTTTTTTCCATCGAAACTGGATAAATCAAAAGTCCATTTTTTTTTGCAAATTGCCATTTTTCCTTCGTTTCAGCCGGTATGTCATAATCAACAAGCGATTGCCAGCGTGGCTTTTTTTTATATTCGTATCTGCATCTCCTGCACCAACTGTCATAGTACAGACCCAACTTCTTCTGGACAATGTCGAAGTCTGCGACAGGCAACTTCTCGCCGCACCGTGAGCACGGCAAAAATTCTGGATTCTTATCAATGCTACGATATCCTCTGTTCATCTTTTTTCTCCTGTTAATATAATAATGCCGTCCCTTCCTTTTTCTCGCACTCAAAGCATTTCGGTAGCTTCTTCGGAAGTTCACC
>JAKQEK010000095.1 GCA_029558535.1 Bacteroidota bacterium | reverse complement strand
GGATTTTAAAAGGAAATTTAAGCGTAGTGTTTTATGATATGACAACGCTATATTTTGAAGCGAGCGATGAAGACGATTTACGAATGTCTGGTTTTAGCAAAGATGGCAAACATAGTAATCCACAGATTTATCTTGGTCTATTAGTAGGTTTGGGTGGGTATGCAATAGGTTATCAGATTTATGAGGGGAAGTTAAGTGAAGGACATACCTTAATACCATTTATTGAGGGGATAAGAAAAAAATTCAATCTTGACAAACCGATATTGGTAGCTGACAGTGGTTTGCTATCAAGCAAGAATACGCAAGCACTTCGTGAGATGGGTTATAAATATATTCTTGGTGGTCGAATAAAGAATGAGAGGGCTGAAATCAAGCAAAAAATACTATCTCACAAGCCATCAACAGAAAAGCCAATAGTAATAGAAAAGAATGCAAATGAAAAGCTAATAGTTTCATATTCGCCAGCCAGGGCAAAAAAAGATATGTATAACAGGCAAAAAGGTTTGAAACGATTAGAAAAACAAATTAAATCAGGCAAGCTAACGAAATCAAATATTAATAACAGAGGATATAATAAATATTTGAAGATGAATGGTAAAGTAAATATTGAAATTGATTATGGCAAATATGAAGCTGATTCCTGTTGGGATGGTTTGAAAGGATATATAACAAATACAGAATTAGAGCCAAACTTGGTTATAGAACATTATAATAATTTGTGGTATATAGAAAAGGCGTTTAGGATGTCAAAAACAGATTTGCGGATACGTCCAATATATCATAGAGTGCGGCGGAGAATTGAGGCACATATATGTATATCATTCACAGCATATTGTATTTACAAGGAATTAGAGCGTATTTTAAATGAAGAAAAGTTAGATATATCAATAGTAAATGCAGTGGAGTTAACATACAATATGTTTGAATTGACTTATACTGTTCCTGAAACCAATAGATTAATTAAAAAACTATTGCAAATGGATGAAAAGCAAGCAGAACTATACAAAATTGTAGAAAAACACTTTTAGGGTGTCCCAATGCTGAAAACAGGAAAAGGATTTTAAAAGGAAATTTAAGCGTAGTGTTTTATGATATGACAACGCTATATTTTGAAGCGAGCGATGAAGACGATTTACGAATGTCTGGTTTTAGCAAAGATGGCAAACATAGTAATCCACAGATTTATCTTGGTCTAT
>JAKQEK010000033.1 GCA_029558535.1 Bacteroidota bacterium | reverse complement strand
TTATGTTTGTCAATACTTTTTTATAAAATTTTTTAATTTTTTTTATAACGAAAATTTTCAAAGTAAACGCAACTTATTAAATATTTACATTTAAATTTATGGCAACAATATTTTTACTTAATATTGAATAATTTTATTTTTTATTCACTTCCAAATGGATTTTCTTCAGTATAACCTGAATCCGCAGAGTTCACTCCAAAAAACAATAGGCTAATATTGGGGATATAAATTAGCCTATTATTCAGTGATTACTCTATGGTTTCATGATAATTTTATTAAGTTTTAAACACTTTTTCCTTCGTTAGGGTATAGTTACCCCTTACCCCAAAAATGTGATTTTATTAAATTATATTGCAGCGAAGGCCTTGTGGATTCTAATAAATGCATTTGCCCATGGATTACTTTTTCCAAGTGCAAGTTTAATTCGCCTCGCATGGACAGTGAGATGTCCTGCAATGAGAATTAAACGATCTATTACTGTCCTAATTCTTCGACGCTTAATTGTTTTATGACGTACAGGCATATCGTTCTGTTTCATAGCTTCAGTTCCGATAATACGGAGAATATTATAAGCAAGCATACCGAGTTTTAAAATTAAGGCATTTGTTGCAAATTTACCACTTGGAAGTCTCTCAATATCCATATCAGTTTTGATTTCGCTGTGATACTGCTCGCATACAGCATGGTTATGATAAAGTTCGATTACTTCTTCATCAGAAAGATCAAGAGATGTCAGATAAAAATTTATTTCCTGTTTCGGTTCAAGTAAAAACTGACCGTTTGGATCAAGTGTTCTTTCTATGATTTCATAAACAGCTCTGACGCAGATTTCGCCTTTGTTTTCGGTATTGATATTTTTCCATGTTGTTCCGATATATATGGTTTTGCCTTCTCGTGGTTTATTGACATTCTGGCATACCTTCTTCAATGATTCAGCCAGTTTCTCTTTGTTTTCACGTCTGAAATTATGCTTTACAAGAAATTTTATCTGTGGGTCATCCCAGTGGAGTATTTCCATATTTTCGGCAGCATCATTGCCTGAATCCATTCTGAAAAGAAGAGGCTTGTTTGTCATCTGTTTTGCTGCTTTTATTGTTTTCTGCAGAAATTCAGGCGTTCCATTTTGACAGTGCTGTTTTCCTTCTCTAAGTTCAAAGTTGCATCCGTATCCTTCTGTTCCTATATACGCCATCATCGGTGCATATCCGTCAAAATTTTTGTATGTACGGGATACGCCTTCTTTGTGAGTTTTTGAGTTATCAAACGGCGTTACATCAAGATCAACTGGAACATATCCGCATAACAGTGTAGAAGGTTCAACTTTACATGCTCTAAACATACTTACATTTCCTTCAAGTATGTCTGCATCCATGCTTTGACCTATTGTATCCAGTCTCATTCTAAGTGTTGATTCTGATGGAATACCATATACTATGCCAAGGGCTGTTTTGTAATACTCTGGATCAGAATGAAATTCATTGATGTAATCAAAACTTGTTTTCCCAAGAGTAAGCATACCTATTTCGCTTAAAAGAATATCTCCGTTTTTTATTTGTGGCTGGGATCTTTTATCTGTTGTCATTCTTGCTGCTTTCTTTGCAAGACTTGACTTTCCGAATATCTGACCTACCATGCATAACCCACTTGGAGTTATTAGTCTTTCTTCGCTGAGCGTAACGATAATATCCTTGTTAAAATGAATTTTGTATGCTTCTTTTTTCATGTTTCTTTTCACCTTTCAGGTGCTGCTTTTTGCAGCATTTCTAATACGTTTAGTATACCATATTTTCGACGTTTTCGAAAGACTTTAAGAAAATGAGTTTTGCGGATTCAGGTTATTTTTTGAGGAATAAAATAATTCTCTATTTTATTATTGCCTTCATTACTTATCTTTGAAACCCCGTCATTTGGTATTTCTATATCGTTTATTTTTTTATTTTTACATGATGATATTGTTGTTAAAGTGAAAATAATAACTAGTATAATCGTGATTATTTTTTTCATAATTTACTCCTTTATTTCGTTTAAATATTGAGTGACTTTTTTCTGTGTTGATTTTGCCACTTGAGTAGCTGTTTTTTTACCACTTTCAAAATCATCGTATTCTTTTTCTATAATGTCTATTATGTTTGTATCAACTATATTTACTTTTGAAATTTGTTTTATATACTCATAAATTGAATTATCAAATTTAAAAATTCTATCCTGCTCATAATATGATTTTTTTATTGGAAATGTCGTAATTGTTTGAAATTCCTTATTATTATTTTGAAAATCATCCTGTAAAAAAGTTCTTATAAATTCCCATGCAAGTTCTTTGTTTTCTGATTGTTCAGAAATAGCTATAGTAAAATCAGGTAATAAAGCAGCACCATTTCCTTCTTTTGATGGCATTCCTTTTAAAACTGGTTTGTTTTTATTATATTGAGTAAATAAATTTCTTATAAACTCAAAATTATAGAAATTTAATTTATTTAAGTACACATCCTCTTTCAATTCAGAAATGTATGACATATCTTGATAATTATCATCCTTTAAAATACAATTTTGAAATAATGTATTTTCATTATTTTCTTTTATCAACTCTAAAATTTTAACAAAGCTTTCCTTTTTAAAGTTACATGTTTTTTTGTCATAGTCAATGTATTCATCCATATATAAACTTAAAAAAGATTCTATCAGCTCTCTTTTATCCCTTGATAATATTAGCTTTTTATCCTTGTTTTCTTTTGAAAAACTTGTTAATTCGTCTATATCCCATCCCTGTTTCTCTCCTAAATCCGATTCAAATCCTATCATAGTATCTACACTAAAACTAGGGAAAAAAGCATATAACTTATTATCTTTTTCAAATGGTTCAAAGGCTTTTTCTAAATAATCGTCTTTTTTTATCGTTTCATCTTTTTCTATAAATTTGTTTAAATCAGTTAAAACACCTCTATTTATTAAACTATCAATTTCGTAGTAGTTCCCAAATAAAATTATATCTGGTATATTACCATTTGTCAAATCATAATTTAAAAGTTTTGAAGCTTCTCGATAATCATGATAATCTACATAGTCCGAATAGTTTTTAACATAAATTTTATAATCCTTATTTTCTT
>JAKQEK010000506.1 GCA_029558535.1 Bacteroidota bacterium | reverse complement strand
ATGAAAGAAATGGTTATGAATTTTTTGCCGGAACACTTATCAAAATTACATATAGATGGTACTCTGCATTGTCACGACATGGAATATTTTTTAAGAAGACCGTTTTGTTTTGATTCGGATTTAAGATATATATTTTATTATGGTCTTTTATCAGATGGAAGTGGAACACATACTCCATATGCAGGACCGGCAAAACATCCAGAAACCGCTATATTACATGCATGTACGGCACTCGGATCACAACAAACGTGCTTTGCTGGCGGCCAGGGATATCAAAATTTCTTATTATTCTTAGCTCCATATATGGCAGGGTTATCATATGAAACGATTAAACAACACTTGCAAATGTTTGTATTTCAGATGGGGCAAATGATTGTTGCCAGAGGCGGACAGGTTATATTTTCATCAATTCAATTAATGCCAGGAGTTCCAAAAATCTGGAAAGATAAACCTGTTGTAGCATATGGCAAAATTTGGAATGGTAAACAAGAAAAATTGTGGACATATGGAGAACTGGAACGAGAAGTTCGTTTAATGTATGAAGCCATAACCGAAGTATATATGGAAGGAGATTATAATGGTAAACCACACTCGTTTCCAAAATATGAGATGGTACTTAGAAATGAATTCTTAAAAGATGATGTATATAACAATTATTATGAAGATGCAAAATCATATAAGGAATTATATTTAAAATCTTTTATGTTAGCAGCTAAATTTGGAACTCCATATATTGATAATCAGTTGCCTCCATATAGAGACGTAGAAAATGGTATAAGTTGTTTCCAATGTTGTGCTTATTCATTTGGAGCAAACAAAGATACTATGAAAAATTTTGATAAGAAATTAATATTTGAAGACGGAGAACATTTTTCTCTTGGATCAAAACAAGTAGTTTCAATTAATTTACCGCAATTAGCATATAAATCAGGAAATGATTATGACTTACTTATGAAAAACACTAAGAAAGTTATAGATGCCGCAGTCGAGATATTTTGTATAAAAGAAGATTTATTGAATAGATCATATCTTCCATTTTCTTATCAAACTCCGGTAGATCCAAATGATAGTTCTAAAAGGGGACCACCATTTGTAGATCTGGACGATTTGCCATATGTAATCGGATTAGTTGGATTAAATGAGTGCATAGAGTACTTATATAAGTTGCCAATGCATGAAACAGAAGATGGGTGGTTATTTGGATTACAATATGTTACAGACATAAAGCAATATATTTTAAGTTTAGACACTCCGTTTATTGTATCCCTTGCGAGAACACCTGCAGAAAGTACCGCGCAACGATTTGCAATATGTGATTGTTTTAATATTAATGACAATATAAAAAATGCCGCGCGGTCAGTAGTAAAAGGAGATTTAAATTTAGCAATAAATACATTCGGAAATACTTCCGATTTGCCTATATATTATTCGAATGGAACGCATGTAGATGTTGCAGCTAACATAAATATATTTGAAAAGATTAAATATGAAGATCCGTTTTTCGTGGTGTTAGACGGTGGAAATATTTTTCACATTTTCATGGGAGAATACGAGCCAGACCCAGCAGGATTAATGGATTTTTGTTTAAAAGTTGCCAAAAATACGAACATTTCATATTTTGTTATCAACAAGAATTTTACTGGATGTTTAGATTGTAATTGGTTTGGCGGAGGATTATTAGAGAAATGTCCAAAATGTGGATCAGATAATGTTGAAGGATATGCAAGAATAACGGGGTATTTCATGCCAACTTCTGGATGGAATGCTGGTAAAAAAGCAGAGCTGGTTAGACGACATCAATATAATGGAGATATTGTATAACATTTAAAAAATATAACAAGTGAAAAAAGAGGAAGTTAAACATCGGCAACATAATAATATTAATTGAGGTGTTATATTTATGTTTGGATGGAAAAAAATGGTAGAGCAAAGTAAACAGTTTGAAGAAAAAATGTCAGATATATCTAAACATAATCCCGGTATACCGTATGAGTTAATTAGGGAAGTATCATTAGATATAGCTAGTAAAAGTCCTAGATCAATATTAGATATTCCAGAATATGAAATTATATGTGAAGTAATAAAGAGACGGCAATAATATGATATACATCATAATAATATTTTTATCGTTATTGGGTGCGTTGCTAACATCTAGCAAGCCCCAACGATTCCGATTTTTCGGTTTTATAATATGGTTTATATCGAATGGACTAATAGCAATGGACTATTATTACAATGGAAATATACAAATGATGTTATTATTCGGTGTCGGATATCAGTTTTTTAATCTTCGTGGTGTGTATAATAACTGGCGAAAGCTTTAAATAGTTTGGCGTTGTATATGGGGATGGTGAAATCATGATCGAG
>JAKQEK010000028.1 GCA_029558535.1 Bacteroidota bacterium | reverse complement strand
AGAGTGTTGCCGAACCTCTGAAAATCGAGCTTCCGATAACTGTGTTTGGACAGATAAAAAAATTGCTCAATGATGCCGTGGCACCGCACAACAAGTAAATCCAGCGGACGCCGTACCGGCGCCGCTGATTTCTGACGTTATACTAAAAATAAATCAGGATATTAAATTAATATTATGAAATATGTTGCTGGTGGAATTAACGGAGAATACTTGAAAGGCATTCACCTCTCCGCTAAAAATAAAACAGATAGTATTAAAATTGCTGTTGCTTATGCCTCTGGCGATCCGGAAATATTGAAAGACAATTTACAAGACAATGTAAAAATAACATTTTGGGGAAGATACGATTCAACGGTACCTGTTTCAACACCTATTTTGAAAAGATTTTTAGAAAAGCAATCCCCTAATTATGAATGCAAACTTGTTCCTGATATTTTTCACGCAAAAATAATATGGTGGGAGGATTATGGCGCTTATATTGGTTCTGCTAACCTTACAGATAGGGCGTGGTATAATAATATCGAAGCTGGAATTTTCATAACGCACGAAGAATTATTAGAAAATAATCTTCTTGATGAAGTAGCCGGTTTTTTTGAAGACCTAGATGCATTCTCCACGCCATTAACGGACGAAATTTACAATGAATTATGTGAATTAGAGATAAAAAACAGACCATTTGAAAAACAAGAAAATCAAAAAGAGGATGAATTTGATAAAAAGAGACTTATACCAAAATTAAATCCGTTGACTCGCATACCTGACAAAAAAGAAAAAAAAGATAAAAGAAAAAATAATTTTCTCAAAGAATGGTATGCCACTCTCCAAATTCTAAGAAATATAGCATTAAGAGTTTCAGACGATGATTACAGGCCAGTCTGGATAAACAAAAATACGCCACATGGTGTTCAAGCTGATCAATTTCTTCATGCTTACTATTATTCACAAGTTAAGCAAGGCAATATCGCACTTCACCATCAATATTATGAGAAAAACAGAAAAAATCCCGATGAAGCTTTACACCTAGCAATGACTTGGTGGAAAGCATTGCATGAAGCACCTCACTCAGAGGATGTAATGATCAATGATTGGGCAATTTATTTAAAAAGTCATTTCGAAAAAGAAAGAATATTATCCACAACAGCAACTGAATTTTTTGAAATATGTTGCAAAGTGCATGCACTCCGTGATCACGCTTTAAGAGTTAGGTATTCAGTTTTTGGTTTCACTCCACCTTACCCACAAATGAAACACGATGAAAGAATAAAACTTCTATCAGAATATCTATATAAATCCAAAAGCAACAAAGGAAAATCAATCATAGAGTCAATTTACCATCTATTATATGGTGGGGCACAAGACAAGACACCCGATAGAATTTGGGATATTGCTAATAGTGACGAATGGAGTATACCTCATTTTGGAATAAGCAGTGCTGGTGAGGTTATCGGCTGGGCTATGCCTGATATTTTTCCTCCAAGAAATGGCAGAACAAGCAAGGCATTAACTGCATTAGGATTCAATGTGAAAATACACAGCGAATAAAATCGTATAACAAAATCAATACACCCGATCGCTACGCTCCGGGTGATTTTTTCGTTATGCCGATGATATTAAACAGGAGAACCCCATGGCGACTTACAAGGAGATTCAGGACGACATCCAATTGCGCTGTCGGATTACTGTCAAAACCTGCTGGATAGCAGACGTAAAACGGAAATACGGGAAGACGAGGAGG
>JAKQEK010000024.1 GCA_029558535.1 Bacteroidota bacterium | reverse complement strand
GTTGATTGCTTGCATTCTTGCTGCTCTAGTTGATAATTGCAGCCATTCATTATTTTCTTTTTCAAACCGGTTGATTTCTTGTTGTTCCTGGGTGTATGCTTTAACAATGCGACTACCTCGCAGGTTCTGTTCAACTACAGTAGTCAGCCTAGCAAGTTGTTTCTGGATTTGCAATGAAAGTGGGCGGTATCGAGCCCCATAATTTAAGGCTTGAAGTACTAAGAAAGGCATTAATAACAAAACGATTAAGGCTAATCGAAAATTCATTGAGATCAAAATAACAGCTGTTAATACCAAAACCATAATCCCATCGATAATTCTTAATGTTGCTCTACCAGTTAGGAATCGAAGTCTTTCTACATCCTGAATTGCCCGTGAAAGTAACTCACCAGTTTCGGCTTTATCATGAAAGGCAAAAGAGAGTTGGGTAAACTTGATTTGTAATTCCTTACGGATATCATAAGCAACATTTTGTGAAGCAGTTTCACTCCAAATACCCATCAAGAAATTAAACACCCCCTTGAAGAGGGTGAGCCCAAGCAATAAAAGAACTGACCAGGTCAGAACATCCATCTCTTTATTATTAATACCCGAATCAATTATCCATCGAATGAGTTGAGGAATGATGGCATTTAAAGCCAAAACAAGAATTAAACAGAGGTACATCCCTATTGCTAGTTTCCAATACGGCTTTAAATATGCATAAACCCTAATAATCTGTTTTAAAAGATATGAATGATTTTTATTGTTAATTATTATGTCCTAAATAGATTTATTTAATAAGTTACCATTATTCTTCATTACGAGAGTTTTATTAGTGTAAAAATATTTTATCAAAATTGTTACAAAATCAGTGAAAAGTGCTACATAAGGCAACCTATTAATAAATGTAAAGGCGATTAAGTAAAATTACAGTACAATAGGCTAATAGTTTTAGGATTTACACATGTTAATTGTTTTATCGGACACTCACTTTGCTGAATCAAAGACTAATAAACTTGGTGATGTTCACTACAACCATAATTTACCAGCATATGTCTTCAAAAATTATTTCAATGATATTGCTTCAATAATCAAAAATAATCATATTAAAGAAATTGATATTGTTTTAGCTGGTGATATTTTTGAGATAACCCGATCAGGGTTATGGTTGGAAGATGATAATCTGCGGCCTTATGTAAGTTCTGACTTAGTCCCCAATACCATTGAATTAGAAAATAAAATAATTCAGATTCTCGACTCGATTGCATTAGATCCACGTGTATCAGAAACCCTTGAGATAATTAGAAGTATCCAAAATCAATTTGATAGGAAAGTAAATATCTATTACATACCTGGAAATCACGACCGTCTTTTAAATTCATCTTTACGCATAAGAGAAAAAGTAAGAGCATTATTAAATCTTGATGTTATTGAGGATCCTTTTCCGAATTATTATGTTCATTACAGTGATGGAATACCTTTTGCATTAATAAGGCATGGGCATGAATATGATCCTGTTAATTTTAGTATTGACTTTCGAAAAGCTTTAGAA
>JAKQEK010000023.1 GCA_029558535.1 Bacteroidota bacterium | reverse complement strand
AAAAGAATTCATTGCTAAAGCACAGATAGCATTAAAAGAAGCAGCAGAAACAGAATATTGGCTCGATTTGCTTATTAAAAGCAGTTATTTAGAAGAAAAAGAATGTCCATTAGATCAAAACAAATCTATTATAAGAATTCTAACCGCAATAATCAAAAAATCAAAAGATAACCTATATGAAAATAAATAATCACTCTTCACCCTTCACCTTTCACCTTTCACCTTTCACCTTTCACCTTTCACCATTCACCGTTCACCGTTCACTGTTCACCCTTCACCGTTCACCGTTCACCGTTCACCGTTCACCCTTCACTTTGTTTATATTGTTTTTTTGTGTCTTGTTCTTGTCCAGTTGTTCCACTTCCACTAAGCCCGAAACCGGTTCTCTCTCCGGGAAAGTAATCCTTGTAAACGATACAGGTGATCCAGCTCTTGATCCAGTTGATTATTCAGGAATTACTATCGCTCTATATGATATTCAACCCTTAGATACTACATTAGTGAGAATAAATAATGAATATCCTCAGATTGGGATTCCTTTATCCTATAAGACAGAATTTGATCATAGATTATATGCTGCAAGATATAGTGTTCAAACATATCCAGAGGGTAATTTCTCTTTTTCTAATATCACAGTAGGACATTATCATATAGTTGTTTTGAAGGAAGGATGGGGTTATTCATATCTTTACAATTTAGAGATAAGAAAAGGTTGCAATTCCTTACAGCAATATATTCAAGATGATAAACTAATACTTTATCCTGAAAGAATTATGCCTACAACTACAATGAACCCATATCTTTTTAGTTCGGGAAGGCAGTATGTTTTTAATGACAATAGCATTATGTTAAATGATATTACTATGGAACCAGGTGCGATTCTTAGAGTGAAGCCAAATTGTAATCTTAGTTTTGCTAGCAATGTAACAATTGCTAATAATCCTATGTCAGAAAGGTTTATAATTACCAGTAATGATAAAATTTATCAAACAAGTAATACAAAGCAAATAAATTTATTTGATAAAGTTAAATTTTTAACTACAAATACTGTTAATATAAATAGAGGAAAGGTAAGTTTTGTCCAAAATGGACTCCAATTTAACGGAGAATTTAATATTGAAAATATGATTTTTACTGATGTAGGTGCTTCAATTGTAGGAACTATAGCACAATGCACAATATCCAAGTCATTGTTTAAAAATGGCACTTCAATAGGGCAGAGTTTATATGGGAGTATAAGTGTTACAAATAATGTATTTTATAATAATTCCGATAAATGTATGATCTTATACGATTCAGTAGGTTTTGTCAGCAATAATTATTTTGAAAAGAATAAAATTGGTTGCCAACCTTTTAGAGGTAGTTATGAGATATCCCACAATTGTTTTAACAATAATGAGATTGGGATAGCTCCCTGCACCTCTGATCCAAATATTATTTACAATCGTTTCTATAATGACCAATTCAATCTTGAATTTAGTGCTTATTTACAGCAAACAGGTATTATAACATATTGCAATCCATCAATTCAATATAATAATTTCTATGAAACTCACAAAATTATAAATATTGTTGGGAATAATGGTTTGTATTTGTTTATATTTGGGACCCCTACTGGATTAAATGGTCCATTAAACTGTCCTAATAATTACTGGGCTGCAATAAATCCAGCTGATCTTATTTATCCCAATGGATATACAAATTTTACTTACCTTCCTCGTAGTTCAATTCCTATTCATAATGCTGGAATACAATAAGAAATAATATTAGAGGGTAGAATGTTAGAAAGTTGTTTAGGACATTATTTAGAGGATTTTGAGGTTGGGCAGATAATTAAACATCAGCTTTCCAAAACCATTTTTGAAAGCGATAACAATCTTTTTTCTCTATTAACGATGAACCATCATCCCTTACACACCAACAGGGACTTTGCCGAAAAAAGTCAACATGGTAAAATCCTTGTTGTAGGAACACTTGTGTTCAGCATTGTAGTAGGTATTACTGTTCCTGATATTAGCGGTAAAGCAATTGCTAATCTGGAATATGAAAAAGTGGAGCACTTGGCTCCTGTCTTTATTAATGATACAATATATGCCGAATCGGAAATCCTGGAGGTTAGGGAATCCAAGTCCAAACCGGACAGGGGAATTATTTATGTGGAAACAATTGCCTATAACCAAAACAAAGTTCCTGTCCTTAAATATCGGAGA
>JAKQEK010000009.1 GCA_029558535.1 Bacteroidota bacterium | reverse complement strand
GTTAAATACAAAGAATTATTAGAGGAAGCGAGGATAATGGAAGACGAACAGGCGTTAGCTAATTTACAAGCGTTGAAGGATGAGGAGTTGAGGATTATTCAAGAAACTTATGATAAAGAAATTGAGATGAATAGAACTGCTCTCGAGCAAATGCGAAAAGATAGAAATAGAGCAGCTGTTTTAATGAATGTAGAATACAGTGAACGAATTCTTGGAGGGTTATCACAAATTTTTGCAAGCATGAGTCAAATGTCTGAAGAGAACTCAAAACAGCAAAAAACATTAGCGATGGTTTCTTTAGCTTTAAATCAAGCGGCAGCGATGGGTGCAGCAGTGCGAGCTGCTATAGATGGTGCTAAAGATATGCCAGATCCTATTTCAAAAATTGCATATTTTGTAACTACTTTAGCAACCTTTATGGGTATAATAGCATCGACTATCTCACAAGCTAAACAGATAGCAAATTCAGGGAACATCAGTGTTGGAGGAGGTATAAATCCTGCTCTCACAAATAATGTAAATCAAAACTATAATGCCGTGCAGGAAAATAGGGCTACTGAACAACAATCGCAACGTGTATACGTAGTTGAAAGCGACATTACTTCTACTCAAAATAAAATCAGAAAAATCAATATAAATCAAACATTATGAAAAGCATATATATATATTTTGTAGATGAAAAAGCAGATATTTACTACAAAGATAACAGCAAAAATCTGCACTGCACAATAAATTTATACACTACTAATAAAGAAATTCGAGAGCAGTTTCGAAAAAATCTACTAGAAAGGTATTGGGATAAGATAGAAATTACTGATATAAACGACTTAAAAAATACAGTTAAAGATAGTTTTATTCGCATTTTCACGCAATACCGTGAAAATTTTGACAAAGATGATTAATTAATAGAAAAAATACGTATATTTGTAAAAAATAATTTATATGGATGTATATAAAATCGACGAAACTAAAGATATAGAGATGGTTGTGAACTCATTTGTATCAGAACCTGCAACTGAAAAGGAGTGGCTGTTTTTTAATAGGAAAAAACAGGTATTGAATTTTTATAATGACGAAAAACAAATTGTTACAAGCGTTGTAATGTTAGCAAATACACCAATTTTTCGAGTAGATGCTGGCTATGAATACAAATTAGTGTTTACACCAGAAGCGATAAAAAAAATGGCGTTTGACTATTTTAGCAAAAATAATTTTAATAAAATTAGTATAGAGCACGATGGTAAAGAGATTGAAGGTGCAGCTATTTTGTTAGAAAGTTATTTCGTAGATGATATAAAAAGTGTACCACAAAAATTTGGAAAAATCCCTGATGGCTCGTGGATAATGAGTTACAAAGTAGTGGACAAAGAGATTTGGAAAATGATAAAAGAAAAGAAACTACGAGGCTTTAGCGTGGAGGTCATAGCTGATTTAAAAAAATTGAATTTGAATTTAAATAAAAATACAAACCAACAAAATCAAAAAAATATGAAAAAAGAAAAAAACAAACAAAAATTCCTGGACGCCGTTACAGATCAAGGTGTGCAGGTGCGTTTTGACGCACTTGAGGTCGGACAGCTGATTTATGCAGTTGCAGAGGACGGTACCGAAGTGCTTTTGGAACAAGGCACTTATTTAATCAACTATGAAGATAGAGTTTACGAAGTAGTAGTTGATGAAAATGGCACTATTACTGAAATCAACGAAGTTACAAGCGAAGAGGCTATGAGCAACGATGATTTCAAAAAGACGATGGATGAAATGAAGCAGAAAATCGCTGATTTAGAA
>JAKQEK010000004.1 GCA_029558535.1 Bacteroidota bacterium | reverse complement strand
CTGTATTTATGATAAATATTGTTTTCTCATGAAGAAATATACTAAGCAAAGACTTTTTGAGATGATGCAAAGGGTTAATCCAGATTTCATTGTAAATGAAAATGATAATCCCGAATATACTGGTGATGAACTTCATTTTTTATATATATTAGATTGGAATTTAATGAATGCTCATCATTTATATAATCAAGAAACCACTGAAAAATTTATTTACAATTATAATCAAAAACATGGAAATGTTATAAAATTTCCTTTAGTCAATCGTACCAGAGATGAAGTGGTAAAAGGAATTGCAGAGTTTTTATATGGCGAAAACAAGGCTACCCCCGACCAATTAATGGATTTAGCTAAAATGGATAGTAATCAACTAACACAAATGCTAAATCAAGAATTTGAAAGAATGAAAAAAGAAATTGAAGAACATTTTAAAAAATATGAAGACCGTTCAAATTATGGTGAAATAATTGATAATGTCCTTCGTGATAGAAAAAATAGCTTAGAGTGGCTGATTCATGATTTATACAAATCAGAAAAATATAAAAATTTCCCATCATCCAAAAATAACTTATATTCCAATTTTTACGAGATGTTTCCAGTTGCCAGACCAACATGGGACGGTAGCTTAGATGGTGAAAGAGCAATTAATGCTGCGAAATCATTGGTTGCAAAGGGTGATATTCAAGTTATTCCATTTACTGAACAAGAGCAAGCAGAAATGAATGAAAAATTAAAATCGCCAACTGATTATTTAACTCCAGATTGGAGATATTCAAAATTTGGTTATGCACATGTTATTTTAGTAAATGACAACCATGAAAAAATTAGTCAGCAATATGAAAATTATGTAAAAAATAATTTCAAATTTACAAGACAAAGCCTTAGTGATGTTTTATCAACTGCAATGGAAGGCGGTTCAAATTATTGGGCATTATTTGATTTAAGAGCAATGCCTGTTAAATTAAGAAATGATAATAATACGCCACTTTCAGAAAGAATTACAAATGCAGTTTGGGATTATCACGCATCAATTCCAGTATATGATAAGGATAGTAGTGAGGAAGAACCTGATGATGATGTTGATTCGATTATATACCCACACGATGATGATGACAATCGAGTTAGTTATGCACCAGATGAATATAGTAATTTGGATAGATTAAAATTTGAAAAATTGGGCGTACTTTCAATGGATTCAATATTGGATGCTATTAGCATATTGAAAAAGAATCCACAATATGAACATGTCTTTAGTAACATTGCTAATGAAAGTTACGATGCTGCAGATGCAGACATATTCTTACAATTAGCTATCATGGGTAAAGTTGTTTATGGTTAAAAAATAACATGAGCGTACCCAGAATTTTATAAATATTCATTACAGCCGTAACCCGAATTCTGCTTTATGTAGTAATTTATCTAAGCACCAACCCGACTATCATAGAGTTGCTTTCCCTCTAAGTCTGTTTGGCTTGCACCACTCCGCAGTGATAACGACTGTTTAGGTCTCCTGCGTCCAGCAACGGTGTTCGGAGTTTTCTCATGTGAAATACACGCTACTACTCACTTATAATGAATATTTATAAAATAATATTTAGTTTTTCCAAATCTTCTTTAAATAAAATTCGAATGTTTTTATTGTTGTTTTGTTTTTGAACCAATTTCATTTTTTCTTTATCTTTTGAAAAAAAATATCCTTTAATTTCAATATACTCATCAGTATTTGGAAG
The DNA here is from genome assembly GCA_029558535.1 of Bacteroidota bacterium. Classification (GTDB taxonomy): domain Bacteria; phylum Bacteroidota; class Bacteroidia; order Bacteroidales; family ML635J-15; genus Bact-19. The sequence goes on along the minus strand of JAKQEK010000004.1, from coordinate 12,304 downwards.
ATAAAAATCTGGAAAATAATTTCTAATTACATTATCGTCTTTTTTATATTGTATTGAAATTTCTTTTGACCTTATCCAATCAATATTTTTTTCATTAAGATATTTAGCATATTTCAATTCATATGTTCCTTGAACGGCAACAAATTTATTCATATGTGGTGAAAATATTTTATAATATTTGGTTTTTATAATTCCGTTGTTATTTCCTGATGCAATTTTTGAAAGTTTTTCTTTTGTGGTTATTGAAAGTTTTCTACCTTTTAATGTGTGTTCACCAAGATATTTTCCAGAGCATGCTCGTGAACAAAATTTACGTTTAGAAACTCTTTTTTTAAAATATTTTCCACAACATAAACATTTTACAGTATTCTCATTTTTCTTACAAGGATTACAAATTATTTTACCATTAAAATTTGGCTTTTTTCTTTTTACTCTTTTATTGCATATTGAACACTTATGATAATATTTTGCCATAGTTTTTTATTATAAATACTATGGTTTTTAATAAAAGCGATGTTCTGAAGTTCCTCTTATGAGACACTTTGTCCTATAAAATGTCCTATAAGCGATGAATCCTCTGTGTTATTTTTTTGCGTGACGGGGTAGGTCTTGCCATGTTATCACGCAATTCTTTTTATCTTATCTAATCCAATTGGTATAAATACTGAAAATTGCCAGCATGTTTCTCCTTCAGGCGGATTAAAACCATAATTATCAATTCCTCTACCATCAACTCCAACTGGTTCATATTCAATTTCCAGAATAACGTCACCATATTTTTTTGCAATTTCAATTTCTGGTGTGAGATAGGTATATCTATAACCACGATATGTAGTACCATCAGGATTTTTATAAATATTATATCCCCAAAGCACACCTTCTTTTTGAATAAGTGCCCATTTTTCTTCTGAAGTTCCGTGATAAAATATCATCTCCAAAGTTGCAAATTTTTCAGTTCATATGCAACAATTCGATGTACAATTGCATCAAAAGTTTCTTTACAATATTTTCCATCAGGCAAATCATTGCCACGATTCCAATCTTCACCAACTCTTGGCTTTCTGGTTGTAGCACCAGCACCCAAATATCCTTTTGGATTTTTTTCTGAAGATTTATAACCATAAAATGAATAGCAGTGGTCATTGGTATATAAGCGAACAGTAAAATGATTACCGCCATCATTGTTATTAATATCCCAGAAAATTAGTGCTTGCGAATCAACATTGCCGTATCTTACAATTTCTTTGAGCCAGATTGCAAATTCTGGTGCAATGTCAATAAGTTCTTCGTACTTGATTAATTTTGATTTAGATTTTTCTTCTAATCTTTCTTTGAGGTCTTTGTTATAGTCCTCATTACTACAAATAACATCTTCTGCAGGATGAGCATCGATTGGTTGTTCAGGAGCATTTTTGCCTGACTTGTTACCCTTTTTCATCTTTTTTAAATTAAAATAAAATTATTTTTAAGAACGTTGAGCGGGAAATGGGATTCGAACCCACGACTTTCACGTTGGCAACGTGACGCTCTACCACTGAGTTATTCCCGCAATTGGTCATGTGTGGCTCTGTCGGTCTCCGCTCCCTTACCGCAGATTTAACAATCGGTGGCAGACTCTGACCACATGCATATGACCTTTTGGCAGTTTTTAATTGTTATCGGCTACAAGGTGATGCCAGCACCAAAAGTCGGGGTTTAGGTCATAAACCTAAACGTTCTTAACTTATTTCTAAGTTTTTCGTCTTCGAGCCAGTACACATAACTGTCTGCTTTTTCATAAGCATCAAATTGTGTCAAGGCGTTGACGTAAAATTGTAAAACTTCACCATCCGTAGAGGTAAGTTCTACGAGCCAAAGTCTCATGATTTCAGGATGCTTCCTGTAGAAAGCATCATCACGAATTACTTCAGGCTCTTCTCGCTTCTCTGTTTTTCTAAACAACATATAATCGAATTAATCAGCGAGTGGATTAATTACGATGTGTTTGTTTTCCTCATACAAAATTGTTTTTATTATGCATGGAATAAGTATTTCAACCACGCAAAATGTTTTCTATTATTTAAATATTCATAATCGTTTTCAAATGCATTAGCTTCACGTTCATGACTGAGAGCACTATATGCGCTATCATATGGTGGAAGAATGAATTTGATTAACCATTCAATCAGATACCAAAGATAGAAAAAAAGAAATGGAAATGCAAGCGATGTGAGTAACCACCATGAAGATATTCCAAGTAACAATAAAATTCCAACAGTAATTGCTGCAATAATTGCACCAGCAACAATCATTTCCATTTGCTGTTTCCAATGAATTGATTCGTGATTAATAATTTTAGTCCAAGTGAGGTATTTTTCTTTGATGTATATCCCGAATGGTGCAAGTGTTATTCCTGCTGCCCATCCACCAGTAATGAATAGCACAAAGCCATTCATTTTCTTTACTTTTGGTTTAAGACACATAGCTGTAAATTTATTATAAATACAGCAATGTGTTAGTTAGTACGCCAGAAGGGATTCGAACCCCCATGATTCCAATTACACTTCTCCACATTCGTAGTGTGGCGTGATACTGGCGCATGTTTTATTTTTCTAATTCATTTAATAATTTTTCTTCTTCGGCTTGAACATCTATTTGTTTAAAATTTTTAATGTCTTCGAGCATATCTTTCGTGATTATACTAAGAAATGCAATAAACTTTCCCTCGCCAAAAAAATCACCAATAACAACGGAATTATCTGATAATACCTTATCGCCACGTTTTTTTATGTTATCATACGCCCGTTTTTTTCTTATTTCTAAGTGTTTTTCAGCATCTTCGAATGTATCAAATTTTTCCATAATATTCATTTTTGTACCCTTGGTAGGATTCGAACCCACAACAGTAAGTTTCGAAGACTTACGTTCTATCCATTGAACTACAAGGGCAATTTGTGCACCTGACGAGACTCGAACTCATAACTTTCAGTTTAGGAAACTGACGCTCTATCCAATTGAACTACAGGTGCATTTAATTCACTTTTTCATAGCCAATATTCATCTTGGCTTTCTTCAATGGTTCAGGCGTTTTTGTATAATATCCCTGCAACCTTGCCTGAATATCTTTCATGATTTCCAGAACTTCTTCATTGGTGAATTCTTCTTCTCTTTCAATTGTTATTACTACTCTTGCTTGATACATGATTTCATCTTATTAATTAATTGTTCATATGTCCAGTCATTAATAATATCATCGCCATAATAAATATCAAATTCGTTAAATGGGCAACCTTCTTCATCAAGTCTTGGTAATTCACCAGTATAACCCTCATATGTTTCATTTGTATGTCCTTCAAACAGACCACCGTTTTCTTCAATGATATCATCGTTTTTATGTTCAGTATAATATGGCGCAATTAATTTTGCTTCAGTCCCTTCAACAAACCATTCATCTTTTCTTGCAATAAATTTGAACTTAGTCCAATTTATTATTGAAATTTCAATTGTACTCATTTTAATTTAATTATTTTATATTTTATTCCTAACGGGTCGCCTTCACTATTTAAATACTTTGACATTGCATCTCTACGACCTTCGCCATAGACAATTATTATGCAATTTCCACATTCATCCATAAAGGCATAACCATTAATTTTAATCAATTTTCCCTTGTCATCTAAGATTTCAAGGGGTGGCATTTTTTCTATTGTATGATTCATAAAATCATTTTTTGTACCCCCACGTGGAATCGAACCACGATGACAGGTTTAGAAGACCTATGCACTATCCATTGTGCTATGAGGGCATTATTGCAAATATAAGAAAAAGAGTGAAATTATTCACTCTTTTTTCTTTTTCTTTTGAACCAATTTATCGGATTTATCTTAGCGAATAAGAAATATAGCGTAAAACAACACGCTGATACAAGGTAGAAAACAGAAATTGAAAGCCAATAACTTCCTGTCGTATCTATTAACACCTTCAAGATTGCATCGTATCCCAAGGGATTGAAAAAAGTCCCCAAGAATAGAAATAAAGTTGCCGTTTTTTCTTTGTTTATGACCCTCATCACTTTCCATGTTAATAGATTTAATAAAGTTATTTTTTTTGTTTATAAATACAACTGAATTTTGAATTGGCTCATAAATCAATCAATTTTGAGCCATAAATGAGCCGATTGTGAGCCAATTGAGCCAACAGTGGGACTCGAACCCACGATTGCCACTTTACGAAAGTGGTGTTGTCGCCACTGAAACCATGTTGGCAATTTGAGCCGATAGAGGGATTCGAACCCCCGTGACCTTTCGGTTCTGGTTTACAAAACCAGCGCAATCGTCCACTATGCGATATCGGCATGAGGCTGCAGTAGACATCATCTACTTTTCCTTTCGGTGACTTATGGTTTATAGTCGATACAGCCGTTTATTTATTTGTTTGATAAATTATTATATCATGTGGTGCTGTTTTATTTCCACCAAAATATAGATATAATCGATATCCCCAATTAAATCTGTTTCTTAATACTATTGGATGAACTGTACCGTGTTGTTTTGTGCCATCGGTTACATAATATTCAATTTCATTGAACACGCCACCCTTAAATTTCAATTCATATTTATACCACGTATTTAATTCAACATCACAAATTGGAATTGTGGGTATTCTTAGCTTATTCACATATTCATAGCCAACAATTTCTATTTTTGTTAAATCTTCCGTTGGTCTCCAGCCAAATCTAACTGAATTAACATGATGAAATCCAAAACTAAATCCAAACAATTTATTTACATCGTGCTGGTCTTCATCGTAAAAACGATATATTGCAGTTTCTGTAAATTTAAAATATCTGGTTATTGAATAATCGCCATTTCTATCAATTAAAATTGGAAATGATATGTTGAAATATGGGAACGGTCTTCTCTTATTCTTCGGTATCAGTTTTTTCATTTCTGCTTTTTATAATATCTTTTATTGAATTAACTATTCCTGCAATAAAAAACACAAGAAATGTTAACAATAAATACCCGCCAGAAATTACACCAACCCATCCACAAATTGTTTGGAGATTTTCAAATTTTCGCCCCAGAACAATAGCAACTGCCAGAATAATAAAAGCTATGATTATTTTAATTAAACCGTTGCGTTCAAACCAGTTTTTAAAGAATTCAAGTATTTTCTTCATGATAATATTTTATCATAAATACTTATACTATGTGACCAATTCTTTCCTTTACGTGATTATTATAGTTTTCGGTTTTTCGAACACTGCCTCTTGTTGCAGGATGATAAATGAATAAATGCGAAATTTGGTGCTTTTTAAGTTCTTTTTCGACAGTTCTACCCATTGCTATTACAATACCATTAAAAGATTTAATGTCGCAAATATCGTCTTCAAATACGTTTAAAAAGACACAATCATTCCAGCATATCCCAATTTCTTTTAATGCTCTGTATAAAGGTGCTGCAGCAAGATGCTTATCTTTCCAAGTTACATTCATTTTTTTGGCAAGTTCGCTACGTTGCTCACCTACGAAAAGATATTTCTTCATGTATTGCGAAACTTAATGGGTTTTAACTTTGGTTTCTTCACGACAATTTTTACTGAATCACGTGCTTTTGCAAAATCTTCAGGTGAAACTTTTGGAAAATTCTTACTACACTTCATTTTACCATTCTATTGTTACATCTTTTACACTTTCAATATCAATTTCGTAAATACCTTCACGATGTTTTTTATTGAATAGTGTTGACCTTATGTTATTGAAACTGCAATCTTCGGGACAGTGAATTAATGCCTGACCAAAATTTCTATCAGCAGTTCCCTGACAATAGGTTGTGTAGGTATATTCCAGTAACACATATTTCCAATTTGGTTTCATAATAATAAAATTTTATTTAAAACAAAAATGATTGGTAAAGACACCCATTACATCTCTACTCTGTAGTGCTTTTTTCAGTTTTACGATGCATCGGCACAGGGCGATGATATGTTATCCATTACTTGGCTTCTCCCTTTTCATGAGAATTATTATACGGGATTCGAACCCACCTTTCTTTCTAAGTGCCCTCAGAAGATTTCTTGGCATATCCAATCATTTTTGTCTTATGACAAAGATAATAAAAATATTTTATTATGCAAACATTATTCAATACCAGCATGTTCTTCTCTATGACAATTTGAACATAACAATTTACATTTATCTATTTCTTCTTTCACTTTTTCCCAACTTCGAGTATATCCTTTTGCACCAATTCCAAATTCTTTTTCACCATTTTCGTGATGAAATTCAAGTGCACCAATATATTTATTGTATCCACATTTTTCACATTTACCGCCTTTATATTCAACAGCCATTTGTTTTAAAACATATCGTCTTTTTTTAACTGCTTCTGTTGTACATTTTTTACATTTATAATAGGGTTTTCTTTTCCCGTTTCTCACTAATGAATATTCAGTTAATCCATGTTTTTCACATTCTTTTATCATTGTATTTATTTTCTCATAAATACGTAGATTAACAAAAAAAGATAACCACAAAACATATTTGCGCTCCGGGTAGGATTCGAACCTACGACCCATTGATTAACAGTCAATTGCGCTACCACTACGCCACCGAAGCATGGAGAGGGACAGGTTATTTATACCTTCAAAGGACTCCCTCAGACCTTTTGTAGTGATAGAGGGACTTGAACCCCCAACCCCTTGGATATAAGCCAAGTGCGCTGACCATTGCGCCATATCACCATTTTGAGCAGGTAGTGGGAATCGAACCCACATCAAAAGATTGGAAATCTCTTACACTAACCGTTGTGCTATACCTGCATTTGCACTTCCTTCTGCGTTTAGTGCTAACCGTAGGTGGGGGTGGTGTGGGCAGGATTTGAACCTGCGACCAACAGATTTTCAGTCTGTCACTCTACCTCTGAGTTACCACACCATTTAAGGACTGTCCAGATGTGAACGTCCGCACTGAGGCGATAAATCTTTCCTTGCTGGTACAAGGATTGAACCGTTCACCAGTCCTTATAAGTTTGCACTTCCTACTCGTCTGTGTAGTGCGAACCGTTGTGGTGGAACGGGCAGGATTTGAACCTGCGACCTTCTGCTCTTCGGGCAGACACTCTACCACTGAGTTACCGTTCCGTTTTGGTTCTGGTGTGAGCCTCATACTCACGTCCCCCGTAAGCATTACAACTAACATGGGATGTCTCGGAACTACTTTTCGTGTATTTACCGCACTGCCAAATGCGAATACATGATTTCGTCAACTGAACATCAGGGCAGCTTCTTATGCACCCAGAACCCATACATCTAAAGGGTCATGACTCCTTTTCGATGCGTAAAATCATGTGATGTGACCCAATGCACATGATTTTTGCGGAGAGAGAGGGATTCGAACCCCCGATACCCGAAGGTATGCCAGTTTTCAAGACTGGTGCAATCAGCCAGACTCTGCCATCTCTCCATTGGTTGGGAAGGTGAGATTCGAACTCACGTGCAACCAACTACCCTTTCTACACGTTATCAGCGTGAGGGGATACGTCCCAATGTTCTTCATAATGTAATTCTCTATGGCAATTTGAACATAGTAAATCACATTTATCTAATTCAGTTAATATTTTCATCCAACTTAAATTTTGATATCTTGAAATATTAAACTCTTTTTCACTTGGATTTCGATGATGGAATTCTAACGCAGCAATACATTTATTATATCCACATTTTATACATTTTCCACCTAAATATTCCACACCCATTTCTTTGAGTTGTTGTCGTCTATTTTTCACTCCTTCATAATTCCTTCTTCTTTTTTCAATTTCATTCAAAACTATTCTTTTATTTTTAGTGTTCGCAAGAACAGTTGTTTTTGATATTTCAAATTTTTTTGCTGTTTCGACAATAGTATGTGTTTTATAATATTCGTTAAGTTCAATTTTTTCGTTATCAGTTAATATTTTGCGACCATCAATGGGTTCATTTAATCCAGCATTTATACAATGATACGATACTGTTGGTTTGGAAATATTTAATTCTTTACTTATTTCATTATAACTTTTCCCTAAAAGTCTAAGTTTAATAACTTCATCTTTTGTTTTCATACTTTCGATTAATTAATTATCCTATTATTTATAATAAATAGTCGAAAGTATGAAAAGATTTGCGTTTGGGGCAGGATTCGAACCTGCATCTCGCTGTTTAACAGACAGCCGTTTTACCAGTTATAGCACTACCCAAACATATTTAGTGTGTCAGAGCGGGTTGTACGGTTAACACACCCAACGCATTTCGTCTGTCCATGTCTGTTGCTCTGGCACAACCGCCCAGAGTGCCTTTGGCTTACAACTATTTTGCATTGTTTGAGAAGGGTGTGGGATTCGAACCCACGTGAGTTTCCTAACGGTTTTGCAGACCGTCCCTTTCAACCACTCAGGCAACCCTTCATGTAAAACATTTTGTCAATCATAAGATTGTGCAGTAATCACCACGTGCAGGTAGTTTTTATTGATTACCTTCCAGCATGTCAAAGAACTCAATTATCGGTTGTAGAGCCGATAATCGACATTTATCGGTTGTAGAACCGATAAATTTGAGCCAAGTACAAGAATCGAACTTGTATCCTCTGAATACCACACAGAGATTCTACCGCTAAACTAACTTGGCATATGTAAAGAACGTAAACAAAAAAACCCGAAACTTTTGATTTTCGGGTTCTTGATTTTATTTCAGTTTTATTTTACTCTACTCGCATTTCGTATTAATAAAACCAGAACCCGTATCTGCAATATTATTTCTGCCGAAATCTGAACATGATGTACCTTTTCCAATGCGACTGGTGGTCGTTAGGCTCGATACTTCTATGTACGCTATTCGTTTCATCGGTTTTATTTTAAAATGTTTGTTTTACTTAAATACGTTGCAAAGATAAATAAAGTTGCAATAATACCAAACTTTTTTTAAAATATTTTTAAAAAAAATCCTGAAATTTTTTGTTTCAGGATTTATCTTATTGAAAATCAGTTTATTTATTCGTGACTTTTTATGGTCGATTTTTTCATTTATTTATTTAATTGTTTCAAAATTTAATCTTTCATTGCACGGACATTCGTAAATCCCTGATAATTTGACCACGCATTATTTGACCAAGTAGCGGGATGGGAATCGATAACAGTATAAGTACCTGCTTTTATTTTTACAAGCGGATGAAATATCCAATAAGCATTTGACACGCCACCTTGTCCTACAGCACCCCATGTCTGCCAAGGTCCGTAAACCGTTCCATCGGAATGTTTCAGCGCAATTGTACCGGGCAAAACACCGCCATTAAAATAATGATAATTGCGTACATAAGTGATAAGACGTTCTCTGTCAATTGTAAACACGGTAGGATTTGTCGGTCCATTCCCAACACCCCCAATATTTTCATTACTGAAAATTTCTTCATCATCAATTGCAACATCAGAAACAGTTATTTCAACACATGCACGCTGTATTGTATCGGAAACCAAAATTGCACAAACTTTATAAGTACCTGCAGTTGTTGGTGCTTTATATAAACCAACATGGTTACGTGCGGGGTCTTCAGTAATTGTTCCACCATCAGCAATCCATGTAACCGTTGGGTCAGTTATGGTATTATCAAACACCACTACAAATGCTCTTGATTCATTTGTTATCATCAAGGCTTCAGGAACACCGAAAGATAATTTTTCATTGATTTTGTATTCGGGTAAATCTGGAGTTTTTTCGCATCCAAATATAAGGAGCGACATTGCTAAAAATAAAAACGTTTTTTTCATATACATAAATGTTTAATTGTTCGAAACAAATGTATGTAAAAAAATAATACTGTGCAATATGACAATTGATATTTTGACGAAAATGTTTAATAATCCTATGAAAGTATCGTTTGAGACAACAAAACCCTCGAAATGCCCATATTTGGCGTGTTTTATATTATTGATTTATTATATGATTTCCTTGATTTACCACTTTTGCGCCCTTGTTTACTATAGAAGTTTTACCAGAAGGCTTAATCAAGTAATCGAACGGACCTAAATCGGGTGCAGTGCCTGTATATGGTAAGCCGACATCAACGCCTCTTTTAATTAAATCAGAACCATCTGCCAATTGTAAAAAAGTTATCGTTGGAAGACTTCCATCAGGATATCTTGCAGCATCAGTTCCAGTTGGAATAATGCTTACAAAATCGGCATCTGAAACAGAATACATTGGATTGACAGTATTATTGTATAAAAAGGTGTTGTGGTCAAGTATTGATATTGAATTGAAATATGCCTGTCCTTTAGCGTTTCTATATGAAATATTGTTTCTTGCTGTTATGACAATATTATTTACATTATTCAATAAAAATCCATGATTTCCATTACCAAACGCAAAATTATTATAAAAATACATCACGCATAATGCTGCATTTTGGTCAAAGCCATTTACACGATTATTAAATGCTATACAATTCTGTACAGTTCTTTTATGCTGAGTTTCGTAACCAGTCCAAGGGTCTGCAACGAGCGGACCGAGTTTCAATCCGTTTCCATCGCCACCTTCGGTGACACCATCTTCTCTATAGCCATTATTAAAAAACCAGCAATTGTCAAGTATTAATAATCCAGCATTATACCAACCATCAAAACCGTCATCACTATTGTTATACATTCTACAGCCTCTAACTGTATTTACTGAATTTGGATTGTCAACTCTGATTGTTAATCCATCTGAGCCACCATATGGAACATTGGTGGTAATTGCTGTAATCGGGTCATAGTTATGATGAAAATCACAATTTAAAAACAAATTTCCAGTAACAGGATTTCCCGTTGTCCATCTACCAAGCGACATTCCAAAACCATTATGATGTACATCAAGTTTTTCAAAAATGCAATAATTGGCATCTGCAGCAATAATTCCATTATACCATTCATCTGGTGTTCGTTGCTCATAGTAACAAACTTCAAGACCTTTAAGATGAACATAACTTACTTCTTCAACGGTAATGCCAACTCTTCCTGTATATAATGTACTTGGTCTGAATATTGGCTTTTCATTATTATATGCCCATACTTTAATGTAATTATCAACTGTACCATTTTTATTTCTTAAATCTTGCTCAACATCATAATAATAAATGCCACCACGTAAATAAAGTGTGCGACCAGCACTTAAAACCGACCATCCTTTATTAAGTGTAAACCAAGGGTCTTCAAAAGTACCATCACCGACCCCTGCGACATCACTTCCTGTTGGAGAAATATAAAAAGTTGTTTGAATTGTTGTTGAATTATTTGTTACTGGTTGTGCGGTAATACTTTCAGCTTGATATCCAGTCGGTGTTTGCAAAGGATTAATTTCTGGTTTAGTATATGCGACAGTAACAATATTTCCTGAATATACGTTTCCTGCAAGTGTTAGTCTTACTTTTGTATCAGATATTGATACAGAAACAATGTCTTTTGATATTGAATTAACCCTGACAGTAAATGCTGTTGTGCTTGGTACAATATTAGCTAATGATTTGTCATAAGTCATTTCAATTACATTAGGAGTTGCACTTGCAATTAAAGAACTGACATATATAGGTATTCCAACTGGTGGTGCTGATGCTTCTTGTGTGACATTAACTATTTTGTTTGATACACCAGTTCCAGAAACTGTTACCGTAGCATTTCTGGATGTATATGCGGTGTTTGCTTCTGCTGTTAATGTTACAAATGCTGAATCATGACCAGTTGCTGTTGTCTGCATATATTCAAATGCCCCAATGTCAGGTGCAGTACCACTATACAACATAGTTTTATAACCTTGACCGCCCAAACTATAATATAATTCAACTCCAACGGTTAGCCAAGGTTGTGAACTTGTAATAGTCCAATCAGTATTTGATATAATATTAAATTTACCATCAGTATTTGCGGTTGATGGAATTGTTATGTTGGTTTTTGAAACATATAAAAATGCACTTGCACCCTGCTGAGTGACCGTAATAATTTGATTGGAAACATTTGTTCCTGAGACTGTTATTGTTGCTGTTCTGGTTGCAGTTTCAGCATTTGCTGCAGCAGTAACTGTAACTGTCGCATTATTTGAGCCAGTTGTTACAGATGGAGTTAGCCAACTTTGTGAACTTGAAATAGTCCAAGTAGTATTTGATGAGATATTAAATGTTCCTGTACTTCCAGCGTTTGCTGCAACGGTAATGGTATTTGTTGAAACATTCAAATATGGCGTTGGCGCAACTGGTGCATATATTCTTGCTCCAACTTGCCAAGTTCCATTTTGAACTTGTGTTGCTGGTGATGTACCAACAAC
>JAKQEK010000472.1 GCA_029558535.1 Bacteroidota bacterium | reverse complement strand
TGCTGGAGGCCGGCACCGATTTGCGTTACATTCAAGAGCTTCTTGGACACCAAAGCAGCAAAACAACCGAAATCTATACCCACGTTACGGACAACGGCCTGAAAAAAATTAAATCGCCGTTTGATGATTTATTCGAATAATATTTTAATTTTGCATAGTAATAAACTATCATCAAGTGGATATACAAGTCCATTTTGGGCGTGTAACCTTACTTTTAGTAGATATATAAACGAGTTGGCTGCAAGTGTAGGTGACAGCCACAAACAAAATAACGGAGACAAGTAAAATGAAAGAAAACCAAGAAGGTATAATAATCACGACTGACAAAATACTCTTTTTCGATATGGACGGCACTTTAGTTGACACCAATCTTGCAAATTTTTCAGCTTACAAAAAAGCTGTTGATTCAGTATTGCAGACAGACACCAAACTAGTTTACAATCATGAAATCAGATTTAATCGAAGTGTGCTTAAAGCCAACTTTCCTCACTTAACAGACAATGAACTTGAAAAGGTAATTCAAGTAAAAGAAAGTTTATACGATGAATTTCTATATTTAACTACACTTATAGATGAAAATGTAGAATTGCTTTTAAGATATTCAAAAATCTAACCAGACATATTTAGTTACTAATTGTCGCAAGGACAGAGCATTAAAAACTCTAAATCATTTTGGACTTTTAGATAAGTTTACAAATGTTTTCTATAGAACATTTGAAGAAAACAACAAAAAAGTAAACAAATTTGAAAAGGCACTTTCTATATTGGGCGTTCCGCCCAATATAGTTATAGCTTTTGAAAATGAAGAAATAGAGATTGCAGACGCAAAAAGTGCAGGTATAAAAATCATAAACCCTGTAATATAATAACGTATGGAAAAATTTATCATAAATCCAAACGAATTTTTAAATAAGCACATCCAAGCTTATTATCGGTATGACTACACGACATACGAAACCAAAGGAAATCCTGATTTTATTAATCATTTAAAAAATCAATTCAATAATACATATGTTTCAACCCTAAAGAATGCAGTAAATGAACTTATAAAAGTTCTTCAAGAAGATTTGCCCAAAATAAAAAGTCTTCACAATACTAACATGACTGTTTGTGTAATACCAAGAGCAAAAGTAGAAAGCCATTACTCTGACAATCAGAAACTATTCAAATGAACTATTTCAATTGTTGTTGACAAACTAAGTGGATTTACAAATGGGACAAACTATATAATACGTATTATAAATACAAGGACAACCCATATGAATAGAAGTGGTTATGGTGGAGATGGTGATATGCCTTACGTAGGAATTACAAAAGCTACGTGTAAAATTTCAAGTGATGTTCGTGGCAAAGACATTCTACTGATAGATGATATTTATACCAAAGGTGTAAATATTGACGAGGACGCAATCCAAGCCTTATTAGATAATGGTGCAAAAAGTGTAATATTTTACGCAGTTGCAAAGACATACAAAAGGTGGAATTAAAAAAGTTGTTCGTCCGCAAGTGATTAATGACGATGATGATTT
>JAKQEK010000466.1 GCA_029558535.1 Bacteroidota bacterium | reverse complement strand
GTCATACATTTTTCATTTTAAACACGCCGCAAAAATCCAAAATCACTTTATTGTTTCTCAACGGCAGGCAGTTCTTTGAATTCCTTGTGTGTTCCGAGGACATGCTTTCATGAATTTTTATGATTTATATTATTGTTCTCTACCATCTCCCTACTTCTGTGATTATTTTGACTATGGATTTGATGAGGGTTTCAATTTTGTCGAGGGTGTGGGGGAGTTTGTTCATTTTTGTGACACGGGAGCGGATTTGTTTGGAGAGGCGGTTGAGTTCTGCAGTTATTTGCTCCATCTCTTTAAAGCTCTTTGTCTGCAGACGTGCAATTGTTAGCCTTTCGGCGTTGCGTAGGGCAAGAGCGGAAAGTTCAAGTACTTCTCTTTCTTTTTTTGAGAGTTCTGGGTCGAGACGCTGTTCGTCTATTTTGCTTAGAGCTTCTTGTATCTCTTTAAGGGTCTGATTGCAGGTCTCAATTTTAGTGGAACTGTTATTTTCGCTCATCTTTTTTCAACTCCTTGATTAAATCGTTTAACTGTGATGAGATGGCATTAAGTTCGGCAAGCTCTTCAAACCAAATCTCTGCCGGCTTTCGTTTGTCCAGCTCTGCAGCTAATTTGTGGTGTGCTCTTTTGAGGCTTCGCAGGCCGCTTACGCACCTGTTGCGAATGGTTTTGGAATGTTCGAGATTTTCTACCAGCTCCACATAGTGGCGGTCCCGGTCTATTTGGGGAGTCTCTCCTGAATTTTCCATCTGTCGCAGGTAGGCGTAGTAATTATTGCGAAGTCCTTGGGATTCGTTGTTGATAAGTTCATTGACCTCGCCTCGGAGGAGGAGGGCTATGAGGGCGTCGCTGCAGAGGGCTACCAGTGTGTCTCCCTCTTTCACAAATGTTTGTACTGCCTTGGCTTGTCGGTTTTTCATGTAGGTTTCACTCAGAAAACCTGCGTACTTGCCTGACAGTTTAGCGACGCCCTCAGGGAGCTCCTCCTCCGTCACCTCAAGTTGGTTGAACCTGAGGATGGCGGATGCCCTCCAACCAGCCCCAATCGTTAAATGAATTATAATAAGCCAATGCTTTTACATGGTAGCCTTTTTCAAGTAACATTTCAGTCAAATGAGAACCGATAAAACCATCTGCCCCCGTAACCAAAACTTTATTATTAATCATAATTTGAGTTTACTATTTTTAATTTACTGCGTTTTATTTTACAGTTTTCCATCAATATTGCCTTGCAGTATTCCTTTTACGTCGTAAATTACTGTGTGGCCATTTTTGAGGACTTCGAGGTCGATCTCCTTGAACTGGTCGTGTGCTACGGCCAGGATGACAGCATCGAATTTTTCCTGTGGCAATTTTCCCAATTTACTTAATAAATTCTCTTCATTTTATTTTACCATTCCTTTTCTTCACTTTTGAACAGAATATTTCTAGTAATTGCCAAGGGATTACCTTGCTTTACCAGTATCTGTTAATGAGTAAGCAAGGTAAACCAACTGGGTAGTTAAAACCCATGAAGAGGTTATGATGTTTCAGCTTTCAGAATTAATATAGTATGGCTGAGCAGTATGGCTTAATATGATTGAAATATCCACACTATCATGAATAAAATCATTTAAAGACTTTATCAAGGGCGCCCCCTTTTAACCAAGCCACCATAAATTACAAAATAGTGGATAATATGTTAACGATTCTTTCTGCTGCTTTGCTGTCCCACAAAGGAGGGATGCCGCCTTTTTTCCATCTGCCGGCAAAAAGTTTGTCGAGTGCTGGTTTGATATTCGAAGGGTTGGTTCCTATCAGTTCGTTTGTTCCTATGGTACAGGTTTCTGGGCGTTCTGTGTTATCTCTTAAAGTGAGGCATGGAATACCCATCACTGTGGTTTCTTCGGTAATGCCGCCCGAATCGGTAATGACGGCTTTGGAATGCTGTACAAGATAATTAAATTCCAAATAACCCAGAGGTTCCACTGTATATAAATTGTTTATAACCATATTTAAGTCGGAAAACATCTTTGCCGTACGGGGATGAATGGGAAAAACGACAGGCGATCCTTGTACATTATTTACGATTTCCGATAACAGCTTTCTTAATTTATCTGCTTCATCCACATTGGCGGGACGGTGTAAAGTCAATACAAGATAATTTCCATTCTCCAATTGCAACCGATCAAAGAAATCGGGTTTCCTGAAACGGTGCATATTGGCAAGCAGTGTATCAATCATCACATTGCCAACAAAAAAAATTTTATCCTCCCTTGCGCCTATATTCCTAAGATTACGGTTTGCCGTTTCGGAAGTGGTAAAATAATAATCGGATAAGGTGTCTGTGACCATACGGTTTATTTCTTCCGGCATGGTTAAATCCCAACTTCTGATTCCTGCTTCCACGTGAGCAACTTTCGTATTCATTTTTTTTGCCACGATGCTGCAAGCCATCGTTGAAGTTACATCCCCTACCACAATAACCAGATCTGTCGGGTTCGCCATCAGGTCCTTTTCGAAAGCTATCATTATGGCTGCCGTTTGTTCTGCCTGAGTGCCGCCGCCGCATCCTAAATTTACATCCGGACGTGGGATATCAAGTTCTTCGAAAAACGTCTCACTCATATTCACGTCGTAGTGTTGCCCTGTATGCACCAATCGATAATGGATGTTTATGCCGCCCTGTTGTGCTTTTTGAATAGCATGGATAATAGGGGCAATCTTCATAAAATTTGGACGTGCTCCGGCGATGAGGGTGAGGTTCATTTATTTTTTATGATTTTATACTTTTATAGTAAAATTGTCCAAAATCATTTTCAAAAGATTTAGTCTTAAGTGTAGTAATATTTGTTATTTGCACAACAGACTCAGGGATGATTTCATAATTAGATAATGCCGCTTGCAAACTAACATAAGAAGGCTTATATATTTTATTTGCTAAAAAATATTGAGAATTTATTTCTTGTTTTAATTCAGGGAAAGCATAAAAACCATTACACAGATAAATGAGCCAACCTTTTTTCTGCCAATATGTCAGATTATTTCTATTAAAATCAGGATAAAATGCGTATATTTGATTGATATTAAAGCAACCAAGATTAATAAATTTATTTTTAAAATCAATGTAATTCATTTCTTTTTTTCACTAAATTTAATGCAAAATGGAAATATTTTTTGTTGTTCGTTGTAGGTTGTCAGTTGTCAGTTGTAGGTTAATTATAAAATTTTCTTAAAGCCCCCGATTTGATTTGAAATATCATTTATTAGTTTGAATGCACTATCGAATTCACTTTTTGTAATGAAATCATTATTTTTCATTATATCGCAAATAGCTACAACTTCATATAAAGATCCTAAAGCTATATCAAAGTATCTATTTAATTCTTTATCAGTAGATTTACCGCTACCTTCTGCTATATTTAAAACAACTGATAAACTTGCTTTAATAATTTGATTACCAATTTCAAAACGATATTCTTTAGGCAATTTATTTACAAAACCTAAAATTATATTAAATAATAATTTAGCATCATTATATACTTTCCAATTTAAAAATCTAAACTTATCCATTCTCTTTTTGCTGTCCGTTGCCCATTGTCAGTTGTATGTTGTCAGTTGTTTGTTATTTTCCCACAGCTTCGCTTATGTAAGTCACATTCTACATAGAGAATATGCTTACTATGTAAATCAAATAAATTTGAAAATGCAAAAATATAATTTAATTTTAGAATAATCAAATAAATATTTTATAAAAATATTTATTTAGTTTATAAAATATTGATATTTATATAGTTAATTAATTATTTTATTTGATATTTTGAGATATTAATCGAAAATTCAACGTTTAATGATTTTATTTGTATAACCACACGATTTTTATTATTTGTTTCTACTAAAATGCCAGTAAGTCCTTTAAATGGTCCATTTATGATTTCTACAAAATCTCCAATGTGATATTGTATATTATTATTTTTTTGGATTAGGTCATCATCCCATTGATTGGCGATGATTTCTAGGTTTTTAATTTCTTCATCTCTCACTATAGCTGGCTTACCAAATTCTTTTAAAATACCTTTAACCAAGGGATAATCATAAATATTATATATTTCATTTGTATTTGTTTTGATGAAAACTACACAATTAATTAGTGGAAGTTGAATTTTTTTCTTTCTATCACTCCACTGTCTAATGGTTGTATATAGAGGTAAAGCTACTTCATAGCCATCGTCTTTAAGCTGCTGATAAAGTTTTTTTTCGCAACGATATTTAGTATATACTACCATCCATTGTTTTTGCTCTTGCATAAATATTAATAAACAGCAAAAATATATAAAATTTATTTTATCTCAAATATTTTTTCTATGATTTATTTTACTTCATTTCAATTAAAATCTTTAATTTTGCAAAAAATTTTTATTAATTATTAAAGTCAAATATTATGGCAAAGATTAGAAATTTAAAGAAAAACTTAAAGTATTGGGAAGAATTTTTTGTAGCTAATGCTTATTTCACAACATTAGTGGTAAAAGATGACAACAAAGCAGAGGAAGTTTATAAGCTAAGTGAAGAGGTACAAAATAAAATGAATGAAGTGAAAAACGTCATCACTAATCCATCTCATAGATATAAAAGATTACCTAAAGCTACTGCTAAAGTAGAACGTAAAAAACTAAGACATCAGCATGCTAAACAAATTAATGAAGCTGTTGATAATTTTTTAAATTTATATAATGAACACTTTGATAAAGTGAATAAAATATTAGAAGATAATTTGCCAAAATAAAATCATGGGACCTTCATTATTTCATGAAATCATTTATGGACCTGTAAAAAGTCGAAGGTTAGGCAATTCTCTTGGCATAAACATTATTCCTACAAACGAAAAAATATGTTCATTTGATTGCTTATATTGCGAATGTGGATGGACTCAAGAGTTCACCTCAAATAATTTTATCGATAGTGAAACTTTCAAAAATATTTTAGAAGATCATTTAAAACAACTAAAAGATAAAAACATAAATTTAGATTCTATAACATTCTCTGGTAATGGAGAATCTACTCTACATCCTGGGTTTTTAACAATAGTGAGACAAACTATTTCATTGAGGGATAAATATTTCTCTAATGCTAAATTAACTGTATTAACTAATGGAAGTATGCTTCATTTATCTCAAGTGCAAGAAGCTTTATCAATAATAGATCAACCAATACTGAAATTAGATAGTGCTATACAGCAGGAGTTTGAAATAATTAATCGACCAATGTATAAAATTAATATTCAAACTATAATAGAGAATTACGCAAATTTATCGGTTTCAAATAAAATAATACAAACATTATTACTACGTAGTAAATATAATGAGACAAAAATAGATAATACTAGCGAAGAATCTCTAAATGCTCTAGTAGCTGCTATCAATAAGATAAATCCTAAAATATGGATGCTCTATGTGATAGATCGTCCTACACCAGCAAATAATTTAGAAAAATTAACTTTTGCAGAATTAGAAGAGATTAAAACTAAATTGCAAGATAAAGTAAACTGTGAAATAAAAATTTACGCATAATTTAATTTTTTTACTATTATTATAATGCTACATAAAAAATGAATTTATATGCGACAAATGAAATATTTATGGGATTATGACATTAGGATATTATTGGCTATGGAGCAAGCCATATCTGGGAAAAAGGAATTTCTTAATTTTTTAATAGAAAATGGTTATCCCGAAATAGCTGCATTTGCTAGTGCGATAAGGGCAGACGAAGATGCATATCAGTGGCTATTAAAATACGGTTTTTTAGAATTATCTTTGTTATCAGATGCTATCGATGGAGATAAAGATGCACTTGACTGGTTAAATCAACATAATTTACAAACATACATGATTATAGCAATGGCCTGCCAGGGATCTGATGAAGCAAAAAATTATTTAGCCAAAAATCATTTAGACTTTTTCATACGATTCGCAGATACTGTAGCTGAAGAGCTGAAATATCAAAAAAGAGAACGAGGAGATTATCATAAATTCAAATAAAAAATTTATTATTATTCACAATAGTAATTTTTTAATCCAAAGCAAAAGTTTAAAAGTTTTTAAAGTTTATAAAGTTGAAAGATAAAAGGGGTAGGAGTGGAGAAGTGGAGGAGTTGAGAAGTGAAAAAGTTTAAAAGTTTAAAAAGTTGAAAGATAAAAGGTTTAGGA